>JAACET010000069.1 GCA_011682385.1 Actinomycetota bacterium | reverse complement strand
AGACTATACTCGCCAAACTAAAGCTCCTTGATTTCCCTAAGAGAAAATCCCAACTCCTTGGCTCGCCTGATAAAGCGGATCCGACAGACCGTCTGCTCTGGATACTGCCGATAGCCGGACTCCTTCCGGGGCGGCTCTTCGATCAGGCCTTCCCGCTCGTAGAACCTAACGGTCTCAACGCCAACGCCCGCATGACGGGCGACTTTGCCAATGGTGAATGGTTCCATAACGCGACTCCTTTTTCCTCCCACCATCATAGTATACGCTCTGTACCATACTACAGAGTCAAGGGTATTCTTGAAATTTTTTTGCAGGACCAGGAAAGCCCCATTGAGGGCAGAACTTCTCCGAATACCGGCCTCGGTAGCGGGGCAGTTCGCCAGAACTGAAAATTTTTCATAAACGTATAACTTCTTTAGTAATATGTAGTTAACTGCAAACATCTGATGGCCGCGGCAAACTTGAGCGTGTTCAGCTTGTTGCCTTTACTGCACGGGCTCTATATAATAAAAACAAATGAGCAACTGTTTCAGAAAGGACTGTTGGGTGAAAGCAAAGTCCAGGACAAAAGTTGAAAACGGTATGTGCGAAGTCGAGTACGTGGACAGCTCTAGAGTCCGCAAAGCCCTGGAGACTATGCCAGACGAAGCAATGACAAACGCCCTTGCGGAAACGTTTCGGGCCTTGGGAGATCCGACGCGGATCCGCATCATCACGGTCCTGTCGCGGCAAGAATTGTGCGTGTGCGATCTGGCGAAGATACTTGGGCTGACGGGTTCGGCCGTATCCCACCAGCTACGCTTACTTCGCGGGCAGCGGCTGGTAAAGTATAGGAAAGAGGGCAAGATCGCCTATTACACTCTGGATGACCAACACATCAACAACCTGTTCGCGGAAGGTGTTCGTCACGTGGAGGTGGGTTAATGCGATCTTTTTTTTTGACGTCATGGGCAAACGACTGCTCAGTTGTAACCGCATGTTAGGGGAACTCACCAGAAGGCAAGTGATGGCCAGAAGAGCCTGGTCGGCCTATAGGAGAACGTGACCGTGAGCGTAGGTACATTGCTTCGGAAAATCATCGGCGGCGAGTGCTGCGAGAATCAAAATCACACGGGTACCGGACTGCCCAAAGTCCTGATCGTCGGCAGCCCCAATGTCGGCAAGAGCGTTCTGTTCAACCGGCTCACGGGGCGGTACGTGACGGTGTCCAACTATCCCGGCACCACCGTGGAGGTCTCCAGGGGGCGGTCAAAGGTACTCGAAGGTCGCTTCGAGGTGGTCGATACGCCGGGAATGTACTCGCTATCGGCTATCACCGATGAAGAGCGGGTGGCCTGCCGGCTGTTGTTGAACGAGCCTGCCCAGGCGGTCCTGCATGTTATCGACGCCAAGAACATCGAGCGGATGCTGGGGGTTACGCTCCAGCTCATCGAGGCCGGACTGCCGGTGATCCTGGTGCTGAACATGGCCGATGAGGTGCGGCGGCTGGGCATCCGCATCGACACCCGCCGCCTCGGGGAGTTGCTGCACATCCCGGTCGTCGAGACGGTCGCCACCACCGGCGAAGGGATTGGCGAACTGGCCGTGGAGATTGGCGAGGTCCAGCCGGCGGCGGGCCAAAAGGTCGATTACAGTGGCGAACTGGAGCAGGCGATTACCGAAGTGGCCGAGCAGCTTGATGAAGCTGGAGGAATCTCCCGGCGGACTCGGGCTTTGCTGCTGCTCCAGGAGGACAGCAGCGATATCGAAAAACTCATCGGGACACAAGACGCTATCCGGACTGAGGCGGTTCGAGCAGTAGTTTCGGCGGGGCGGGGCAGGTTGGAGCACTCCCCACACTACTACGCCACACTGGCCACCAAGCGGGAGGCGGACCGTATCCTCTCGCGGGCCCTGAGCCTTCCTGCCCCGGGTATGCCGAACTTTCGTGAAAAACTCAGCCGACTGTGTATGCATCCGCTGACAGGCATTCCCCTGCTATTGCTCGTGCTCTACTTTGGACTGTACAAGTTCGTGGGCGAGTTCGGGGCTGGGACCGTCGTTGGTTTCTTGGAAGATACGGTATTCGGGAAAGGGATCAATCCGTGGGTCAATCGGGCTGCCGAGGCGGTGATTCCGTGGCAAACGCTGCGAGAGTTGTTCGCTGGCCAGTACGGGATCATCACCCTGGGCGTTCGCTACGCGGTGGCCATCATCCTGCCCATCGTGGGGACGTTCTTCGTGGCGTTTTCTATCCTCGAAGACAGCGGCTACCTTCCGCGCCTGGCTATGCTCATCGACCGGGTATTCAAGAAAATCGGTCTCAATGGTCGGGCAGTGATCCCGATTGT
Organism: Actinomycetota bacterium; assembly: GCA_011682385.1. Lineage (GTDB taxonomy): Bacteria > Planctomycetota > Phycisphaerae > JAACET01 > JAACET01 > JAACET01. Next base: position 8,753 of record JAACET010000069.1, on the reverse strand, counting down.
GCTGGGCTTTGGCTGCGATACCATGGCGACGATGGTCACCCGTACGCTTGAGACCCGACGAGAAAGAGTCATTGCCTCGTTCCTGCTGGCCCTGGCGATCCCGTGTTCGGCCCAGTTGGGCGTCATCCTCGGGCTGCTGGCAGGGCACCCCTACGCCCTGCTGGTCTGGGCAGGTGCCGTGGCAACGATCTTCCTGTTGGCTGGGCTGCTGGCGGCAAGGTTGCTGCCCGGTCGAGGACCAAGCTTCTACATGGAACTGCCGCCCCTGCGGCTGCCGAAACTGACCAATGTGGCCGTGAAGACCTACACGAGGATCGTCTGGTACTTCAGAGAGGTCCTTCCTCTGTTCATCCTGGCCAGTGTATTCATCTGGGTCGGTCGGGTCACGGGCATCTTCGACCTGCTGGTCCGTGGCTTGGAGCCGGTGGTCAACCTGATTGGCCTTCCGGACGGGGCGGCGGTGGCGTTCCTTTTCGGCTTCTTCCGCCGGGACTACGGGGCCGCCGGGCTCTACGACCTCCAGAAGGCCGGAGCCCTGAGCGGAGTCCAACTGGCTGTGGCAGCGATTACTCTGACACTGTTTCTGCCCTGCATCGCTCAGTTCCTCATGATGAAAAAGGAACGCGGCTGGAAGCTGACCCTACTCACCTCAACGGGAATTTTAGTCCTCGCCTTCGTGGTCGGCTTTGTGGCGAACGCGATCCTGAATGGGCTGGGGGCTCAGCTATGAGGTGCAACTTCTGCGGCAAAACGTTCGACGAAGAATCCTCCCGCAAGGCCTGCCAGAGATGCGCGGTCTTCGGGGGATGCAAGATGCTCAAGTGTCCTCACTGCGGGTATGAGGTCCCGGCCGAGCCTGGCTTAATCAAATGGCTCAAAAGAAAGCTGAAGGAGAACAATGATTAATTCCCTGATCGAAGAGGCCTTGGAACACCTGTACGCTTGCGAAGTCGAAGATGCAACGTACCCGGAAGAGGAATCGATTCTGGCGGCCATGGGAGAGGCGTCGTCGGCTGGCCTGGTCGAGTTTCGCGACGGTAGGTACCGACTAACCCGTGACGGCCAGGCTGCCGGGGGGGATGTGGTGCGCCGGCACCGCCTTGCCGAACGCCTGCTCAGCGATGTCCTGGCGGTGGCGGGCGAGCACATGCCAGAAGACGCCTGCCGCTTCGAACATGTACTGCAGCATGGATTGGATGATAAGATATGTATTCTATTGGGGCATCCGTCGACCTGTCCCCATGGAAAGCCCATCCCCCGGGGCAAATGTTGCAGGAAGGCCCGAGGGGATCGAATTGAGGAGATTTCTCTGCTCTGTGACGGCAAACCGGGTGCCAAAGGCGTGGTTGCGTACCTGACCACAAGGGATGACCGGGAAGTGCAGAAACTAATGGCCATGGGAATCCTGCCCGGCTCGCCCATCCAACTGATCCGCCGGTTTCCCTCCTATGTCTTCCAGGTCGGATACAGCCAGTTCACGGTGGACCGTCCCTTGGCTGCCGTCATATACGTGCACTGGGAGTCGGAAAATCCACCGCAAGATCAGAAGAAAGGGTAGAAGCTATCCCGAATGACTTCCTGCAAGGTGTGAATGGTTCTGGCAATGACCAGCAATGAACGTTAACGAAATAAGGGACTAGACCAAAATGTCAGCAAAGATCGACTATAAGATACAAGGCATGGATTGCTCTGAAGAAGTAGCCATCCTCAAAAAGCAAGTCGGCAGCCAGCCGGGCGTGGCGAACATGGACTTCGACGTCATCAACGCGCGGATGACCGTCACCTATGATCCTGCAAGAATTAGCCCCGACGAGTTGGCCGCGGCGGTGGTCGCCGCCGGCATGAAGGCCATCCCTTGGTCCGAGCGTGCAAAGCAAGCACCTTTGCCATTTTGGCAGCAACGCGGCCGTTTGATCATGACCTGTGCCAGCGGAATCCTGCTGTTGCTCGGCTTCGTCGTCCATTGGCTCCTCCACGGGAGCATCCTTGATATGTTGGCTACAGGCAACGAAAGCGCAGAACATGCATTTCCGCTGTCCTCAATTCTTCTGTATGTTGGGGCCGTCATTGCGGGCGCCTGGTTTGTTGTTCCCAAGGCCATTTCCGCCGCCAAAAGGCTCCGGCCGGATATGAACTTCCTTATGACCGTGGCCGTTGTCGGGGCAATGATTATCGGGGAGTGGTTCGAATCGGCTGCCGTGGCGTTCCTATTCGCGGTAGCTCTTTGGCTGGAACAGTGGAGTGTCGGCCGCGCCCGCCGGGCGATTACGGCCCTGATGGATTTGTCTCCCACCATGGCCCGGTACATTTGCCCGCATGATAATGACATCATGGAGCAGCCCGCCGAGATGGTTCCCGTTGGCGCTACGGTTCTGGTCCGGCCGGGCGAAAAAATACCTTTGGATGGAGTAGTTACCAAAGGGGCCACAACGGTAAATCAGGCCCCAATTACCGGCGAGTCCATACCGGTTGCCAAAGGCCCTGGAGACGATGTCTTCGCCGGCACAATCAACGAAGATGGCGCCCTCGAGTTCAAGGTGACCAAAGCTGCCAACGATACCACCCTGGCCCGGATCATACATCTGGTTCAGGAGGCCCAGTCGCGCCGGGCACCCGCCGAGCAGTGGGTCGAAAAATTCGCCCGGTATTACACCCCCGCGATGATGGCCCTGGCAGTAGCCATTGTCCTCGTGCCGCCCCTGTTTTTCTCGGCTGCGTGGATGGAATGGTTATATCGCGGGCTGGTTATCCTGGTAATCGCCTGTCCCTGTGCCCTGGTTATCTCTACCCCGGTCAGTATTGTCTCCGGTCTGACCGCAGCCGCCCGCAACGGTGTACTCATCAAGGGCGGTATGTATCTCGAAGCGGTCAGCCAACTGCGTGCTCTGGCCCTGGACAAGACGGGAACGCTCACCTACGGCCATCCTGAGGTCCAACAGATTACCCCCTTCAACAGCCATACGCCTGAGGAACTACTCGAACGGGCGGCGGCACTGGAAGCCCCCAGTGAACATCCCCTGGCTCGAGCTATTCTGCAAAAGGCACAGGACCAGGGAATCACGGTTCAGCGAGCCGAAGACTTTCAGGCTATCAAGGGCAAAGGCGCTGAGGCCAAAATCAACGGCACGCCGTTCTGGATCGGCAGCCACCGGCTGATGGACGAGAAGGGCCAGGAAACTCCGGAAGCCCACGACAAAGCTGAGCAACTGGCAGATGCCGGCCATTCGGTCGTAGCTATCGGAAACGACCAGCATGTCTGCGGTCTGATCAGCGTGGCCGATGGAGTCCGCGACAATGCCCCCAAGGCTGTGCAGGCCATAAAACATCTCGGCATCCGCAAGGTCATGATGCTTACTGGCGATAACGAAGGTACAGCTCGAGCGGTAGCCGCGGTTACCGGGGTGGATGAGTTCCGGGCTGAACTGCTTCCTGAAGATAAAGTCGAGGCTCTGGAGACCTTGGTCGGAGAGTTCGGCCAAGTTGGAATGATCGGCGACGGCGTAAACGACGCCCCGGCTATGGCGGTGGCTACGGTGGGCATTGCTATGGGGGCCATCGGTACGGATGCGGCTATTGAGACCGCCGATATCGCCTTGATGTCGGACGACCTTTCCAGGCTCCCCTGGCTTATACGACACTCGCACCGTACCCTGGGCATCATCAAACAGAACATCACCTTCGCCCTGGGACTAAAGCTTGTTTTCATTGTTCTGGCCCTGCTGGGCGCCGCTTCGCTCTGGATGGCCATAGCAGCGGACATGGGTGCATCGCTGCTGGTGATCTTCAACAGCCTGAGGTTGCTTGGCTTAGGTAAGCCACGGTTGCAGGCGGAGATTCGGAGCTGATGTAAGCACTATATTGTGTCTCAAGATGGCCTAACGTTTGGCCTGTTGGTCCGTCTTAACTTATAGGAGCTAGGGATTGAATCAAGGCGAGATCGAATCGCTGCTGGAAAAGGCCAGGCGGGGTGAGGCTGAGGCCTTGGCGCAACTGTGCGGCCATTTTTACCCGAAAATGCTCAAATACATGCATTATCGGGTGGATGCGGCGTCGGCTGAGGACCTGACAGGTGAGGTATTTGTGCGGGTATTACGCCACATCAGCGACCAGAAGGGCTCATTTGTGGCTTGGCTGTACAGGATAGCGGCCAATGCAGCAACTGATCACGCCAGGGCCAGGAAGATAAGGCGGGAAAGTCCAATGGACGAACGAGCCACAGAGACAATTGCCGGTGGTGATAATCCTGCGGATGTTGTCGGCAGGCAGATGGATATTCGCACTGCGATTGCTCGGCTGACAGACGACCAGCGTGAACTGGTAACGCTGAAGTTTATTCAAGGGCTCTCGAACAGCGAGATAGCAGAAATAACCGACCGTAAGCAGGGAACAATTCGGGGACTCCAGTTTAGAGCCCTGGCCGCCCTCCGAGAGCTGTTGGGCGGCGAGGAAAAGCGTCATGAGTAACAAACTCGAAGATATTCTGGATGACTGCATCGAGCAAACCCGCCTGGGTAAAGCTCTGGAAGATGTTCTGCGAGAATGCCCTGAGGCGGCTGAGCAAATTCGGCCTCTCCTGGCCATCGCAAACGAGCTGGAGCAACTGCCCGAGCCATCACCCTCTGTCACCGGGATTATGCGAACTATGGCGAAACTGTCCCTGCAAGAGACCCGGCCACAGCCAAAGAGACGCAAAATAGTGTTTTTTTCACGCTCGTTCCTTATCCGGGCTGCTGCGGTTCTCTTAGTCGTTATGCTGGGGGGATGGACAACGGTGACGGCCTCTTCGCAGGCCTTGCCGGGAGATTTGCTCTACCCGATCAAGCTCTTTACCGAGCGAGCTAAGTTTTTTCTGACCATTAATCAGGAAGAAAAAGTAGAACTGCGAATTGTCTTCTCAGCGGAGCGGCTAAAGGAAGCCGTCAAAAAGTATGAACGCGGCCAAAAACTGGACCGGAAGTTGTTACAGGAAATGCTGAAAGAAGCCAGATTATCTGTGGAAACCAGTGTGGACTTACCTGAATCGACTCGCAGTCTTCTGGTCGCCCGAGCAGCCTACCTTTCCGAGTTTCAGAAAGAGACACTAGGTCGGTTCAAAAACAGGGTCAAACCTGAAGAGCAAGAGGTCCTGACTCCGTATATGAACATGTGTGGGCGCCGGGCAGCCTGGATGCGACAGATGGTCGACGAGGACAGCGGGACGGCTGAGCCGCAAACACCCCGGAACAGGATGAGACGTTGGAGAGACATGTGCCCTATGTGGCGAGAATAAGTTTTGCGGCAATCATTATCCAGGAGATAACACAATGAAAACTGCAGCCCTTATCGCAATCGTAGCCGTTGTTGTACTGGCGGTTGGAGTCGTGGCTTGGGCCGGCACGCGTTACTCGTACGGCTGTGGATGGTACAACCGCTCCCCGAGTACCGATGTGCAAGGCCGCTACTGGAAGGACTCATCATCCGGGCAGATAAATGTACAGGAGTCGGCCGATCACAACAGCCGATGCCGTCATTGGTGGGGCAGCTTCGTTCCGTGGCACCGCGGACGTTGTTCCGGTCGTTGGAACAGATGTTGCTGAGATACACAGAGGTATATTGAATTGGTACAGGACGACGTTTCGTGGAACCCTTTTGAAGGAGGTACTATGATGAGACGCACAATTGTAATGGCCAGCGTAGTTGCGATTCTGAGCACGGCAATCTTTGCGGTCAACGCATTGGGTAAGGAGAAGGCCCCAGCCAAAAAGGACACGGCTGAAGATCGATCGGCCGGCATGTGTGGCTGTCCCATGTATGCGATGGCTAGACCTGCAAAGGCTGGGGAAGAAGAATCGAAATTCGAAACTGGGGCCAAGATGGGCATGTCCAAGGCCATGATGACTCGCTGTCGGATGCTGATGCGGACGCGAATCGAAACCAATGACCCGGCAGGGCTACTGACTATTAAGGACGAGCTGAAGCTCACCGAAAAGCAAGTCGGCAAGCTTCAAGCCATTGCAGAGAAGGCCCGCGAAGAGGCGAAGGCCCTGCTGACCGATGAACAAAACAAGAAGCTGGAAGCACTGCCCAAAACACCATGCAACATGATGGAGATGCATGGCAAGATGAAGCCGATGATGCAGAAGATGAGCGGTGAGAAAGGCCAGGACAGTCCGATGATGTGTCCCATGAAGCAAGTGGGCCCACAGCCAAAGGCACAGGAAATAAAAACCCCTGAACAAGGCAGCTGCCCCGTTAGCGGCAAACCGATTAAGAAGAATATCTATACCGAGTACAAAGGCAAGAAAATCTACTTCTGCTGCCAGGGGTGCAAAGCGAAATTCGAGGCCAATCCGCAGAAGTATCTGGGCAAACTACCTCAGTTCAAGGAATGACTGTGAAACAGCGGTTTTGATCCCGGTCAATGCTTGTTCCTGCCCAGTGGGTTGGTGTTACTCGTAAATATGATTGTTTACGGGTCCCGGCCGCACAGCGTGCCGATCTGCGAGCCATAGATAGTGGAAAACCAGATTGTTTTCCTGTAGGGCAACTAATCGCAGCAGGATCGGCCGGACCTGTGGGTATCGAAAATTCCGGGCCACTTATTATACAAAGACTTATGAATCTTGAGTAAAGCCCGGTTTTGACCTATTATTTGCCTTCCCGAACGAGAATACTGTGATCAAGTGCATCGACAGGGATTCAAACTCTATGAAACGTTGAGTCACCAGAAAAGGGCAAGGTTACAGATACTTCCTATCTTGGTGGTTTGCACCACAAGTACGCCGGGGCGGCTTGAAGACACCAGATATCGCCATAAGTGAAATAGTTCTTGAAAATACTGTGTGCCGATGGAGGGAAAACCGCACTTCAGGTAAAACAACTTGTTCCGCCATGGCCGTTTGTCATATTTACGAATCTCGGAAATAGCCGGATTCCCGTCTTTCTATGCGCGGATAGAGTTTTCGATACCCACAGGATGTTTTCTCCATCGGCAAGAAGACCGAAAAATGTCCATCACATTATGAGTAACAGAGCACTAGACTGCCAGCGGGTATGATGCTAAGCTCTTCATAACTGCCACAGCAGTATCCAGAATACGTGGTTTCAGTGACACTTTTGCTTCTTGTAAGAGCAAAGCAGGACAGAAAGGGTTTTGCAGTGAAACGTGTTGGTATGAGTTTGATCTTCCTGATGGCAGCGCTGGCTATCCTCTGGGCCACCCTGTGGTGGACGTCACCGAGGGGACCGGTGATTGATATGGCACGGCGAGTAATGCAACACAAGACGCCAGCGGATGATAAGCGACTGCGCTTCGCCATTGCTACAATGGTTAGTCCCCAAGCAACTTTTGCGTCTTATCGACGAATGGTGGAGCTGATTGGGCACGAGGTTGGTCTCAAAGGGGGCATAGTTCTTAGGCCGACTTACAGGCAGGTCCGGGAGAGCCTTGAAAAAGAATCGGTTGATGTGGCCTTTGTTTGTACGGGAACATATGTTCATGGTCGCGATAGCGGTCTCATAGAATTATTAGCCCAGCCCCAGTTCAAGGCAGGACTGTCATACCGGTGCGTTATCATTGTACCCAGAGATAGTTCCGTGCTGGAATGGGATGACCTCAAGGGAAAAACTATGGCATTTACAGACCCGGAGTCCAACACGGGCAGTTTGGTACCGCGAGCAGCCTTAATTACTCGGGGCTATAAGCCTGCGGAGTTTTTTGGCAAGATTATTTTCACGGGAAGTCACGACCGTTCGGTTCGGGCTGTCGCAAATTGCGTGGTGGACGCTGCTGCGGTTGATTCACTGGTTTTCTATCCAATGATAAACAAGGATCCCAGCCTGTCAAAGAAGGTGCGGGTAATCTGGACCAGCGAACCATTCGGTCCCCCGGCAATCGTAGTGCCAACTAACCTGGACGCCGGTCTTAAGGCCGCCCTACGGCAGGTACTATTCTCTTTTCACAAAACAAGTGAAGGCAGTGAAATTCTAGCGGCTATGGGGATTGAACGATTCCGTCCGCCGCGCAAGGATGATTACGATTCGGCCTACGCCCTTTTCAAGTCAGTACAGGAGCAAAGGTAAGTGTCGAAGCCTTGGACACTAGAGCGGTTGGTTGCCTGGACGGGCCATGTAGCAGCGGTAGCATTGTTTTTGGGTATCACTGCATATGTGGGCTGGCTACTAAGCAGCTCCATAGAAGATTCCTTAGAGAAGCGGGCCCGAACCCTGGCATCTGCGATGGCTACCCAAGCAGCGGATTCCATTCTAACAAATGATTCTTTTGCTCTGTTCGCCTTACTACGTGCTGGTGTTGAAGGAGAGCCAGACGTTCGGTATGCCTTTGTTCAGGGAAAACAAGGGAGTGTGTTAGCACATACGTTTGAGGATGGTTTCCCCACGGAGCTAAAAGATCTCCTCCAAAATCAACCAGTGGGCCCGGTCTATTTTAGCACCAAGAAAGAGCCGATCCTGGATGTGCCGGTTCGATTGATGGACGGCCAATTGGGAAAGATCCATGTGGGTATTTCCCGAGCTGGAGCAATCACTGGAAGGCAAGAGCTAGTCCTGAGTCTAGTGGCTATATTGATTCCGGCGTTGACGATCACGTTGTATGTAGCCAACTGGATTGGCCGTATAGTGAGCAAACCACTGCAGGGGCTGGCCGAGGCAGCTCGTAACGTGCCTACCGGTCAGACTTCACCCGAGCAAATCCCTTTGAAGGGAACGGCTGAAGTGTACGCGCTCTCCAAAGCATTTAGAGATATGGTCGCCGA
>JAACET010000165.1 GCA_011682385.1 Actinomycetota bacterium | reverse complement strand
AGTTCTTTCTGTTTCTTCTCTTTCTTTTCAGCGAAATCTGCGAAATCAGCGTCAAAATATCTTTCTGTATTTCTTCTAATCTGTGTTCATCTGTAAAATCTGTGGCTAATTATCTTTCTTTTTGTTTCTTCAATTTGTATTTATCTGTGGCTGATTGATTGTCATTTTTCCGCAGGGGAGCCGCCAATGCCCAAGCGAAGTAAGGCCCGTGTGTTGGCCTTGCAGATAATTTTCCAGTTGCCCAGCCAGTCCGACGGTTTTCTTGAGCAGGTTGACGATTTCGTCACGGATGCTCACCTCGATGCCGGCCTGAGCCGTTATGCTCGTGATCTTGCCTTAGGGGCCTGGGCCAACCGTAGTGAAGCCGATGCCCTCATTGATAAATTCGCCCGTGACTGGACAGCCTCCTCTCTGCCCGCCGTGGACTCGGCCATACTTCGTTTAGCCATCTATGAGATGCTCCACTGTTCTGATGTGCCGGCCAAGGTAGCCATTGACGAGGCCATCAAATTAGCCAAGACATATTCTACCGGGAGGTCCAGCCAATTTATTAATGGCCTGTTGGATACCATAATGAAATCTACCCTTAGCGACAGTGAGAACAGTGTCTTGAACAACCAATCATCTGAGCAATGACCATGGCAATTTTACGACGTGTCCTTGAAAAGCTTCGTGTCGGCCTAAGTAAGACCCGGCAGAAGTTCGCCAATTCTTTCCGAGCTCTGCTTGCTGTTGGCCGAAAGATCGACGACGATTTACTTGATGAGCTTGAAGCCACTCTCATTGGCTCGGACGTTGGCCTAAAAACTACCACTCGCATTATTGACGATCTTCGCCGGGCCTATCAGGAAAAGCGCATTGAGCGGTCCGAGCAGATTCTTGAGTTTCTTAAGGATGACATGAAGAACTATTGGCCCCCAGCCGATCGTTCCCTGCACTTTGCCGAAACCGGCCCTACAGTCATTCTCGTTGCCGGGGTCAACGGCACCGGCAAGACCACTTCGGTAGCCAAGTTGGCCTGGCTGCTCAGGCAGTCGGGTAAGAAAGTTATTTTGGCTGCCGCCGACACGTTTCGTGCCGCCGCCGTTGAGCAGTTGACCATCTGGTCCGAGCGTACCGGCGTAGAGATCGTCAAGCACCAGAGCGGCGCCGACCCCGGCGCCGTAGTCTTTGACGCCTGTGATGCCGCTTTGGCTCGCAAGGCCGACGTCTTATTGGTTGATACCGCTGGCCGACTGCACACCCAGGATAATCTCATGCGTGAGTTGGCCAAGATTCGCCGGGTCGTCGAGCGTAAGATTCCCGGCGCCCCGCACGAAGTCCTTTTGGTTTTGGATGCCACCACCGGCCAAAACGCTATAATCCAGGCTCAGACCTTTGCTGATGCCATCCAGGTCAGCGGTTTGTTTTTGGCCAAGCTCGACGGCACTGCCAAGGGCGGCATAGTAGTTGCTATTCGCGACCAGGTTAGTTTACCGGTGAAGTTTATTGGCCTCGGCGAAAAGCCCCAAGACATCGAGCCTTTCGATCCCGAAATTTTCGTCGAAGCCCTCTTCGAGTAACTCCTTTTTTTCATGTCACTCACAGACCACTTTGATGTCATTGTCGTTGGCGGTGGCCATGCCGGTGTCGAGGCCGCTTGGGCTGCCGTGCACTTGGGCTGTAAGACGGCGTTGTTGACCATGGACATCTCTGCCATCGGTCGAATGAGTTGTAATCCCGCCATTGGCGGCACTGCCAAGGGCCAGATGGTCCGCGAGATCGACGCCTTGGGTGGTTTAATGGGTTTGGCTGCCGATGCCGCCGGCATACAGTTTCGCATATTAAACCGCTCGCAGGGGCCAGCCGTCTGGGCCCCCCGCGCTCAGGCCGACCGCAAGCTTTATCACCAGGCTGCCTTATCCAGACTCCGGGAGTTGTCCAATCTGCACATACTCACCGAGACCGTGGAAGATATCGTTCTGGATGAATCATCTCGGAGAATCGCTGGTGTGGTTTGTGCCTCAGGGCGCCGTTACCAATGCCAAGCTGCCGTGCTCACCCCCGGCACTTTTTTACGTGGCCTGATACACTTAGGCGCCGAGCAATGGCCCGCCGGTCGGATCGACGAGCCCCCCGCCCAGGCCCTCAGTGCATCGCTTGGTCGCATTGGTTTTCAGACCGCTCGCCTCAAGACCGGCACGCCTCCGCGTGTCGATGCTGCTACCGTTGATTTTGATTCGCTTGAGCTTCAGCCCGGCGACGTCCCGCCCACGCCTTTTTCTTTTATTTCGCCTGGCATTACTACTACCCAGGTTCCGTGCTGGATCACGCAGACCAACTCGCGCACACACGATATTATTCGGGCCAATCTGGATCGTGCTCCTTTGTATACCGGTCAAATCTCTGCCACTGGCCCGCGTTACTGTCCCAGCATTGAGACCAAGATCGTTCGGTTCGCCGACAAGCCTCGCCACCAGATATTCCTTGAGCCCGAGGGCCTCGATAGCGACTGGATATACTGCAACGGCTTGAGCACCTCTTTGCCTCGCGATGTCCAGGACAACATGATTCATTCGATTGGGGGCCTGAGCCGGGCCCGCATTGTCCGTTACGGCTACGCCATAGAATATGATTTTGTACATCCTGAGCAATTATCGCCCACCCTCCAGACCAAGACCATTGCCGGTTTGTTTTTAGCCGGCCAGATCAATGGTACCAGTGGCTACGAGGAGGCTGCCGGTCAGGGCTTGGTTGCCGGGATCAATGCCGCCCGTTTGGTCGCTGGCTCAGACCTGATCACTATTGGCCGCGACCAGGCCTATATTGGCGTCATGATTGACGATTTAGTTACCAAAGGCACCACAGAGCCGTATCGCATGTTCACTTCGCGGGCTGAGTTCCGTTTATGTTTGCGCAGTGACAACGCCGACCAGCGACTAACACCTTTGGGCCGGGATGTCGGCTTGGTTGACGATCATCGCTGGAGTGTTTTTTCTGCCAAGCAGCGCGACATAGAACAGCTCACCGAGCTGCTCAGTTCATTGCGTCACCAGGGCCGCACTTGTTTGGACCTGCTCAGAAACCCCGACGTTAGCTTTGCAGAGTTGTCATCTTTGGTCCCGCAGTTAGCTGTTGAGGTTTTTTCTGCCGAGGTCCTGGATGCCGTCCGCATTTGTGCCCGTTACGCGGGTTATATTGACCGCCAGCAGCGTCAGGTAGAGCGTTTCCGCAGCCTGGAGGACAAGCACCTGTCCGCTACCTTGGATTATTCCAGCGTGCCCGGCCTGCGTATTGAGGCTCGCGAGCGTCTGTTGGCCGTATCTCCTACCAGCCTCGGCCAAGCTGCTCGGATTCCCGGAATTAGTCCTGCCGACATTGCCGTCCTGATGGTCCACCGCAAAAGAATATCAAAAATCAAATAGCAAAGATCAAATATTACGGACCATTGTACCTTTTTCTTATATTTAGCCCCCCGATTTACCGGGGGATTTTTTAATCTGTCATTCCGCACTTGCTGCGGAATCCAGCTTTCGTTTTTACTTCGTGCCTTCGTGGTGAGTTCTTTCCGTTTCTT
>JAACET010000164.1 GCA_011682385.1 Actinomycetota bacterium | reverse complement strand
CCGCCCACCATGTAGCTGACGATGCCAACTGCAACCTGACCATCGGCGGGACCGACTACACGGCCCTGGAACGTATCTACAACAATGATGCGGACCTGGCCCTGGTTCGTTACGACACGGCGTTGCCCGGTTTTTATAATTACACGACATCTAGCTCCTTTGCCAACAGCGAAGTGATTATGATCGGCTTTGGATACTACGGCGAAGTCACACAAGGGGTAACCAATGGTTCGTGGGATCAGCAATATGCAGAAAACCCGGATGTCATACGTTGGGGAACCAATACGGTTGACGGTCTTGCAACGATAACCGATGCGTTTGGCGATACCTATTCAACCCTGAAAACCACCATTTCCGGTACAAACCCCAGCCAAGATCCAACCACATACGAGACGGGTGTGAATACAGGCGATTCCGGCGGGGGAATGTTCGCCAAGGTCAGCGATGAGTGGACTCTTATCGGTATCAACGCATATCGCGGGCCAGAAACATCACCTTACGACAGCACCTATAGCGTGCCGGTATTACGACACCTGGATCACAAATACAATCCCCGAACCGGTGACGCTCTGGTCAATGGCTATACTGGGGGTGATGGTCATGCTATTGGGCCGACGTGTTCGCTAGGCACTCGAAAAAGACATTCACCACGAAGGCACGAAGAAAAGAGATTGGAAATTTAAGATTTCAGATTTGAGAAGAAGAAACTGGATTACCGGCAAAGCGGTGATAAGAGCCGGATCAAGTCCGGAATGACGACGGAAAACCCCCGGCACGTAGGCCGGGGGCATTTTTAATGGATAAGGGATACCCAATACGCACAATGCCACTCGGCAATTGGGGAGCTAAACAGCAGGGGACGCTAATCTGATTTCAATCCAGGGGGGCACACAAAACTCGGCTGAGCCGAGGGACAAATCATAAGACCATTTCTGGGTGTCCTGGGATTGGTCGTCATCGGCGAGCTGTAACCGGCAGGATTTATAAAAGTCGGCGAATGGGGCGTTCTTGACTGTCCGGCAATAAAGGGCTGTAAACCTGGAGGCTTGGCCGGAAAGCGAGCGATTCATCAGCCAGGACAAAAAAGCAGTCTCTACGGTACGGCCAAGGACTCGGCAACTCATCAGGAATGTTTCCAGGATGTCCTCCTTATCCCTGTGCTCAACAACAGCTAAACCAACAATGCCGTTGTCGCCAAAGCGATCCTGCAAACGCAACGTAAATACATCATAGCCAGGATTAGACATGAACTCTTTAATCTGAGATTCAGTGCGGCGAACCGTAGTCATATTAAACTGGTTGGTACGCTGGGTGAGCTGGGCGGCACGCGAGGCAACAGATGAATCGTTGCGCGAGATAGTGGCAATCATGGCCAGTTCACGATAGAACGTCTCCAGGTCCTTTACGCTGGTCTTCAACTCGCTACGTGAGGCCTCCTGGCGGTACATTGGCCCGCGGTGGCGGTCCTCGGCACTGACAGAGATTTGATCGAAGCAATCCAGGCCAGCGAGCGCAGTCTCGAACTCGGCGGGGTCTTCCGGCAAACAAATACTCAAGACCTCAGGCAATATACTGCGGACCATGGCGCATTCGACAGGATTGTCGTCAATAAAAACAAAACTGTCCAAGCCAAGATTCAAGGCCACAGCGGCCCGCTGAAGGTTCTGAGGTTTGGGGTCCCAGTTAATACCAAAATAAGCAATATGCTCGGATCGCAAAAGCATCTCAGGATGATTATTAAAAACATCCATGACGGCTGAATGATCGTTCCTACTGGCGACTATGAGCACAATGCCGCGGTGGTAGAGCTCAAGGATGCGCCTCTGAAAAGCGACATAAGCGCTGCCGGGAAAGTCGTGCCCCAGAGCAATGCCCGAAGAGCTGAGCTCACCAAGAACTCCGCCCCAAAGGGTATTATCGCAATCCAGGGCCAAAACCTTGCGGGAACGGCCCCGGACGGCACGCAACAAACAAATGATTTGGCCGACATAGTCCCAAGTCGCATCAGGAGCGATGGCTGAACGAGCCAAAAACCACATCCGAGGCTGGGTAAAACGAGCCCGGCCGTGGCGAGAAGCCAAAGCGTCAATGTCAACGATATGAAAATCGGTAATCTCCTGGGCCAAGCTGCGCAGCCAAGCATTCAGATTGACCACCGTGACGCACTGAGACGGTTGAGCATCCGCATCGGCCAGGCCCAGGCTCGGATATGCGGGCTGCTCATAGTTGGCACAGAGAATCAGCGCACTACTGTTGGAACGGAAGGTCCTCAAAGCGCTGAGCCAATCGGTCTGCCAGCGAGCAGTGAGCTTTTGCAGCGAAGGGCCGTCCAGGCTATTAAAAGAATAATAAATGTCAGGACAAGCGTCCTGAAGGCGGACGGCAAAAAAAACTACGTCCGGAGCAAACCGATACAGGCCACTGGACGAATCAAGCGTCTCCTGCATGTATTGGCCGAAGGGAGCATTGTAAACGGAGATATCAAAGCCATCACAGTAGCCGTGAGCAACGAGCGAATCAATGAGCATGTCAGAAGTAAAGGAACTCACCAGGGCCAGTTTGACAGGCTCTAGTTTAGTGCGGCTCAGGTCGGCGGACTTTAGGTCGGCCAGGAACCGGCTGACGTCCAGGACAGTGGGCGCAGGGGGCAGGGCAGCTATCAAATCGGCAAGTTTTTGGGGCGAATCGCTCATCGCTTCTTCATGTCTTCAATAATGATCCGCAGCATACGGTCCAGGTTGGTTTTGGGCTCGTAGCCAATGGTCTGGTTGATACGATCAAGGCAAGGCACGCGGCGCATCATATCATCGAAGGGTTTTCCATAAGCCTCTTCATAAGATATGAACTTCTTTTGGCTCTTACTGGCGGTCATTTGGATTATCTTGTCAGCGAGGGCCTCTATGGTAACCTCCTCAGTTGAGCCGATATTGTACACCCGGCCGGGGGCCTGGGGGTGATTCATCAGGTCCACGGCAGCAGAAACGATATCGCCAACATAAGCAAAGCATCTGGACTGCCGGCCGGAGCCATAGATCATGATCGGGGCGTTCCTCAAGGCCCGCTCAATAAACCGTGGTATAACCATGCCGTATTGGCCGGTCTGACGCGGGCCAACAGTATTAAAGAATCGTGCAATAACCACAGGCAAGCCATACTGTTGGTAATAGGCCAAGCCGAGAAACTCATCTATGGCCTTGCTGCAGGCATACGACCATCGCGAAAACATGGTGCCACCCAGCACGGTATCGTCGTCCTCGCTAAAAGGAATAGCCTCACTTTTGCCGTAAACCTCACTGCTGGAGGCTAAAAGTACCTTCTTGCGGAACTTGTTGGCGATCTGGAGCATGACCTCCGTGCCGTGGATGTTGGTCTGGATGGTGCGAACAGGGTCGTCGACGATCAACTGGACACCAACCGCGGCGGCTAAATGAAAAATCAGGTCACACTGCTGGATCAATACGTGCAGCGTCTGGGGGTTCTGCACGTCATCATTGACAAAAGTAAAGTGGGGATTGTCGGCAACACTGCTGAGATTGGCTAAGCAGCCGGTGCTCAAATCGTCCAGCACAATGACCTCATGGCCGGCGTACAGGAGGTGCTCGGTCAAATGCGAGCCAATGAAGCCGGCCCCGCCGGTAACCAGTATTGTCTGCCGTGAGGACATAACTATATCCCTAAAGCATTTCTATCTTCGCTCTGCCACCATTGCATCTCCGGGCCGATCAGGAAAGGGGTGAATGACCCCGCTGGTGGAAATTCCAGGCAGCCCGGACAATTGATTCCAGGTCGGGGCACTTCGGACTCCAGCCGAGGGTAGAACGAGCGAGCGAAGAATCGCTGATCAATTCGGCCGGGTCGCCCTCACGTCTATCAGCTAATTGGTAGGCAATGTCCAAGCCGGTAACGCGCCGGCAAGTATCAATGACCTGCTTAACCGAAAAACCGGAACCATTGCCAAGATTAAAAACACCCGAAGGCTTCTCGGCAGTCAAATGATCCAGGGCTAACAGGTGAGCATCAGACAAATCACAAACATGGATATAATCACGCACACAGGTGCCGTCGGGAGTGGGATAGTCCGAGCC
>JAACET010000068.1 GCA_011682385.1 Actinomycetota bacterium | reverse complement strand
TTATTAGAGACCTCACCGAAGCGAACATCGACCTTGCTTTCAATGTTTCGTCCTTGGTGGAGGCGGCTATCCTGGAAGAACTTGAAATACCTTTTGTGGGCTCCGACTCTTTCACGATCGCGCTGGCGACGGATAAATCTTTGGCCAAGAAGATATGGCGTAAGGCGGGCTTACCGACCTCGCCCTTCCATGTGGCCCGGACCCAGCAGGACTGCGAGCTATTCCGAAGCGATCCGCCCTTCGCCTATCCGCTCTTCATCAAACCGGTGGCCGGCAGAGGCAGCGCCGGCATTACGGAAGAATCTGTTGTCGAGAACTACGATCAGTTGGTCAAGGGCGTACGGGAACGATATCTGACGATAGGCCAGCCGGTTCTGATCGAGAGGTTCCTGATCGGCCGTGAGATCACACAGTGCGTGCTGGGCAACAACGGTGAGGTGCGTGTGCTGCAGCCATTGGAAATCGTTTACGCCGAAGGCGCCGTCACGCTGACTTTCAGCAAGAAGGAACTAGACGACGACACCTTTATCTGCCCCGCCCGCTTGAGTGACGAAGAGTCCGAGATGATGGCCCAACTGGCGACGAAAGCCTACACCACACTGGGCTTCAAGGACTTTGGAAGAATAGACGCCATTCTGACCGAGGAAGGGCCCTTCCTGCTCGAGGCCAATACGTTTGCGGGGCTCATGTGTACCCCGGTGGAAAAACCTCACAGCCATATCGGAGTCATGGCCGTGGCCGAAGGCATGGACGGTAAGGACCTGTTGGACGAAATTGTCAAGGCCGCACTCAAACGATACAACCTGTGCTGAGCTAAGGATATATCCATGGACACGCCAAGACTTGAAATCGATCTTGATAAAATCGGTCGCAACGTAAGCTTACTGCGAGCGTTGTTCGGAGCAAAAGGGATTTGCATCACCGCCGTGACCAAGGCGGTCCTCGGAGATCCGCTGGTTGCCAACGTGCTCGTGGACAACGGTATCCGGGCCATCGGTGATTCGCGGATCAAAAACATTCGCAGAATGAAACAGACTGGCATCGAGGCCGAATTCACACTGATTCGCAGCCCTATGCCGAGTGAAACCGAACAAGTTGTTCAGTACGCGGACATCAGCCTGAACACTGAACCGGCTGTTATCAGATCAGATTGCTTTCCAGACATGCCGTCAAGCGTCGAAAGCGGCATCGGATTATCCTGATGATTGAGCTCGGCGATCTGAGAGAAGGCATCATGCCCTGCGATGTGGGAGAAGTTGTGGCCGAAACGCTCGATCTGGAAGGCGTGGAGTTGATAGGCCTTGGGACCACCCTCGCCTGCTACGGCGGTGTGAAGCCGACAGAGAAGAACATGGCGAAACTCTCCGGTATCGCCGAGCGTCTTCGAAACGAATATGGCATTGCTCTGGAGGTGATCTCCGGAGGGAACTCGGCGAACTATAACTGGTTTGTTTCGACGCCGGAGGTGGGACAGGTTAATAACCTTCGGATCGGCGAATCGATTCTTCTGGGCCGGGAAGCTTTGTTTCGCGAGAGGATTCCGGGCCTGCACACCGATGCCTTCACGCTCATTGCCGAAGTCATCGAGTTGAAAGACAAACCGTCATCGGTCACGGGCCCGCGCTGCCAGGACGCCTTCGGCGACACCCCCGTATTCCAAGACAGGGGGACCGTGGCCAAGGCCATCCTCGGAATCGGCAAGCAGGATGTGGACGTTTCAGGGATCGCGGCAAGGATCGATGTCGAGTTCCTTGGGGCGACAAGCGATCACCTGATCTTAGATGCAAAAGATACTGACCTGCGGGTTGGCAGCGAGGTTGCCTTCGACGTCAATTACAGCGCATTGCTCCGGGCCATGACGTCGCCTTACGTCGCCAAGGAATACGTGAGATATCCCCCACGGATGCTCTCCTCGGATATAGGCCTCAGTTTGCTCGATAACGACTCAAAATGTGTGTTGCTCGCAGATTGACGGTAAGCACCATTTAATGGTAATACAGGGAAAACGTTAAATGATACGAAACGATAACATCATTGAAGCAGAAAGAGAGGCTCACCAGCCTCCCCAGCCGGTACATCCACTTGCCTCCAAGGCCAAGGTCCTGTTGAGCAGTGTGTTTGGCCCGTACGCCCAGGACGACGAGTACGGCAGCCGGACGATGAATCCGATGGAGTTGTACCACAACCAGGTCACCAGAGTTCAGGGACCGTTCTCGTTGCGAATGTTTCACCGCAGTTGGGGGCTGATGCTCATTCAGGCGAACATCGAGGCTCCTTGCACGCTGCTTGACTTCCCGACACTCGACCGTTTCGTCCAGGAGATCCGCGAGAACTGCTACGACATCGTCGGGATAAGTAGCATTATTCCAAACATTCGTAAGGTTCGGAAAATGTGCGAGCTGTTGCGGCAATATCTGCCGGACGCGACGATCGTCGTCGGAGGACACATCGCCAACATGCCGAACCTGGATGCTCGGATCGATGCGGACATCATCGTCAAGGGCGAAGGGGTGCGATGGTTCCGCCGTTATCTGGGAGAAGATGAGGATCAACCCATTCGGCATCCCATGATCGTTTCAGGCATTGGGACGCGGAACATGGGCATAACCTTCAAGGGGAGGCCGGGCAACGTGGCGGCCACCATTATCCCGTCGGTCGGCTGTCCTTTAGGATGCAACTTTTGCTCCACGTCAGCCATGTTCGGGGGCAAGGGAAAGTTTATCAACTTTTATGAAACCGGCGATGAGCTGTTCGACGTGATGTGCCAGCTCGAAGAGACGATGCGGGTTCAATCCTTCTTCATTATGGACGAGAACTTCCTGCTGCATCGCAGGAGGGCACTACGATTGCTGGAGTTGATGGAACTCCACGACAAATCCTGGGCCCTGTACGTCTTCAGTTCCGCCAACGTGCTGCGTTCCTACACCTTTGAGCAGCTTGTGGGGCTGGGGATATCCTGGGTTTGGATGGGCCTGGAGGGCCAGGACAGTCAATATACCAAGCTACACGGTATCGACACGCGGAAACTGGTAGGCGAACTGCAATCACACGGCATTCGCGTGCTCGGCTCAAGCATTATTGGACTGGAAGAGCACACGCCCGAGAACATCGAGAAGGTAATCGATTACGCCGTCCAGCATGATACCGACTTCCACCAGTTCATGCTCTACACGCCCAGTCCCGGCACGCCGCTTCATGAGGAACTGTCGGACCTGGGCAGGATGAAGGACCCCGGCGAGTATGACGAGGCCGACATTCACGGACAGTTGATATTCAACTACCGACATCGCCATATTACTAACGGGCAGGAGAGCGAGTTCATTCGGCGGGCGTTTAATCGCGACTTCGAAGTCAACGGCCCCAGCGTGGCCAGGATCGTGCGGACGACGCTGGCCGGCTGGAAACGCTACAAGAATCATCCGAACTTGCGCATCCGGCGCCGCTACGCATGGGAGGTCAGAGAACTGGGGACCTCATTCTCTGTAGCGATCAAGGCCATGAGGCTCTACTACCGCAAGAATAGCACGATGCGAACGAAGATGTCCGCCATCCTGAAGGATCTTCATGGCGAGTTCGGACTCAAGTCACGATTGTCTGCGACCATAGGCGGACGATACCTATTGTGGAAGATCCGCAAGGAAGAAGAGCGGCTTGCCACAGGCTGGACCTATGAACCACCAATGTTCTACGAGAAAAATCACTGCTTCGGGGATCGCACCGACTCGACGTTGTGTCGTTTCGTTACACCTTGTGTGGCGCCTCCGACAACGCCCGCTGCTGCGGGCGAGCAACGTGAACCTGTAGTTGTCGGATAGTGCGGGTATTGTGGACATAAAGTCTGGAAGCTTTCGGAAGAACTGCTAGTAGTCTGTAACAGCTCAACTGCTTGTTGTCGGAGCATCGGCGGAGAAGCTCGGAGGAAAGACTACCTGTCGCATCCTTTTGGGAACCATTTGATATGGAACTACCCCGTAGAGATCGCGGCGATGAGTTACTGAGGCCGGGCGAACTGGCCAGCATTCGCAAACGTTTACGGAACATCGCCCCCAAGCATGACTTGACAACAGTGATTGTCTGTGCCTTTGACCATCGCACGCGGATGCCTCCAGCCACTTGGTCGTCCGTGCGGATGGCACCAGCCGGTGTGAGAGCCATCGGATCGGCCATGCTCGACGCTGGATTTGACAAAACCCGCATCGTCCTTCAGCAGTGGAACAGGCATTTCCGTCCATCCCAGATGCGGCTGGATGGCAGAGTCCCTGATCTGTTCATGGTCTCCAGCATGCAGATTCACACAGCCCAGTGCCAGTATCTAATCCGAGACGCCTGCAGGATCGATCCAGCTCATCGCCCGTTGATCATTGCCGGCGGGCCGAAAACTATTTACGAACCATGGGATGTCTTCAGTACCGACCCGGCCGCTCCCTGGGCTGCGGACGTGGCCGTCACCGGCGAGGAATACGTCCTTCTTCATCTACTTGAAGTATTGCTCTCCGTTCGTCTGGGTACCGAATCTATGCGAATGACCTTTTTGCGGGCACGTGATAGCGGAGCACTCGAAGGCATCCCTGGCCTGGTCTACGCACTTGGCAGTCGCCAGGGCGTGGCTGAGCAGTTGGTGGACACAGGCATCCAGCGTCTGGTCGGGGACCTGGATGAGTTGCCGGACACGGTCTTAGGTTATCAGATTCTCGAGCCTCCGAGTAGCCGTGTCACGCTGGGCTCGCAGGCTCTTCCCGCGGACCGCGTTCACAGGTGCAGCCCGATCGGGGGACTCGTTCTGACACTGGGCTGCAAGTTTGTCTGCCCCTATTGTCCAATCCCAGCCTACAACCAAAGACAATATCGTGCAAAGAGTGGCCAGCGGATCAGCGAAGAAATTGAGCGACTGTACCGACAGTACCATATTCGTTTTTGTTTCGGGGCTGATGATAACTTTTTCGCTGATCAAGACCGAACGCTTGATATCGTCGAGACCTTAGCCCGAAAGGTGGACGCTGGCTCGAGGCCTCACTGTAAGTTCCGCTGGGGCACCGAGGCGACAATCCACGACACATTACAAATGAAGGATCATCTGGCTGTGGCGAGCAAAGCAGGACTCATAGCGCTATGGCTGGGTGTGGAAGACATGACTGGCACACTGGTCAGGAAGGGACAAAGCGTCGATAAAACCACCGAGGCCTTCCGCCTTCTGCGGGCTAACCGCATTCTCCCAGTACCCATGCTGATGCACCACGATGCCCAGCCTCTCTACACACCAGGAAAGCCCTATGGTCTCCTTAATCAGGTGAAGCTACTGCGGAAGGCCGGTGCCCTCGATGTGCACGTCCTGATGATAACGCCTGCGCCCGGCTCAAAGATCTATGAAGCAGCCTTTACTTCAGGACTTGCCTTTGAGAGCGTCGCGGGCAGGCCTGTCGAACTGCACATGTTTGATGGAAACTACGTTGTCGCATCGCAGCACAAGAAACCCTGGCGAAAACAGTTCAATATCATTGTGGCCTATCTGTACTTCTTTAACCCCCTGCGGTTCCTGATCGCCCTGGTTCATCCGAAGGCCAAGATTCTCCATGTTGATGCTGGAGCTTATCCAGCCACACCGGGGTCGGGGTATCAGAGCCCTCCTCGCCGGAGAAAGCTTCGTCGACGCATCTCACGGAAAATGAAGATACATCTGGGTGATGCCTTCCTGCAGCTGTTCGGAATGTTTGGTCTGGCTCGCACCATCCGTTACACGTTCGTGTGGGGCTTACGCCTCATGTGTGGGAAGATCGTACGAAGCACCAAGTCGCCCAATAGCCAAATCCCGATGCGAAATATTGACGGCGGCCCAGCAAGCCACGCCCTGCCGGGAACAACGACAGCCCAATGCAAGTCGCTCGATTCCCAGGGAACCGCATCCGTGGCCTCGTAGACACAAAGCAATTAGTTTTTCCTGAGCCTGGCTATAGGGTATATTGTTATAGCAGAGACAGAAGGGAATCAAATGGCCAAGAACAGCAACACCGGCAAAGTCCAGATGAACAAGCAGCAAGAAGCCTACAAAGGCATCCACAAAGTAGTGACCTCCGGCGGTGGACCGGTAGCGCAACGCACTTGTTTGCGCTGCGGCAAACTGTTCGACTCAATCGGCAGAGGTAACCGCTTCTGCCCCGCATGTCACGGCCCAATAGCCCGGGTGAAGGTGAGGACACGCTAAGGCTGGCCAGCGACACAGCCCATGACGCAACAACCTATGGCTTTTGGCTTTTCGGCTCGGTCGATGGCTCTCGGAGCTGGGCAAGGAATTTATTGTCCGAGGACAGGATCAATCGGGTGCCGCGTTTGAGCGTCTTTTTATACGCTTCCAGAGACCGGAGAAACTCGTAGAATTCAGGTGATTTTGAATAACCTTCCGCGGCGATCTTGATAACTTCGGCGTCAGCCTGGCCGCGAATCTCGGCTGCCTTCTGCTCCATTTCCCCCTCGATCCCGTCGAGTTCTTTACGCATCAGACCAAGGATGATATTCTGCTCTTGTTGGGCTTCAGATTTGAATAGTTGGGCAATTCGCAGCCGTTCAGACTTCATGCGCTCGTAGACTGCCCTGCGAACCGACTCGATATAGTTGATTCGCTTTACATGAACGACGGTCAATTCCATGCCGTACTGCTCTTTGGGGTCGTTGGCATTGGCCACCTGAAGGATCTCCGCCTCCATCTTGGCTCGGCCCGCCTTGATGATCTCCCGTCCCGCAGCCGCATCCTTAGCCAACTCTTCGGTTTCGTACTGAAGTTCCCGATCACTGCTGCGCACAACTTCTATCAGGTTATACCGAGCCACCACATCACGGACAGCCGAATCCACCAAATCGTCAAGGATTTTGTATCCCCGCTGCTCAGTACGAACAGCCTGGAAAAACTTCATCGGATCGACGATCTGCCAGCGGGCCCAAACGTCAATGAAGATACGTTTCTTGTCGCGCGTTTGCATGTTTTCCGGATCACCGTCCCAGGGCAGCAGTCGCTTTTCCAGGCGGTTGACCGTTTGGATAAAAGGCGTCTTGAAGTTCAGCCCAGGGTCCCTAACCACCTTCACCGGCTTGCCGAACTGGGTAATGACCGCCTGCTGGCCTTCTTGCACGACATACAGCGAAGCCTTGGCGAATATGGCTGTCAGTACGACCAGGATGCTGATTATGGTTGCAGTGGTCTTCATCTGGCACCTCCTTTTTGAGTACCTGAACCTGCGGCATCCGCGCCTATGTTCAGAAACGGTAGCAGTCCCCGGACTGATTCGTCGATTATGATCTTGCTGTCCACCGCCGATAATATCTCTTCCATGGTCTCAAGGTACAGCCGGGTTCGGGTCACCTCCGGAGCTTTTTCATACTCAGCCAATTGGGCCAGGAAGGCGTTAACCCGCCCAGTCGTGGTCTTGACCACCCGCTCCCGATACCCTTCGGCTTCGGAGATGGCCTGATCTCGCTTTCCACGGGCGGCTGGGATCTGACGGTTGCGCTCACCCCGAGCTTCATTAATCACTCGCTCTTTGTTCTGCTTGGCCCGGTTGACTTCGTCGAAAGCATCTTTGACCGCATCGGGCGGGGTAGCTGACTGTAGCTTGACGGTCACAACCTCCACCCCCGTATTGAACTTGTTGAGCATCTCTTGGATTTCGAGCTTAGCATCGCTGGCGATCTGATCACGGCCGATGGTGATGACCTCGTCTACGCTGGCATCCCCTACCAGCTTTCGCATAACCGCCTCGGATACGCTCCGGATCGTGTCGTTTACAGCCCTAGCCGAGTCCGTGTTTCCGCCGATTTTGAAAAGGTAGTTGTAGGCATCCTTAATGCGATATTGGACTACCCATTCCACGTGAGCCAAGTTGAGATCACCCGTTAGCATGCGAGCTATAGCCGCTTGCTCCTCGGTCCCTCGGGCATACCGCGTCACTCGGCCAGGAGTAATGGTGGCGAATCCAAATTCCAGTGACTGAATCATTTGCACCGGGACAACGTGGACCTCCTCAATCGG
Source organism: Actinomycetota bacterium (assembly GCA_011682385.1). Classification (GTDB taxonomy): domain Bacteria; phylum Planctomycetota; class Phycisphaerae; order JAACET01; family JAACET01; genus JAACET01. The sequence goes on along the minus strand of JAACET010000068.1, from coordinate 4,471 downwards.
CCAGAAGAGCTTCGCGTGAAGCCCAGGCTCGGTGGTCTTGACGTACTTGCCGAAGCGGAGGAGGACGCCTTCGCTGTCTGCGTCGACCTGGTAGAAGATGGAGCTGATCACCACGATGGCAAAGATGACCACAGCTCCAATCCCTATGTGCCGATGATAGCGGCGCCAATAGTCCCCTATGGGGAATTCACTTGGATCGAATGTCCCGTTCATGATTCACTCCTTAATAGTAGGCCAGCACATCTTACTCTGGCCCGAATCGCCATTATAACCTGCTCCACAGATTGTACCACTTGCCAGGTTCGCATTCCATGCTGTATCAGCCAACCGTCTCTTCTGCCGTCATCATACCACAATCTGCAGCTAGATACATCCCTGCGACCTTCTATGAGTAAAGACGATCTGTCAATCAGAATTTTCCGTACAATATCGGTTCTCTTCTTACGTTTTGCGGCTCATCCTTCTATGGCGGGTCAAAGCCCGAAAATGGTTTGGGAAACACGGTGTGTATTCTCCGGGAGTAGGATCAAGTCCTAAAGGTCGCAGCGACTTTCACCGTGTCATATCCGCCAAACGTTATGGGAACCGACTTTTTCTTTTACTTGAACAATCTCCTTCTTGATTCTTTACCGTTACTCTTAGGCTACCCGCAGGCGATTGAAGCGGACCTGAGCCTGCAGCATCTTGTGGATGCTCCGCAGCATCATCCTGGCCACAACCACTCGGGCAATCTTCGGACCACGCTTGTACAGCATACGTTCATATGTTGGCCGGTAACGAGGAACCCTTCGTGCCCAAAAAGTCGCTTCGATTAGATAGTGACGCAAATGCTTATCTGTTCCACCGCCACCAATGCGTCCCTCACGCTTGGTCCCGTCTGACTGCTGAACACCCGGGGCCAGGCCGGCAAATGAGATCAGCTCTTCGGGACTGTCAAACCTTTCAACAGGTCCGACCCTTGCCAAAATCGACACCGCCGAGATCTCCGCAATCCCAGGGATCTCGTCTATCCATTGAGCTTGGGGCCATTGCTTGTATATGGCCAGCAGCTCAGTCTCTACAATCGTCTGAAGCTCCTCCAGATGTTCCAACTCTCTCAACTTCACCGATAAGACAACTTTATCAGGGCCTTCTATTGAGGCAGCGAATCTCTTCAAATTACGCATACCGCGTGCCGACCAAAGGCCCGCGCGAGACCTCCAGGTCTCATGAGCCAGGTATCGGTTGATCCAATTGCGCAAAGCCGTGCGACGAGACACCAGTGACTCCCTGGTCGCGACCAGCCGACGGATCTGACGCAATTCAACTGAGGGCTGAAAGGCCATCGGCAGCGAACCGTTGAGAAATTCCCGCAGAATGCGTCCCGTGTCGATCTTGTCGGTCTTTCGGCGATAGGCCTTTGGCGGAAGCGGCATCTGTAATACATTAGCGACCAGCATCGTAGCCAACGGACCGATTGCTTTCTTGACTCTGGCCCAACCCGTGGTCGACTCCATGATCCAGAACACTCGCCCGCCGACTTGGGACGCTTCGCCAGCTGAATCGGAGACGATCTTACGAATGTTTCTCGCCGTCGTGCGATACTTCAAGAGGCGTTCCTGACCGGAATGACAATTGAACTTGCGGATGACAATATTTTCGTCGTGATAATCCACAGCCAAAATGATATCTTCTTTGACGTACATGGCGGTCTCCTTTCGACGCTTTTGCGCCAATACTTGAATGCCACTATTAGCATTCTTCGGGCGAGTATACTCGACTCGCAAGGGAGACCGTCTTTACTCATGCCATCTCCGGGTTATGAGCCCGACGACTTGGTGGGGTAAAGACACCCCGCCGCCGCCGTCGCTAGGCTGGCGGTCAGTACGTAACCCGTTGGCCCACAAGGGGCAACCTTTCGAGAGCAAAGGCAAGGGAAATCCGGAAATCTCATTGCATTTAGTGCACTTATTGCACGCCATTGCGTCCCATTGCGAGTAATTACGCTCGCAGTGCGCAGCGGCCGGTCGGCAATTTTCGACAAAAAGAGTAATTACTCTCGATGTTTTTTGGCCCGGTTGGTGGCTCCAAAGAGGGCCTAGCTGGGCCTAGGCGCAAGGATTTTCTTGCTGCTGTATCAGATGAATTGGAGCAGGCGATTTGAGTATGCTAGTCAGTGTGGAAGACACGGCCCACAGCGTTTTCGCCCTGCCATGGTGCTATATGGCAGGGGTTACATGTTACGTCCGAGCTACGCTGCCTCTCGTTGGTAGCTCTTGAGCAACCCGCCGAGCCGTTCCCTGCAAACAACAGGCCCGTCCCGGCAAGGAGCCTCCGCTGGTTCTACCGGCCGACGGTGGCCCAAGCCCTTGTGAGGTCTTTCGAGATTGAAATGCTCGACGTATTGCTCGACCACGTAGCGAACATGGGCCTCGCCGAAGAAGATCATGCGGTTAAAAACTTCTCTTTTAGCGTTTTGTATCCAAGCTTCCGCGTAAGAATTTAAATTTGGCGACTGCTTGGGCATCTTAAGACATCTCACGCCCACGCTACCAAGAATACTCTGGAACTTTTTCGTAAAGAGGGGATCTCTGTCATGAATGAGCACTCGCTTGCCCTTGAGGAATCCGTCCTCAGCATCAGTTAGATTGCGGGCCTGCTGAAGCATCCATGGTTCAGCAGGTGTATGATGGATGCCTACAAGTTTTACTCTTCTGGTAGACAGCTCGATTACAAAGAGGACAAGGAATCGTGTCAAGCCAGCACGCGTCCAGGCCTCCAGCGTAAAAAAATCGCAGGCCGCAATACTCTCCCAGTGCGAACGGAGGAAGTCCTTCCAGGATGTCTTTATCTCTGGGTCAGGATCGTCCAGTAGACCATGGTCTTTCATTACCCGGCGGACTGTCTGCCAGTGCACGTCGTAGCCCAGGCCTCGGAGTTCTCCGTAGATGCGGCCATATCCCCACGTATCGTTTTCGCGAGCCATTCGCAGAACCAGGTCACGGATCATGTTCTTCTTAGTCGGGGGAGGTCCGGGACGCCGCTTGCCGCTGCCGTCGTACTTGCGTGCAATGAGTCTTCTATGCCAGCGGAGTATGGTATCTGGGGAAAACAAGGTTCCGAATTGAGCAAGTAATGCCCGACCGATTATCTTACCCTTGGTCGCTAGACGGCGTTTTTGCTCGATACTCAGAAGGATGCGTTTTCGGCCAAGCTTCTCCCGCAGGATTTTGTTTTCCTCGCGGAGATAAGCTATTACTTCCTGTTGTTGCTGGCTCATCCACCCGGCAACGGCCACGGTAAACAGTGTCCATGGTTTCCAAATCATCCCGGCATTGTAGTAAGAAAGACCGAAGAGTAAACAGAATACCCCAAAGCGCCCCTCGTTACAGAGATCCATAGGCCAGTACAGACCGTGGCTACTGATTCGTCTGTTGGTAGAACCCATCGCCGACATAACGCAGCTTTCCCTGACGGACCAGTTCCCGCCAGACGGATTCGGGCCAGTCGGTCGGCGGGACAATGGCGACCATATGCGAGTCATCCCCCTTGGTTAGCGGGCTATGGCTGTCGATCCTAGATTCTTCGTCCAGCCGAGTGAGTGCTAGCCGCTTGCGAAACGCCCGCATAGCTCTCCTGCAGTTTTCCCTGCTTGGGGCCTCGGCGTGCGGTGGCGCGGATGCCGCTGCTGGGGCGCGAAGCCGATCGATCAACTCAGTCAACCGAGCCAGGTCGCGCATCCCCACAACATGCGCCACGCGATCCGTCGGCAGGTCGGTTTTCTGCAGCAGTTTGTACACCTGCTTCCATTCGCCTGCAGCCCGACGAGGATCGTCGTAACCCCGGATGGCGGCCATCAGTTCATTGAGTTTTGTCACTGTTGTCGGATCGCTGGCCATGCGAGGGCTTCTTTCGTACGTTAGACTTGTGTATCATTCCACGGTTTACAAATCATCTTGGCATTGTAGTGGGAACAGTTGAAATGTAAACAGAAAGCCTAGGGCGATATGCTGTGCCAGACGTACAGGCACGCCAGGGACAATTCTTCTGGTGAGTCTGCCCGGTGTCAATTATAATAAAAGGTGACACGGATATTGACATGAGCATCTTTTTAGGAGACTCCATGCCCTTCAAGACGTTACGGCTTATCCAACCGCTGCTTAGCGCTGTCCATTCCGAAGGTTACGAGATTCCCACTGCGATTCAGCAAAAAGCCATCCCCCATGTGCTGGAGGGACGGGATCTTTTGGGTTGCGCACAGACGGGAACTGGTAAGACGGCAGCCTTTGCGTTGCCGATCCTTCAGCGTTTGTATTTACGTGTAACAAAACCAAAGTCGTCCAGGCAGATGAGAGCTGCGAAGCGTTCCAGGCGGATCCGCTCATTGATTCTGACACCGACTCGCGAGTTGGCTGCTCAGATTGGCGAGAGCTTTCGGGTGTACGGCAAGCACACGGGGTTGCGGCACACGGTTATCTTTGGCGGTGTGAAG
>JAACET010000163.1 GCA_011682385.1 Actinomycetota bacterium | reverse complement strand
TTTGGCATAGTCAGCCTCCTTGCCGGGTTAAGGGTTCTATCAACCCTATCGGCAAAAAGGCCTGTCCAACTTTATTCAAGGGACTGAGTACTAGGCGCTGAAGGCATCCGGAATATATCTTATTGTCGGCGGATCAGTGAAGCCATCGACGGCTACTACGTCAAAGCGGGAAGGGCGATCTTCCCAACCGCGGAACTTCATGAAGGCCTTGGCCCCGCGGACTAAACGCTGTTGCTTGGTGAGGTTCACTGTTTCTTCCGGCCGGACATCAGATTGGGACCAGCGGCTGCGGACCTCCACAAAAACCAGAACGCGACCGTCCCGAGCGACCAGATCAATCTCGGCCGGCCCGGTGTTCACATTGCGGGAGAGTATGCGCATACGCTTTTTTCTGAGGAATTTCTCGGCCAGCTTCTGGCCCTGTCGGCCTTTCTCAGTACTATGCGGACCTTGGGCCATAGCGCAAGCTTAGGCTTTGGAGGATGCTTTGGCCTTCTTGGCAGACGGAGAGGCTAAGCCCCTGCGCTTGTCGCGAAGCCGAACAGACTTGCCGATGCGATCCCTGAGATAATAAAGCTTGGACCGCCGAACATGCCCGGAGCGAATCACTTTAACGCTGAGCACCTGAGGAGAATTGAGCGGAAAGACTCGCTCGACGCCCTCGTTATTGACTATACGGCGAACCGTGAACATCTCATTGGTAGACCTGCCCTTACGAGATATGACCGTGCCGGTGAATATCTGAGTACGCTCCTTCTGGCCCTCCACGATACGTACAGATACGCTGACGGTATCACCGACGCTAAACTCCGGGAGGTCCTTCTTGATATAAGCTTGCTCGACTTTTTCCATAATCTTGGATATCACTTTACTGCTCCTGTCTTTCAGTTGAGGGCTCGGTCAATAAGTCCGGCCGGCGCAACCGTGTTCGTTCCTTGGCCTGTTGGTTCCGCCAGTCCTTAATTCGCTCATGATGGCCGGACAACAATACGTCCGGTACTTCCAGGTCGCGAAAGCTCTTAGGACGGGTATATTGCGGATACTCCAACAAACCGCTGCTAAAAGACTCCTCCTCGGCTGAGGTATCGTCACCCAATGCGCCGGGTAATAGGCGCGTTACGGCATCAACAATGACCATGGCGGGAATCTCACCGCCGGTAAGTACGTAATCTCCTATCGACACTTCCAAAGGCTGTAGGCCAATGCGAATCCTCTCGTCAAATCCCTCATAATGGCCGGCAATGAGTATCAGCCTTTGCTCGTGAGCCAATTCGCGAGCCAGCATCTGATCGAAGGGCCGGCCTTGAGGACTGAGCATTATTCTTCGGCCCTTGGCTGGATCAAGCGCTTCGACGTGCTCGAGGCAATCGAAGATCGGCTGGCACATCATAACCATTCCGGGGCCGCCACCATAAGGCTTATCATCCACGCTGTTATGCTTATCCAGCGCGAAATCCCGGATATTGGTCAGTACAATCTCCAGCAAACCCTTCTGCTGTGCCCGCTGGATTATACTGCTGGCGAATATACTTTCAAAAGCCTCCGGAAAAAGAGTCAGCAAATCTATACGCATCTTTCAACCGCCTGGGCTCATGTTCGGGTGTCAGGTCACAGCCGAGCGGTCGTGATCCTTCGGCCAGACCATCTAACGCTCCACGGCAATGCCAGCCTTCTCCAGCAGATTGGCAACCGTCTCGGAGGGTTGAGCCCCGACACTGAGCCAATACTCGATCCGCTCGCGTTTAAAGCTGATCTGCTTTTCAGGTTGCTTCTGGAGCGGGTCATACAGCCCGAGTTCCTCGATGACCCGGCCATCGCGCGGCGCACGGGAGTCTATAGCATTCAACCTGTAACAGGGCAGGTGCCGCCTGCCGGTCCTCTTGAGTCTTAATCTAACAGCCACTTTATATCTCCTATGGACGATGTAAGTCCCATTTTAGCGTCGGTGACGCTTTCTAGCCGTCTTCTTTCTCTTACTGCGCTGTTTGCGCTTGAACTGAGTTTGCCCGGAAAACAAATCCATGGTACTCAACTGCTTGGCCATCTTCATTTTACCAAACATGCCTTTACCGCCCAACATCCCTCCTCCAGCGAAGGCCTTGACCATATGGCCCATTCTACCGAAGGTCTTGACCAACTCAGCAACATCGGCGGGGTCAGTCCCGGAACCCCGGCCAATACGACGACGATGCGAAGCACTAATGGTATCCGGATCGGCACGCTCTTCGGGAGTCATGGACTGTATGATAGCTTGGGTGCGAGAGAGCTCCCGCTCATCGAAATTGGGCATATCTTTCAGTTGCCCACCCATACCGGGCAGCATCTTTAGAATATCCTTCAGGGGTCCCATTTTCCCAATGGCCTGCATCTGCTTGAGCAGATCATCCATAGTAAAACGATCGGAAAGCAGCTTCTCCTGCATCTCTTGAGCTTCGTCGGCGTCAAACTGCTCCTGGGCCTTCTCCACTAAGCTGACCACGTCACCCATACCCAGGATTCTGCCAGCCATCCGATCGGGATGAAATTCTTCCAACCGATCAAGCTTTTCACCCACACCAATAAACTTTATTGGCTTGCCGGTAACGGCTTTGACACTCAAAGCAGCACCGCCACGGGCGTCGCCGTCCATCTTGCTCAAGATGACGCCATCAAGCTCGAGCTGATCATTAAACTCCTTGGCGGAGTTGACGGCATCCTGGCCGGTCATAGCATCACAAACCAGATATATTTGCTGAGGATTAACGGTCTGGACGACGTTTCGCAGCTCAGCCATGAGGTCTGCATCGATGTGCAGACGCCCGGCGGTATCAAGGATTACTACATCCCGGTCGGTAGCGGAAGCCCGATTGACGGCAGCCCGACAGACAGCTACGGCATCCTTGCTGTCCCGATCACAATAGGCTGGTACGTCAATCTGCTGAGCCAGGATATCCAACTGGTCCACAGCGGCAGGTCTTTGCAAGTCCGCAGCAACCAGCAGAGGCTTCTTGCCCTGAGCCATGACAAATTTGGCCAATTTGCCGGCTGTGGTGGTCTTACCTGAACCCTGTAGGCCAGCCAGCATAATAATTGTCGGGCCGGGAGAAACATAATAAATACGGGTATCCACGGGACCCATCAGGGCGGTAAGCTCGTCATTGACAATCTTGACCACGACTTGGCCGGGATGGAGAGACTCCAAGACCTTGGCGCCGATGGCCTTTTCGACCACGGAATCACAGAAGTCCTTAGCTACCTGATAGTTAACATCTGCTTCCAGCAGGGCGCGGCGGACATCCCGCATGGCATCGCTGATATTGGCTTGGCTAATCCGGCCACGACCGGTGAGCTGGCGAATTGCCTGGGAAAATCTGTCAGTAAGAGTCTCGAACAACGCGTCTCTCCAATTATCAAGAGAGTACAAATAACCTGGAAGTATCGACCAAGCGAACGAGCCATTATATTGGTCTTTAGGTTGTTTGCAAGGCAAATGGTGAAGGAGCTCAGGGCAATCGCATCTAACTGAGGGGAGCAGGGGGCATATTTTTTGCAAATTAGTATTATGTTAGGGTTGCGCATTGCGTTGCTCGCTGGTAGGCTATGCACTCCATAAAACGGTGAGGCCTCACCAACAACCCGAACCGTTGTTGGAAGGAGCGAGAACATGAACGTTGACGACCAA
>JAACET010000067.1 GCA_011682385.1 Actinomycetota bacterium | reverse complement strand
CGAAGATCACGAAGTAAAAAAAATAAAGAGGATTAGCCACAGATTTCAAGAAATACAGAGAGAAGTTTTGACGCTGATTACGCAGATGATTTTGAAGAAACGACCAATAAGCCGGAATCAATAGCAACGGTCCCCGGTTTCCCAGGATAGTATACAGGAGATAATAAGATGGCCAGCCGAAGAGGCAGACTAAAGGGGGTTGGACTAATTATACTTGGCTTCGTCGCTGGGGCTGTTTTGGCTGGTGGGTTTGTCGCCTGGAGCTATTTCCAGTTGTTCAAGCGGCAATACTACGATGGTATTCTTAGCAACGCCAATACTGCATACATGATCCGCGCTGGCCGTGAAAAGGATCTGCTCAAGGGCATCGAGGACAATATGCAGCAATGTGTTGTAGCTGCTGATGCAATGTGGGGTGAGAACAAAACCCGGCTGGCCGCATTCTGGTTGGTCCAGCGCTACTACGAGAAGTTTGATTTGCCAATCCCAGAGGACGTCAGACCGATTCTTGACGGGCTTCCGCCTCGGCCTTTAACCTCGTGTGAACTCGATCAGAGCAGAAAAATAAAATAGGGGGCGTTATTTCTCTTTCCCTATTCGCACAAACTCCTGGATTCCCGCTCCCCGTTTTTACGGGGACAAGCTTCGCGGGAATGACAGTATAAACAAATCAGCTTAGGGTTCGAGTAATTCCAGGCCGGCGGAGAGGAGTGTCGGTGATCTCGGTGATGATGGCCTCGGCAATGAGCCAAACGTCAACGCCAGTGCGGGTGCAGCCGGTAATGGTTCGGCCGTCACGGCCTAAGGCACCGTGCAGATGCAAGATGGGCTTACCCTCGGCGTTAGCAAAAATAGTACCCACGGCAGCGATTTCGTGCACGTCTTGAAAATCAGCGGTCATGGGTTTGGGGGGAACAGCGGGCGTTTCCGGGCCAACGACAATCGTACCACGGCCAATTCCGCCGAGCAAAATGACGCTGGCGGCGCGGATGCCCTTCTCTTGAGCGAGGTTCTCCAGAGCATCGGGTAAACGGTCGCCGTCTTCCAAACGGACTACGAAAACCCGGCCGACTTTTCCCTCACTTATCTTCATGTTCTTCCCTCTTCACGGTCACTCCATGATCGAACCGCCGGAAATATTAATGGCTTGGCCGGTGATATAGGAAGCGTCGTCACTGGCTAAAAAAACAGCGGCTTTGGCGACATCTTGGGGCGTACACAGTCGGCCCAAGGGAATCTTGCCCTCCATGTATGGGCGAACCTCTTCAGGTTTTAGATTCCGCTTGCGGGCATAATCCTCGATCATATCGTCCCAGAGTGGTGTAAACACTACGCCGGGACACAAGGCGTTGGCTCGGATGCCCTCGCCAGCGAACTCGACGGCAATGGACTGCGTCAGTCCAATAATACCGAACTTGCTAGCACAATAGGCGGCATAGTGGCTGTTGCCCTGCTTGCCGGACTGCGAGGACATGTTCAGGATCAGGCCCGTCTTACGGGGTACCATGCGGCGAAGAGCGACCTGGCAGCCAACGAAAGTGCCCTTGAGGTTGACCCGTTGGGTGAGGTCCCAGAGGTCTTCAGTGCAATCCAGAAAAGGGGTGATATAAGAAACGCCGGCGTTGTTGACCCAGATGTCAATTGGGCCAAGCTGAGACTCGATCTTTTCAGCGGCAGCTTCAACGGCTGAGCTGTCGGCGACGTCAAAGGTCCAGGCAGCGGCTCGGCCATTGGATTGGGTGATTTCATCGGCTACCTTCTGAGCGGCGTCCAAACGGACATCGGTGACGGCGACTGAAACGCCCTCGGCGACAAAGGCACGGCAGATCTCGGCGCCAATTCCACCACCGGCTCCGGTTACAACGGCTGTTTTGTTCTTTAGCTTCATTTTATGGGTTCACCAAAACTTTAAGGGACTGTTTGTTCTTCATCAGGTCAAGGCCTTCGTGGATTTTATCCAGGGGAACGCGATGGGTTATGAGCGATTCGGCGTCCAGTTTGCCCTGGGCCATCAGCTCTACAGCCCTAGCTACGTGCTGGGGTCTGGAATCTGAAACGCCGACCACACGCAGCTCGCCGTAATGGATCAAGCGGCTATCAAGGGTAATATCCGAAGCACCCTTGGGCAGGCTGGCAAATAAACTCAGGCTGCCACCCTTGCGGACATACTGAAGGGCTTGCTCGTGAGCCTGCCGAGCCGGGGCACAGATAATAACGACGTCGGCACCCAGGCCGGCAGTGCGATCTTTGACCATAGATGCAACGTCCTCGTTGGCGCCGTCAATGACAATTACACCCTTAAGCGTGCGAAGTAAAGAAAGCCTGGTTTCGGAAAGCTCGGTAATCAAAACCTGCTTGACGCCAAGGGCCTTGGCTAACTCGGCATGAATGGCCCCCAAAGGTCCTCCACCAACTATCAGGACAGTGTCATTGGGCTTTACCCCAGCTATCTCTTGAGCATTGATGGCGCAACTGAGCGGCTCACTCAAAGCAGCGGCGTCATCAGAGACAGAATCGGGCACGGTGATTGCATTGCCGCCACGAATGGCTGCAGGCGGCACGGCCAAACACTCGGCAAAGGCACCATCGAAGTCATAACTGATGGGCTTGGAATCGGGGCAGAGGTTGCCTAAGCCCGAATCGCAAATCGAGCAGGTGCCGCAAGCGACTGTGGTGGCCAGGGTGATCCGCTGGCCAATTGAGAATCCCTGCACATCTGCGCCGACGTGCGTAATCCGGCCGACCATCTCGTGGCCAATAATCCGAGGAGGATGGCAGCGAGGGTTGCCCACCGTAGCTAACTTCAAATCAGTGCCACAGATGGCACAACAAATGACATCGACTATCAGGTTATCGGCCTGCGGCGTGGGGTCAGGACGATCCTCCACGCGGATGTCTCCGGGTCCATAATAAACGGCTGCTTTCATGAGAATTCTGTCCTCCAGACAAGTAAGTGATTAGGAATCCGGCCTAGGTTTGGGCCAAAGCCTGGTCAATGTCGGCTATGATATCGTCAATATTCTCTATGCCTACGGACAATCGGACATAGTCGGCGGTAACGCCGGTGGCTTCCTGCTCTTGTTCAGTGAGCTGCTGGTGCGTGGTGCTGGCGGGGTGAATCACCAGGGTCTTGGCGTCGCCAATATTGGCTAAGTGAGAGAGTAACTTGACGCTGTTAATAAACTTTATTCCGGCAGGCAAGCCGCCCTTGATGCCAAAGCCGAGCAAAGCGCCAAAGCCGTTATGGAGGTACTTCTTGGCCAAGGCGTGGGTGGGGTGGTCGGGCAGACCGGGATAATTTACCCAGGTGACCTTCTTGTGCTGCGAGAGAAACTTGGCCACGGCCAGGGCATTCTCGCTGTGCCGCGGCATGCGCAGGTGCAGCGTTTCGATGCCCAGCAGGAACAGAAACGCGGCAAAGGGACTCATGCAGGCCCCGGCATCGCGCAGCCAGTGCGTGCGGATGTGTACGATGTAGGCAATGTTCCCCATAGGCTTAAGGGCCTCGGTGAAGACTACGCCGTGATAGGCGGGGTCGGGCTCGGTGAATTCCGGCCATTTTTTGGGGTTGTCAGCCCAAGGAAACGTACCGCCATCCACGATGGCGCCGCCGATGTGTACGCCATGGCCGCCGACGAATTTGGTCGTAGAGTAAACCACGATGTCGGCACCATGCTCGATGGGCCTTAGCAGTGGCGGAGGCGTGACTGTGTTGTCAATAATAACGGGTAGGCCATTTTGGTGGGCGATATCAGCTAACTTGCGGAAGTCGGGCACGTCGTTCTTCGGATTACCCAGGCTCTCCAGGTACACCGCCCGGGTGTTCTCATCGGTGAGCTTGCTGATATCCTCGGGGCGATCCGGGTTGAAGAAGCGAACCTCGATCCCCAACTTTTTTAGAGTCTGGGTAAACATTGTCCAAGTGCCGCCATAGAGGCTCGTCGAGGAGATAAAGTTCTGGCCGCTGTGCGTGATGGTGAGGATAGCAGCCATGATCGCGGCCTGGCCACTGGCGAAGGCCAAACCCGCCGCCCCACCATCCAGGGCTGCCAGTCGCTTCTCCAGCACGTCATTGGTCGGGTTCATTAGCCGTGTGTAGATATTGCCGAATTCCTTCAGAGCAAAGAGGTTCGCAGCGTGGTCGGTGTCTTTGAAAACATACGAGGTGGTGGCGTAGATTGGGACGGCCCGGGCTGTGGTCGTTGGGTCAGGCTCTTGGCCGGCGTGAAGGGCTAAAGTTTCTAAATGAAGTTTGCCCTGAGCGGGGGTATCTGAAGTCATTAGTAAGCTCCTAGATTATTTTACTGATAAAGACCGGTAGAGAGGTATCGCTCGCCGGTGTCAGGCAGGAAGGTTACCACCATCTTACCATGATTGGCTTGGCGGCGGGCCACTTGCAGGGCAGCGTAGGTGTTGGCCCCGGAGGAAATGCCCACTAACAAACCTTCCTGCAAGGCTAATTGCCTGGCAGTTTCGACGGCCTGGGCGTTAGTGACAGTGATAATTTCATCGAGGATATCGGTATTCAACACGTCTGGGACAAAGCCGGCTCCGATGCCCTGGATTTTATGCGGTCCCGGTGATCCGCCGGAAAGCACCGGAGAGTCGGTGGGCTCCACAGCGATGGCCTGCACTGAGGGTTTGCGTTTTTTGATAACCTCGGCGCAGCCGGTAATGGTTCCGCCTGTACCGACACCGGCAACTATGATGTCGACTTTGCCTTGGCAATCGTTCCAGATCTCCTCGGCTGTGGTTTGCCGATGAATCTGAGGGTTGGCTGGATTCTCGAACTGCTGAAGGAGCAAATAACGCGAATCAGCCGCAGCCAGCTCCTTGGCTTTGTCGATGGCGCCGGTCATGCCCAGCTCGCCGGCGCTCAGCACCAAATCGGCGCCTAGGGCCTTGAACAACGTTCTCCTTTCCTCGCTCATGGTCTCGGGCATGGTCAGGACCAGCTTATAACCGCGGGCAGCACAGACCAAGGCCAAGGCTACGCCGGTATTGCCGCTGGTCGGCTCGAGCAAAATGGTGTCATCCTTGATCCGGCCGGCTTGCTCGGCAGCCTGAATCATGCTCAAACCAATCCGGTCCTTGACGCTGCCGGCAGGATTGTAAAACTCCAACTTGGCCAGGACCTCGGCACAACAATCGGCGGCAAGCTTGTTTATTCTAACCAAAGGGGTACGGCCAATAAGCTCAGTTATGTCTTTAGCGATTTTCATGTCGGTTCCTCGTCTGGATTACTGGATTAATTGTCAAAACTGGATACGACAAAGATAGCCTCCTCACTAAGGAGGTTGGGCGCAAAAGTAGTACGACGACGGCGACCTGACGAGCGGTAGATCTCCTTGACGATCCGGCCACCTACCTGGCGACAGAGGCGACGAAAATCCCGAATGGTCGGCAGGTGAATGTTCGGCGTCGAATACCAGGGAAAAGGCAAGGTTCTGCTGATGGGCATGCGCCCGCCAAAAAACAACCGGCAACGAGACTTCCAATAAGCAAGATTGGGGAAACTGACGATGCAAGTGCGTCCGACGCGAAGCATCTCCCGCAGCACCAGGGCGGGACGATGCGTAACCTGCAAGGTCTGGTTCAATACGACCCAATCAAACGAATTGTCGCGGTACTGGGCCAGCCCCTCGTCAAGGTTGCCCTGCACTACGGGGATCCCTTTCTGAACACATCTGATAACCAACTCCGGATCAATGTCCAGACCGCGCCCGGAAATCTGCTTCTCCCGGACCAGCCGCTCCAGCAATTCGCCGGAACCACAGCCCAAATCCAGCACCTTGGACCTGGGCGGTACAAGACCGACTACAACATCGTAGTCGGTGGACTGGCAGGGGATCCTAAGCAACGTCGGCGTAATGGGGTTCTCCTGGCTCTGGGGCACCTGGTCGCTCCAACTAAACGTGGTCCAAAAAACCTCGCACCAATCGTGCTAAAGTCTCTGTCTCCAACAGAAAGGCGTCGTGGCCATAGTCCGTTTGAATATTACAGTAAGTTACCTGCTTGTCATTACTCATCAGGGCCTTGACGATTTCCTGCGACTGAAATGGCGGAAAGAGCCAATCACTGGTGAAACTCAGGACCAGGAACTTGGCCAAGGTCTTGCGAAAAGCATTGCTAAGACTACCAAACCGCTCAGAAATATTATAGTAGTCCGCGGCCTTGGTGATATAGAGATAGCTGTTGGCATCAAAGCGTTCTACAAAACTTTGGCCCTGGTGGCTAAGGTAGCTTTCCACCTCAAACTCGTCGTCGAAAATCTGAGCCTGATCGGTGCGGTCACGCAAGGCCCGGCCAAACTTACGCCGCATAGAGGCACTGGACAAATAAGTAATGTGCCCAACCATGCGAGCAATGGCCAAGCCCCGACTCGGACCCTTAGTGCCATAATAGTTGCCCTTGTTCCAGGCTGGATCGGACATGATGGCATTGCGGCCAACAGCATCAAAGGCAATGGCCTGAGCGGAAAGACAAGAAGTAGAGGCGATGACAATCGCTGAGCGGGCTATCTCCGGATACAACAGCGTCCACTCCAGAGCCTGCATGCCACCGAGGGACCCGCCGATGACGGCCCGTAAATGGCTAATTCCCAAATGGTCGATCAGGGCCTTCTGCACACGCACCATGTCGCTGATGGTAATACTGGGAAAAGTCAGAGCATATGGCTGATTGGTTTGCGGATTTATGGAGCTGGGACCAGTGGTGCCCATGCAGCCACCCAGGAAATTGCTGCAAATCACGAAGTATTTGTCGGTGTCCAAACCCTTGCCCGGGCCGACAAAGCTGTCCCACCAGCCGGGCTTGCGATCGGCGGGAGTGTATCGGCCCGCTGCGTGGTGGTCGCCACTAAGGGCGTGCAGCAATAGCACAACATTGTCCTTGGCCCTGGAAAGCCGGCCGTAAGTCTCGTAGGCTACCGTAATCGGACCAAAAAACTGCCCCGAATCCAACTTCAAACGGTCGGGCTTGGTAGCGAAAACAAAAGACTCCGATTTTACTATGCCTACATCAGCCATGTGCAGAATACGCCTATCCTAGGACCTCTAGAGCCGAAAAAACGGCAGATTGCTTGATTTTGGGGCAATTTCCTGATAGGAATTATCCTACTGAGGTACGGGGATGTCAATCTGAAAACCTATCGAGACTTGGACGAACTAATCTAAATTGCGACGAGGTGTATGAATTTGAGCAGTTCTCCCGACTGGTTCGCTATGATCGGAAAAAACACAGCCATATTTTAAGTACAGCAATCATTGCCTGTAAGGATGTCGGGGAATAGAATAAATCACTGTAGCAAATATAAATGTAAGCCGTGGTAGAGAAAAAGAGAAAATATGTGGGATTATAGCGACAAAGTAAAAGACCACTTCTTTCACCCTCGTAACGTCGGAACCATCGAAAATCCCGACGGTGTGGGAGAAGTCGGTTCGCTGGCCTGCGGGGATGCCCTGAAATTAATGTTCAAACTCGATAAAAACAGACGGATAGCTGACATTAAATTCCACACCTTCGGCTGCGGCAGTGCCATCGCCTCCAGCAGCGCCCTGACAGAACTGGTCAGGGGCAAGACCCTGGAAGAAGCTGAAAAAATAACCAACCAAGATATCGCCGATTATCTGGGAGGACTACCTGAACAAAAAATGCACTGCTCGGTGATGGGCAAAGAAGCGCTGGAAGCAGCTATCGAAAACTATCGTACAGGAAAACCGGTCAGCCGAGCAGCTGAAAGTAAAATTATCTGCACCTGCTTCGGTGTTACTGAAGGGGAAATTGCCAAAGTTATCCGAGAAAACGAGCTGAGCACGGTTGAAGAAGTTACCAATTATTGCAAGGCCGGCGGCGGCTGCGGAGGCTGCCACGCGGATATCGAAGCGATACTGCAACGTCTCGGAGCTAAAAAACCTACGGCGGCTGATGAGTCGGACAAAGCTGCGACCCGACCCAAACAGCTGACCAACATCAAACGGATACAACTGGTTCAGGAAATTATCGCCCGCCAGATACGCCCCGCCCTGCAGCGCGACGGTGGGGATATCGAATTAGTGGACATCGAAGGCACACGCGTGATCGTAGCCCTGCGGGGTATGTGCAGCCAGTGTCCGGCAGCCGGCGTTACCCTGGAACAATGGGTGCAAGCAAAACTGCGTGAGTTCGTAGATGAAAAGATCACCGTAGAAGAGGCCCCTAAATGAGAACTGTTTATCTAGATAACAATGCCACTACCAACGTGGCACCCGAAGTATTCGAGCAAATGCGGCCGTTCTTCTGCGAGGAATACGGCAACCCGTCCAGCATCCATACTTTCGGCGGAAAAATAGGTAAACTGCTGGATAAATCCCGAAAACAGGTCGCTCAACTGATTGGGGCTGAGGCCTCAGAAATAGTCTTCACCAGCTGCGGAACCGAAAGCGATTCCACAGCTATCCGCGGCACGCTGGAATCATACCCGGGAAAACGGCATATCATCACCACGCGCGTAGAGCATCCGGCGGTACGCGGACTCTGCCAATACCTGAGCCAACAAGGCTATCGGGTGACGGAGTTGTCCGTGAACAGAGAGGGGCTGCTTGATCTGGACGAACTAAGAGAAGCTCTCGATCCGGATACGGCCCTGGTGAGTATCATGTGGGCAAACAACGAAACCGGGGTGCTCTTTCCCATAGAACAGATAGCCGAGATTGTCAAAGCCTCCGGCGCAGTGCTGCATACCGATGCGGTCCAGGCGGCTGGAAAAGAAACTATAGACGTGTCCAAAGTGCCCGTGGACTTATTGAGCATCTCCGGACACAAACTGCACGCCCCCAAAGGAATCGGGGTGCTGTACATACGGCGAGGGACACGGTTGGCTCCTTTGCTGGTCGGCGGTCATCAGGAGCACGGGCGACGAGCAGGAACAGAAAACGTACCCTATATCATCGGGCTGGGAAAGGCCTGCGAACTGGCCAGCGAGTCGTTTAAAGATGAGCTGGTTCGCGTCCGAAAATTGCGCGATCGGCTGGAGGAGGCCCTGTTGGACAATTGCCCCGGAGCTAAACTCAATGGACATAAAAAAAACCGGCTGGTGAATACTACCAGCATAAGTTTTGAATACGTTGAAGGTGAGGCCATCCTGCTGCTGCTGGACAGACTGGGTATCTGTGCCTCCAGCGGCTCGGCCTGTACCAGCGGATCACTAGAGCCATCCCATGTGCTGAGAGCTATGGGCGTGCCCTTTACCTCGGCCCACGGGTCGATTCGCTTCAGTCTGAGCCGGTATAACACCGAGCAGGATATAGAGTACGTTATCGAGCATATGCCGGGGATTATTGAAAAGTTGCGGGATATCTCGCCCTTCGGTCGTGATAAAACCAAACCGGACTAAAGGAGAAACACTAATGGCTATCGCTTTCAATGCCGACGAAATCTTTGAAATTGCTGAACAAATAGAGCGGAACGGGCAAAAGTTCTACAACTTATCGGCTCAGCGAGTTATTGAGCCGGGAACCAAAAAGGTTTTGACGGATTTGGCCGGCATGGAGGCCAAGCACCTCAAGATTGTTCAGGACCTCCATGCCAAACTCGACGCTAAGGCCCGCGAAGAATTGACCTGGGACCCGGACGGCGAGTCAGTGGCCTACCTGAGAGCTGCAGCGGACAGTCATATCTTCAAGGTTACAACGGATCCGGGCAGTCTGCTGGGGGCCGACGCAGGGGCTAAAGAAATACTCGAACTGGCCCTGCAGTTTGAAAAAGACAGCGTCATATACTTCATGGGTGTGGCAGATATGGTTCCGGAAAGACTGGGCAAATCAGAAGTGCTTAATCTGGCCAAGCAGGAACAGGGACATATGGCCCTGATCCAACGCGTCCTCTCCAGTCTGAAGTAAAGGAAAGAGCAAGTCTGAATTCAAGGAGAAAAAAAATGGGCTCACGGAAGGTCCTGCGTATAGCGGCTGGGGTGATTCTTGCCTGCGGTCTGGCTGTACTGTTGTCCGTGCCAGCCCAGGCTCAAGACACACAACAAAATGAAGAAACGCTGAGCTGGTATCAGAAATTGACCTCCTCCGAAGGTCTCCAGGAACAGTTTCAAAGCAACCCTATTCTGTTTTTCACGGCTGTTTTTGCCTTGGGTATCGGTACTAGCCTGACTCCCTGTGTACTGCCCATGATTCCTATCACCGTCTCGATTATTTCCGGTTCTAAGCAAGAGACCTCCGGACATTCCACCGCCCGCAATATTCTAACGGGCCTGACCAGCAGTCTGCTCTATGTACTTGGCATGAGCCTTACATATGCCTTGCTGGGCATCCTGGCAGCCTTGGTGGGTTTTAGACTGCGTTCGCTGCTCCAAGGCTGGGCCGTGCAGGCTGCTATCGGGGGCCTTTTCGTGGTCCTGGGTCTGTCGATGGTGGGCCTGTTTTCCCTGCCTATTCCCGGATGGGGACGGGGAACATTGGATACTGTCGCTCAACGGCACAAAGCTAAAAGGTCTCTGCTGACTGTATTCGTCTTGGGGCTGGTCTCCGGCATAATCGCCTCGCCTTGTGTGGCCCCGGTCATTGGAGCCCTATTACTTTGGGTGTCAACAGCAGGGCTTTGGCTGGGGTGGTGGGTCTTGTTTGTCTTTGGCTGGGGAATGGGATTGTTGTTGATCGTCCTGGGTGTTAGCGGATGGGTTATCAGCAGCGGTAAATGGATGCTCACCGTCAAAACCGTCCTGGGCCTGGTTCTGGTACTTTCAGGGGCCTGGATTATCATTCAAGGTATACGAGCCCAGCCCCTGATCCCCATAAATTGGCTATAAAAAAAAGGCGGAAGTAAGAAATCCACAAAACTAAAAAAGAAGGGAGCTATTATGAAAACCTGTCAAAAATATCTGATCCCGGCCACGGTAATAGCTATTGTTGGGCTTTTGCTGTGCGGCAATGGCTGCCAGGGGTCCGGCAAAGAAGCAAACAAAAAGCCCGATCAGCCCCAGGAACCGGCAGCGGCTAAAAAAAGCCCCACTGCAGCTCAGACCAAACCAAAGGGCATTAAATGGGTATATTCGGTGTCTGAAGGATTGGCTTTGGCTAAGGAAAAAGGCCGACCGGCATTCATTGATTTTTACGCGGAGTGGTGCCCGCCCTGCCAACAGATGGACAAGGTAACTTTCCAGGATAAGCGGGTGATTGAGGAAGTGGCCCGATTTATAGCTATCAAAGCCGATCTGACCCGCAGTACTTCCAAGGGTCAGCCTGATGCCAAGAAATATGGAGTCCAAGCTATACCAACTTATGTCTTCATCGATAGCCAAGGAAAGCAGACGACTCAGATGGGCTATCGCTCGCCGGATCAGTTTCTCCAGATACTCCGGGGCATCAAGTAAGTTTTATTAATATCCAAAAAAACTCTATGGAGTCATCGTATGGCAATTCGTGAAATAGCCCCCAAGGTGTACGCGGTGGGTGTGGTGGACTGGACGCTGCGAGACTTTCACGGTTTCGTTACCAGTCGTGGTGTGACTTATAACTCCTACCTGATCGTTGATGAAAAGATCACTCTAATAGACGCGGTAAAACATACGCTGGTCGATGAGCTTCTGCAAAATGTGAGCAGTATAGTCGAACCGACAAAAATCGACTATGTGGTGAGCAATCACGCCGAGCCGGACCACTCCAGCGGGTTGCCCCAGGTGATGAAGGAAATGCCGCAGGCTACGGTGGTCTGTACGGCTAAGTGCCAGGCGACCTTCAACAATTACTACCAAGGTGATTGGAAATACAAAATAGTCAAAACCGCTGATACCCTGAGCGTAGGCAAAAAGGATCTGCATTTTGTGGCCACGCCAATGGTGCATTGGCCTGACTCGATGGTAACCTACTTGCCGGCTGAAAAGATACTCTTCAGTATGGATGCCTTCGGTCAACATATAGCCAACTCGCAGTTATATGACGACGAATTGCCGTTGGACCTGATTATGGATGAGGCCCGTCGTTACTACGCCAACATTATTACGCCGTTGGGATCGCTGGTACTAAAGACGCTGGCGGCAGCAGAAGGACTGGATATAGAAACGATTCCCGAGCCACGGGGTGATGTGGCGCAAACATATTCCGGTTATTGTCGAAGCCTACAAAAAATGGGGCTCGTTGAAGTCCGATGCTAAAGTGGTGGTTTTATATGATTCCATGTGGGGTAGCACAGAAAAGATGGCCCGGGCCATACTGGACGGGGTAGTAAGCTCAGGCGCCAGCGGTAGATTGATCCATCTGCGCAGCAGCGGCTTGACCGAAGCGGCGGCAGAAATACTTGAAGCTGCGGCTATGGCTGTGGGTACGCCGACACTGCATAATCGACCGTTGCCCGAGGTGGCGGCCTTGCTGAGCTATGTCGAAGGGCTCTGCCCGGTAGCGCCCGGTAAAAACGACAGCCGAGGTAAAGGACGAACGGCCATGGCCTTCGGCTCACACGGCTGGAGCGGAGGCGGAGCTAAGATAGCAGAGCAGGCTCTGGGGCAAATCGGATACAGAATAGCTGAGCCGATTATATGTTGCCTGTACAGGCCCGATCAGAGTACACTTGAGAAGTGCCGACAGGCTGGGGCAGAACTGGCTAAAAGAGCCCGAGAGTTGGCGAATGAATAGTCGCAAGAAGCAAAGAGAATTGCGAAATGGCTAAAAAAACAAAAA
>JAACET010000066.1 GCA_011682385.1 Actinomycetota bacterium | reverse complement strand
TTTCCAGAGCGATTGTATCTACCTGTGTTTATAATAAGTTACAACGATTTTTGAAAAATCCAACTTTTTGGTTCCGGCTACGCCGGGTTAGGGTTTAAATGCTATGATTCGGACTCTCTGCCTTATTGGGTTGCTTTGTTTTTTGGTCACATTCTCCTGCACCGCTTGCACTGCTCGCGACGGTTCTGGTTTATCCCGGGCCGCCGTCACTATGAAGATTGACCTGCACAGTCAGCCTGGTTTCGATTCGCAGACCACATGTACCCTCTTGCCGGGAGACAGGGTCGTCCTTCTGGACAGTCTAAATCAGAACGGCACACTCTGGTACCTGGTGCAGGCTTCCGATAGCACTTCCAGCCGGGGCCGCCGGGGTTGGATTCTGGCCGACGCTCTGGTTGCCCTGGACACACCCCTCAAATGTTTTTCCTGTGGCGTTTGAGTGTTTCTGGCCGCCTGCCAAGGCCTGTTTTGAATGGCTTTGCTCTGTTGAAAACATCACTACTGTCATTGTGAGAGGGCATTTACCCCTTTCCTGATTATCCAAGGCGCTGGGTTAGTCTAATGCCCCCGGCCTACGTGCCGGGGGTCTTCTCTCATATTTAGCCCCCGGTTTCACCTGGGGTTTCTTTTTGATTTTTTATATGTATTTTTGATATTTCTTTTTGCTTTGAGCTTTCTTCATTATCGGTCCTTAGCTTTTTCTTTATCCATTCGCTCATCAAGACCCATCTGGAACATGTCGAAATAAACTATGGGCAGTCTATTTGAGAAACCGTCCCTGCCAGACCCCGGGGGGGGCTAGCCGCATTGAATCGACAATTGTTAGCCACCCCCTTTGGTGCTAATAGGCGTGTTCGCTGCCGCCATAGATGCTGGTTGGTACGAACTGGATTATATGGGCTAGAGTCATGGGCATTATCAAACACAGCTCTGAGCCGTCATCCCACCGAACTCCCGTCAGCCTATTCGCCAAGATCGTAATCGCAATTGCCCTTTGCACGGCGGTAGTCCTGGTTGTTTTGCATGTCATCTTTTCGCTAGGCCCCTGGAAGATTCTGCTGGATCTCATCATACTGGTGGGCATTGCCGCCCCCTTGCTCTATTGTTCGGTCGTAAGACCTATCCGAAAAAGCTGGAGCCAGCGGATTCAGGTTCGAACACAGCTCAAAGAGCATGAGAAGAACCTTGCGGTAATATTTGAGGCCGCCCCTGTGGGGATGCTCTTGGTTGACCAGGACATGGTCGTTACCAGGGCCAATCACGTAGTCGCCAAGCTTGCCGGCAAATTTCCCTGGCAGATGGTCAACCTTCAGCCGGGCAATGCGCTCGGATGCATCAACTCTACCTCGGACCCAGCCGGCTGCGGCCATAGCTCGGTTTGCCCGGACTGTCCCATTCGCAATACTGTTCAAGAGGTGCTCAGTTCCGGCCAAGCCGTCCAGGCCACCGAAGTCCAACCCACTCTGATAGTCGATGGCCAAGAGGTCCGCCCCTGGTTACAGCTCAGTGTCGAGCCGGTTACTGTGGACGAAAAGAACTGCGCCGTCGTTGCCATTAGTGACATTACTGAGCGAAAAAAGGCTGAGGAATTACTTAAGCAAGCCCAGCAAGACGCCGAAAAGGCCAACCGGGCCAAGAGCCGATTTTTGGCCAACATGAGCCACGAAATCCGCACCCCCATGAGCGCCATCCTGGGCTACACTGATCTTCTCACGGATCCCGATCTTAGCCCCAGCGACCGTCACAACCACCTGGCCGTCATTCGCCGCAATGGCCAGCAGCTTTTAAACTTGATCAATGACATCCTCGATTTATCCAAGGTCGAGGCCGGCAAAATGACTGTGGAAAAGCAGCCCTGCAGTATAGTCTCCATTATAGCCGACGTGACCAGTATCATGCGCATCCGGGCCGAGCAGCACGGCACTTCACTTGCTGTACAGTACACAAGTCAGATACCTGAAACCATCCTGACCGATGGCGCACGTCTTCGGCAGACGTTAGTAAACCTTGTCGGCAACGCCATCAAGTTTACCGAAGACGGTAGCGTTCGCATCGCGGTAGCTTTTCTTCCCGCTTGGCGTCAAGATGAGCCTGCCTTGCAGATTCAAGTTATCGATACCGGCATCGGCATCGACCCGGAGAATCTCCCCACTTTGTTTGATCCTTTCGTACAAGCCGACAGTTCCACTTCCCGCAAGTATGGCGGAACCGGTTTGGGCTTGGCCATTGCTCACTACATTGCCGAGTTGCTTGGCGGTGAGCTTACTGCCCGGAGCACTCCCGGCCAGGGCAGTACCTTTACTCTGATAATTCCCACTGGACCTTTGGAGGGCGTCACCATGCTCGAGGAACCCGCTGAGGCTGTTCAACAAGACGGGTCCGCCCAGGATCAAAGTCAGTCCGCAAAGCCTTTGGCTGGCCGTCGCATTCTGCTGGCCGAGGACGGAATTGACAACCAGCATCTCGTTCGCTTTCTGCTTACCAAGGCCGGTGCTGAGGTCGAGGTGGCCGACAACGGCAAAATTGCCGTGGACAAGGCCAACGCACAGCAGTTCGACCTGATCCTCATGGATATACAGATGCCCGAGATGGACGGTTACGAGGCCACCGCTTTGCTGCGAGAGCAGGGATACACCGGACCTATTGTGGCCCTGACTGCACACGCTATGAGTCAAGATCGCAGGAAGTGCCTCAAGGCCGGCTGCAATGATTACTTGTCCAAGCCCGTCAATAGTACTGAGCTTATTCAGACCATTCTTCACCACTTTGCAGACGAATCCTCATCTGAACAGAATTCAGCCGAGGCTGCCGGTAAACCTCACGCCGACTCCGCAGCAGTGGTTAGGTCTGACTTTGCCGACGATCCGGACTTCGCTGATATAATCGCCCAGTTTGTCAGCGGATTATCTGAGAAGCTCTGGTCTATGCGAGAGGCCTTGGACGAGGGCGATTTTGAAACACTCCGACGGCTTGCCCATCAGCTCAAGGGTGCCGGTGGCAGCTACGGCTATCCTACCTTGACCGACTCAGCCAAGGTCCTGGAGGATGCCGCCAAGGTTCAGGATCGCGAATCTGCCGGCCTGGCCTTTGCTTCGCTGTTCGAGTTATGCCAAGCTGTTATTTCCGGCCAAGCTGCCGGCGTTGCTTCTGCTGGGGGACGATAGAATGAAAGTGCTTATAGTCGATGACAGTCCTGACGCCTTGACCGTAGCCAAGGCCCGTCTGCTCAAGGAGGGTTTAGAGGTCATTTGCGCCGATGGCGGACGCGCTGGCCTTGAGGCCGCCAGAGTGCAACATCCGGACCTGATACTTCTTGATGTGGACATGCCGGACATTTCCGGCTTTGATCTTTGCCAACAGCTTAAGGCTGATGCGGAGTTAGGCATGATTCCGGTCATTTTTTTGACCGGCTCCAGCACTACTGCCGACCGGGTCAAGGGTTTGGACATTGGAGCGGTTGATTACGTGACCAAGCCTTTTGATGCTTTCGAGTTGCGTGCCAGGGTGCGGGCTGCCTTGCGGACCAAGCACCTCCAGGACCTTTTGATTAAGCACGCCCGGCTTGATCCGCTTACGGAACTGCCCAACCGCAGGGCCCTTATGGAGCGTCTCCAGCAGGAGTCCAGCCTCATCCAGCGTCATGATGGGTCGCTTTCGTTTATAATGGCCGACATCGACCATTTCAAGCAGGTCAACGACACTCACGGCCACAGCGCTGGCGACCGGTTGCTTCAGCGGGTCGCCCAGGCCATCGTCGGCCAATGCCGTCAAACCGATTTACCCGCCCGTTATGGTGGTGAGGAATTTGCTGTTATTGTTCCCGGCGAGGATGCCTCGGACGCTTTTTACCTGGCCGACAGATGTCGCCGGGCCGTAGAGGCCGTTACCCTTGAACTGGGCCCGGATACGCTGCGAACCACCGCCAGTTTTGGCGTCGCCGACGCCACCGGTTCATCCTCCGGGCAGGACCTGATTCAGGCCGCCGACGAAGCCCTTTATCGCGCCAAGCAGCTCGGACGCAATCGCGTTGAACTCGCAGCCCATACTTCCCAGCCGGCTCATCTACGATGAGCTATTTGCTCATCCTGAAGGTACAGGTCGATAATTTTGGGAATCACTGCCGGACTGATTGGTTCCATTCTTTGCTTTCTGGCCGAGACCGGCCCGAACAGTTCCAGGAAGGGGTGTTTGCACCCCTGTTCGACTGAATATGAATTCAGCGGATGTCCGTGGTATTTTCTGAGCCACTCGGCCATTTCGTTCAGATAGGCTCCGGCCTCTACTGCGTTATCGCAGTGCATCATTATTTGTTGTTGGCTGGGCGTTTCTCCGCCGCCAATTTTGCCGGTGATTTTGCTTTCACCAGCCAGAAAATCGTCCTGATATATCTCCAGTAATCTGCGTGATTCTTCTGGGTCGTTTAATCCCTCCATATTCAACACTGCCTTCCAGCAGTGCATGCTGGGTCCGAGAGCCACCCCCTGTCCCACTTTATAAGACAGCAGTCCCTTCCTCAGCGACTTCAGACACGCTCGGCAAAACTTCGATTTCACCCCCGTAAGTGCGAATTGCGGATTATCCTCGAAGCTCACCCAGGGATTCAGATACCCCGGTTCATTCCAGGGCTGGCCGAAATATAGTTTTCTGTCCATACTCATATTATAGACTTATTGGGGAGATTATGAACTAACAATTTTCCGTAAAAGGCTCATTGCTACGAATCGAATGTAGAATGTCAGCCTGAGTTTTGGTATCATTTTTGCAGAGACAGATCATTTGTCAGCAGGATGCAGAACAACGAGGAAAAGCTCTCATATGGCTCAGGAAGAACAGGTATTAGTAATCTCCAGAGATATCCTCGCCGAGGTTGGGCTCTTCCAGGGGCTCATGTTTGACACTGACCGTTACCTGGACAAAATCTTTGCTCCCGGCGTCCCCCGTTTTATTCCCCGATCCTCTGCCGAATCGGACCCCAGCTATAAGCAGATCATCCCTTATGTAATCATAACTCATGCAGGCAAATGCCTTTGCTACGTCAGGGGCAAGCGGGCCGGCGAAACCCGCCTTGTCGGCCAAATGTCCATCGGCATCGGCGGACACATCAACCCCGGTGATGACGGATTCCCCTTGTTAGGCTTTCGCGAAGCCTATGACTCTGCCGTGGAGCGGGAAGTGGAAGAGGAAATACACGTCCGCGCCAACCACAACGATCGGATTGTCGCTCTGCTCAATGACGACTCCAACTCCGTCGGCAGCGTGCACCTTGGCGTCGTCCACTATTGGACCCTGGACTCATTCGATGTCGACAAAAAGGAGCAGATGATCACCCGGATGTCCTTCGCCGATATTCAGGA
Organism: Actinomycetota bacterium; assembly: GCA_011682385.1. Taxonomy (GTDB): domain Bacteria; phylum Planctomycetota; class Phycisphaerae; order JAACET01; family JAACET01; genus JAACET01. The sequence goes on along the minus strand of JAACET010000066.1, from coordinate 6,133 downwards.
GTTGCAAACCAACCGCGAGTCTATGGAGACCTGGTCACAGTTGTGTCTTGACCGCCTTGATGAGATGGCCAAACACGCTTACTCTAATTAAGGAGCAGCATGGACATCAGATTGAAGTTTCTAGGTGCTGCTCAGAATGTCACCGGTTCCAGGTATTTACTCCAGGCCGACGGTACCAAGGTGCTGATAGATTGCGGCCTCTATCAGGAAAGGCACATGAGGCAGAGGAACTGGGATCCGTTTCCCGAGTCGCCTGAGAGCATAGACGCCATATTATTAACCCACGCTCATTTGGACCACTGTGGTTGGCTGCCCAAGTTATTTGCCGAGGGTTTCCACGGCCGGATTTACGCTACGCCCGCCACTGCTGAGATTGCCAAGATTGTTCTTTTGGATTCCGCCCACATTCAGGAAGAGGACGCCTTTTACAAGCGCAAGCGCCACCAGAAGGAGGGCCGCAGGCCCCCACACCCCGAGGTGCCCCTCTACACCCAGGATGACGCCCAGGCCTGTTCGAATCTTTTTTCTACTGTCGGATATAAGAAGCCCCAGCAGATCGGCAACGGCATCCGGGCCACTTTCCACAACGCCGGCCACATTCTTGGTGCTTCTATGATCAAGGTCGAGGTTGGGGTCAATGGTCAAACCCGCACGATTATATTTTCCGGCGACATCGGCCAATGGGACGTCCCCATATTGCGTGACCCCACCATTTTCGAGCAGGCTGATTACGTTCTGACTGAGAGCACCTACGGCGACAGGCTCCATCCCGATACGGACAATATAAAGGAGCTGCTGGCCGAGGTCGTCAATACCACTCACGCCAAGGGTGGCAATATCGTCATTCCCAGTTTCGCCCTGGAGCGTTCCCAGGAGGTTCTCTACCGCCTCAATGAACTGTTGCTGGAGAAGAAGATACCTCAACTTCCGGTTTTCATGGATAGCCCCATGGCCATTAATGTTACCGAGGTCTTCCAGAAACATTCCGAGCTATTTGATGAAGAGATGGTTGAGTTTATGAGGAACCACGAATCTCCTTTTGATTTCCCCGGCTTGACTATGACCCGCTCAACCAGCGAGTCCAAACAGATTCAGCATCATAAGGGCCCCTGCATAATCATCGCTGGCTCGGGCATGTGTACTGGCGGACGGGTCAAGCATCACTTGGTTTCCAACATATCCCGACCCCAGAGCACCGTACTTATTGTCGGCTATCAAGCCGTCGGCACCCTGGGCCGGCTTATTGTCGAAGGCGTCAAGGAGGTAAGGATCCACGGCCAAAGGTACGCCGTGGAGGCTCGGATCGCTCAGATACAGGGCTTTTCAGCCCATGCCGACCGAGACGGGCTTTTGAAATGGCTCACTGGTTTGAAAGCGGCCCCGCGCCACGTTTTTGCCGTGCATGGCGAGTCCGAGACCCTTGCCAGTTTCACTAGTTTTCTTAAGGACAAGACCGGCTGGTCTGTTTCTGCTCCCAATTACCTCGACGAAGTGGTTCTCGACTGAAGCGAATCGCACTGCTCTTTCAAAAACCGTTGGCCCACGTGTCGGGGGTTTTTCTTTCTGTTTCTTTCTTTGCTTTGTGCCTTTCTTCCACCTTTGTTTTTGACAATTGGCCCCCTTTATATTAATCTCTCATATATGCGTGCTACGTACGGAATCTGCTTACCTTTGCTGATACTGTCTTTTTCAACGTCCGCGCTTTCCCAGGAAGATATAGCTCCAGCCGCTGATGCTGTCGTCCAGGGCACTAGTGAGTTTGAGTTTGCCCGTCGCATACTCACCGGTCGGGCTTTTCCTGTGGACGTTCGGCGGGATGCCGCTGTCCTGTTGCTCCAGCGAGCTTGGCCGCAGGGCACCAAGGCGCTGGCCGACATATTGACCGATACCGCTGACCCTCAGGGCCGGTTGGCCGTAGCTGGTGCCTTAGCTGAGACTTTGCCCAAGTTGGGCACCCTGCCGGAGGACTTCATTGATCCTTTGATTTCAGCTCTGTCCGCCAAGGACGAGAAGCTCCGTCAGACGGCTGCCCTGGCTGTGGCCAATTACAGTCACCTGGTTTTGCCTCAGCTTGGCCGTATAATTCTACAACCTGCCGCCGGCACTTCGGAGGACACGCGATTAGCTGCCGTTGCCGCTGTCCAGCGGATTAAGGACAAGGCCTCCGCCAAGATACTCATTGAGGCCCTGGACGATCAGAACGTTCAGCTTTCGACCCGTTGTCGCGAGGGTTTGGAGCATCTTACCGGCATTCGTTTTGGTCAGAGTAATGCCGCCTGGCGGGCCTGGTGGCAACAGTACAAGGACAAGGAGTTGGCTCAGTGGCTTCAGCTTTACATACTGGCCTTGGACAGTCAGAACCTTCAGCTTCGCACCCGGGTTGGCCTGTTGGCCGAGCAGTTGAGCAAGCAGATCGAGTTCCGCTGGCTCAGTGCTCAGGACAAGCCCAGGCTTTTGGAGGAGTTATTGACTAATCCCCTTGAGGATGTCCGCCTGCAGGGACTGACGTTATCGCGGAGTCTGTTCCAGCCCGGCCCTTTTCCAGCTCATTTGCAGGAGCGGCTTCGCCAGATGGTTGCCGATGAATCAGCCCCGGTACGGGCCTTAGCCGCCGAGTTACTCCGCGACTTACGTGACAAGCAGTTGGGCAATCTTATTCTTGCTCGCCTGCCTGAGGAGACGGATCCGCGGGTCCGGGCCAGTTTTGCACATGCTTTGGGTTATGTTGGTGCCGGGGAGGTGGTCCAGCCTTTGATTGATTTGTTAGCTGACCCGTCGCCTTTGGTTGTCGCTGGTGCCGCCTCAGCTTTGGGCAATTTGGCTTCGTCTAAGGACCTTGGTCCTGCCAGAGCCGCGATAGTTAACGCTTTGTTAGTCCGTTATGATAAGACCGCCCTGACTAATGGTGCCGACGCCACCTTACGGGGCGAGATTCTTTCAGCCATGGTCCGGGTTGGTTCACCTGCGTTTCGGTCGGCTTTTGTTCGGGCTTTGCAGGATTCTTCTGCTCTTACCCGAGCCCGGGCCGTCGAGGGGTTGCGTACACTTCCTGCCGACAATCGCAGAAAGGAGACGCTCGCCGCCGTCCAGCTTTTGTTGGCCGATCCTGATCGCGGTGTGCGTTTGGAGGTCCTGCGGACTATTGAGGCCCTCGGCGCCCCCGACCAGTTGCCTATCCTTGAGGTTCGGCTCGATCCCAAGGTCGAGCTTGACCCGAATGTCCGCCAGGAGGTCTGGCGTATCGTTATGCAGTTGCTGGCCAAGGCCGACCTGAAGACCCTGACCGCTTGGCAGCAGAAGATATCCGACGACGATCCTGAGCATCAGACGCAGGTCCTCAGTCACCTTGAGAGGAGACTATCCGAGAGCGACTCGACTTCTCCCGACCTTATTGCCGTGCGAGAGAAGCTCGGCGACTGCCTGAGTCGGTTGGGCAGGTGGCAGCCAGCCACCGGCAAATACGGCTTGGCCTACGATCAGGCCCTGGCTCTTTCCAATCCTGATAACACCGAGATTCTGGGCCGATTGGCTTTGAAGCTCTTGGATGCCCTGCTGCACCAGGGTGATTTCCAGCAGTCCGTCGCTCATATTAAGGACATTTCTGCCTCGTTGCAGCTCGAACAAGAGGCTCTGGGCACAGCCCTCGATTACCTTCAGACTTTGCTGGACTCTAAGAATGCCGAGTCGGCCGCGGAGTTGATTTCTGCTTTGAATGCCGCCGCACTACCCGGATTAGGCCGCAAACCATTGAAGCAGAGGTTCGCACAGTGTAAAGCCCGGTTCCGCAATCTCCAGTAACCTTGAGTAACAATCATGGCTAAAGATAGCTTTTATTTGGGCATTGATCTTGGCGCAACATCGGTTAAGGCCGGCGTTGTTTCCGCTGATAAGGATGATAAGAAGTTACTTTCTACTGTCGCGGTTCCCACTGCCCAGCGGAATCGCCAAGACGTCCTGGATGCCATTATCCACTCTGCTCGCCAAGCAGTCGAGCAGTCCCATCTAGCTTTGCCTGACATCACCGCCGTATGTGTAGCCTCGCCCGGCCCCATTGATTTGGAAACTCAGGTCATCTGTGACTCGCCCAATATTGAGGATTGGCAAAACGTTCCGCTGGGCAAGATACTCAGCGACGCTCTCGGACGGCCCACTGTTTTGGAGAATGACGCCAATGCTGCCGCCCTGGGTGAGTTTCACCTTGGTGCCGGCCGATCCGCTACGGTTATGGCCCTGTTTACTTTGGGTTCCGGCATTGGTGGTGGCGTGGTCATTGATGGCCAGGTACTGCACGGCGCTCATGGCTTTGCCGCCGAGCTTGGCCACGTCATTGTAGTTCCAGATGGTCGTTTGTGTGGCTGCGGCCAGCACGGCTGTGCCGAGGCCTATGCCTCAGCCAACAGCACTATTGCCCGGGCCACCGAGGCCCTAGACGCTGGCCGTGCTTCTTCGCTGGCCCAGGTCCTTCGCGACAATACCCAGCTCACCGCTAAGGACGTTGCCGACCACGCCCGCCGGGGCGACCCTTTGGCTGAGGAAATTCTCGACGGCTCAGCCTACTATTTAGCTCTGTTGAGTTTGAACGTCCGAGCTGTTGTGGACCCGCAGATGGTGGTGCTCGGCGGCGGAATGTCGCACGCCGGGGACATTTTGCTTACTGCCGTGCGTAAGCATTTCAAGCGGCTCAACTGGCATTTGCAGGGGGCGGATCGCTGTCGGATTGAGTTGGCTGTTTTGGGCAATGACGCCGGCATGATCGGCGCAGCTATGGCTGCCGCCAAAATAACCTGATGGAATAAAACGCGTTTAGCCATTTAACCAACGCTCTGTTTCTAATGCCCCCGGCCTATGTGCCGGGGGTCTTTTCTGCTGTTGTGGCCGGTGAAGAAGAATCCGCATTCTTTATAATCCCCGTTGCCACCAATAAGATCACGATCCCTTAGATCGCTGGCGTTTACCGGGAAGATTCGGCAATTGATTGGCCGGTCATGGTGGATCTTACATTGGGTCGTCCCGTCCGGAAGCTCTTCCAGATGCGGGCACACGTAGAGCAGCTTGCAGCAGGTCCCGCAGCGGAGACACTCACCTTCCCGCAGTTGGACTTGGTCCTTGACGTAACCGCTGCGAAGTGCCCCCAGGTATGCCCGTCGAATTTTTCCCCAGACCAGTTGTGCCTTTGTCCGGGCACCTGATCCGGTCCGGGCAAGCAGCATATTCCTCAGATGTCCCATTTAGTTTTCTTCTTCCGGCCTAGCTCCACGGCTATCGTTTTTGATGATCCATTCGGCAATTCCTTTTCCCGTACCTTCGCCCAATTCTTCTGGTCCTTTTCGCACCGACGACTTAGCTCGGCTCAGGCAGTCAGCCACGCCCAGGACTTTTCCGCTGTCGGCGTCGATTAGTTTGATTCGGCAGATGGCTTGTTCCATGGGTCCGGCTATTTTCTCTGTTGTTGTACCGGTATCGTAGCTGATCAGACTCCCGGAAATTTTAAGGCTTTTGGTTCCTGTGGCATTCAGATATGTTTTTTTGGCTACTATCTCAGCTACTTTTTTTTCTACTACTGCCAGAAAGGCCATGTTTCCCTGTCCTTCCATAGCGTCACTGAATTGTTCTACACTGAAGCTGTCGTAGCGGCTAAGGTCCACCTTTACGTTCTGTAATACATTTACCCTTCCGGTAGCCCCGGTTGCACCATAGTAGCTTTCTTTGATCACTCGCCCTAAGCACCCGACACTGACCAGCACCCCCAACAAACTCAGCAGGCACAGTTTCTTTTTCATAGCCATCTCCTTTGCTTTGTCATTCTATCATTCCTTGCGTCAAAAACACGGCCATCCAGTTTATGTTTCTTTGTTTTTTTTACTTCGTGTCCTTCGTGGTGAGTTCTTTCCGTTTCTGCTTTGTGTCTTCTTGTTCTTATCTCTATTATTGTGCTTTCGGCCCGGTTTTCAAGGGTGCAATTTTTCCTCTTTTGAACTTACTTTTGATCTGCTCAACCAAATCAGCCGTTTTTGGAAGATTATCCAGCTTATAGTACAGACACTGATCGCTGTGCCGGCGGAAGAGGAAGTAGCTCACCATAGATATGCTCTCGCGCCATTGTTGCAGCTCGTCCTGATTCGTCGGCCACTGT
>JAACET010000065.1 GCA_011682385.1 Actinomycetota bacterium | reverse complement strand
TGTCCTGCACATGGGTCACGTATCTTTATTGGCTCAGGCCCGGAGCAAGGGTGATGTCTTGATTGTAGGACTGAACTCTGACGAATCCATCCGGGCCAACAAGGGCCCCGACCGACCTGTTTGTACACAGGCCCAGCGGGCCAGCGTATTAGCCAGCTTGGAGTCAGTGGACTACGTTGTTATTTATGACGAAACTGAACCTATTGCGTTGCTGGACAAGCTTCGCCCTGATATTTTGGTCAAGGGCGAGGACTGTATCGCCCGTGGCGTAGTCGGCCGAGAGTTAGTTGAGGGCTATGGCGGAAAGGTCGAGTTAGTTCCTATGGTGCAGGGCTGTTCGACCACGAATATTATCCAGACTATCTTGTCTAAATACGCCGGTTAGGTTTACCATTGGAGGTGCATAGGACAAATGACTGACCCGATTATAGAAAAAACCTTGGCCGACCACGCCCAGGCCATCCAATCCTTGGCCGGTTCGCTTGAGTTGCTTCAGGGCATGGCTGATATGCTCATAGACAGTCTGCGTTCCGGCGGCAAAGTGCTCATCTTCGGCAACGGCGGCTCAGCCGCCGACGCCCAGCACATCGCCGGCGAGTTCCTGGGTCGTTTTCGTCGAGAAAGGCCCGCTTTTGCCGCCGTGGCCTTGTCCACCGACACTTCCACTATAACTGCTATCGGCAATGACTACGCTTTTGATCAGATTTTTGCTCGCCAGGTCCAGGGACTCATCCGTCCTGAAGATGTGGCCTGGGGTCTGAGCACTTCCGGCAATTCCGCCGACGTAGTTTTGGCTTTGGAGGTAGCTCACGACCATGGGGCCAAAACTTTGGCCTTTAGTGGCGGAGATGGCGGTACGATGGCCAAGATAGCTGATTTGTCTTTGGTGATATCGGCCGAGCAGACCGCCCGCATTCAGGAGGCTCACCAGTTGGCCTATCACATCTTGTGTGATCTGGTCGAATCGGCCCTGGTCGAGACACCTCCAGCTCAGAAGTAGGAGGGCTCATACTCATGAGTGAGACTACCACCGGCTCATCTGCCGTTTTTCTTGATCGTGACGGCACGCTTGTTCACGAATCTCTCGACTACATAATTAAACCCGAAGACCTGGAGCTTATCGACGGGGTGGGCCAAGCCCTTCGTCGGCTGCGAGCTGCGGGGTATAAGCTGGTAGTGATTACCAATCAAGCCTGCCTGGCCAAGGGAATATTGGAAGAAAAGACCCTGGAACAGATACACGACCGTCTGCGGTCACTGTTAGCTGAAGAGGCTGTGCAGTTGGACGGCATTTATTTTTGCGGCCACCATCCTGAAGGTGCTGTCCAAAAGTATGCCCAGGACTCTGACCGCCGTAAACCTGCCCCGGGAATGCTGCTGGAGGCCGCTGAGGAGTTGGATATTGATCTTGGCCGGAGTTGGATGGTCGGCGATGCGACTGGAGATGCACAGGCCGGCCGTCGTGCCGGATGCAGGACTATTATCTTGACTGATCCCGAGCAGATCGCTAAGGGAGGACCCGGATCGCCGGACATAACGGCCGCTGATTTTGCCGTCAAGAATTTATCCGAGGCAGCAGACGTCATTATTTCCCAGGATATTTCTCTGGAAGATTCTGATGAACAACCGTCTGCCAGAGAAGCTAAGTCACCCGCAGCGGTCCCGAACGATAATGCCCGGATACTGACCGACATACTTCGGGAGCTGCGCCATCAGCGTGTTACTCAGGTCCACCGTGAATTCTCCGTGAGCAAGATGCTGGCCGGCATGCTTCAGTGTACGGTGTTTCTGTGTTTGGTTATGGCTTATGTGGCCTTTTCCTATTGGACCGAGAAGTCTCTGTATGTCTGTTTGGCCGTCGGACTGATATTACAGACTATGGTAGTGGCCTTGCTCTTACTTCACCCTTCGCGTTAGAGAAGAGTCCAAGTGATCCGGACGAGTTTAAAGTCAGTCCTTGGGCCTCAACGGATGCTGATTGTGCTGCCCAATTGGCTGGGCGATACGGTCATGGCCACTCCCGCTCTGAGGGTTCTCCGGCAGAAGTTTCCCCAGACCCACATTGCCTACCTCGGCCGTTCAGGTCCCTTGGCCGTGCTCGCCGACGCCCCCTGGTCCGACGCGACTATTGAGCTGCCCGCTTCGGGTACTGGTGAATATCGGCGGCAGTTTTTTCCTTTGGTCCGGAGACTCATCCGCGAGCGTTTCGATTGCGCCCTGCTGATGCCCAATTCTTTCAGTTCAGCTCTGCTGGTTTGCCTGGCCCGGATTCCTCAGCGTATTGGTTATGACCGTGATGGCCGCGGTGTGTTCCTGACTGATCGATTATTGCCCGCCAAGGACAACGGTCGGTTTGTTCCCAGCCCTATGATCCGATATTACCTGGCCCTTGCCGGCTACCTGGGTGCCTCGCAGTTGGATACTGCTATGGAATTGTTCACCTCGCCGGCCGACGAGACAGCCCTTGATCGTTTGCTGCCTGAATGGGGCCTTGATTCGGACCATGGAGTATTGCTGCTGCATCCCGGCGGTGGCTTCGGACCGTCCAAGCGTTGGCCGCCTGAGCGTTTTGCCCGGGTAGCCGATATTTTATCCGAGCGTTTTGATTTGGCCGTGGCTATTAGCGCAGGCCCCTCTGAGCGCGACGTGGCCCAGGCCGTGCAGGACTCTATGAGCCGCCCGTCCGTTAATCTTGCCCGGCAGAATATCTCCATCGGACAGTTGAAGGTCTTGGTTCGCCGCAGCCGTCTTTTGATCAGCAATGATACCGGCCCGCGTCATTTTGCTGTTGCATTTGGTGTTCCTGTGGTTACGATTTTCGGCTCGACAGACCCCGCCTGGACTGATACCTTCTTTGACGGTGAACGCATAGTCCGGGCCGAGGTGGATTGTGGCCCTTGCCAGAAAAAGACCTGCAAGCAGGATCACCGTTGTATGGAACTGGTTACGCCGGACATGGTACTGGCCCCAGCCGTGGAACTTCTGGAACATTACCCGCAGAGAAAGACATGACCTTATGACACCTCGCGAACGGGTACAGGCCGCTTTTGCTCACACACAGCCCGATTACACTCCCTGTGACTATTTTGCCACTCCGGAGATTCACCAGGGGTTACTCACCCATTTCAAGGTAAGCAGCGATGAGGAATTACGTGATCGACTGGGTACGGATATTCGCTATGTGAACCCGCCCTACACCGGCCCGGAATTGCCGACTTTCGATGACGGCTCAACCGCGGATATCTGGGGCATCCGCCGTCGCCCCATGCCCAACGAGTATGGTGAGTATGATGAGCCGATAAACTTCCCATACGCCGACTGGAAAACGCTCGAACAGGCCCAGGCCTTCGATTGGCCCAATCCCGATTGGTTCGACTACCAGGCCTTGCCCAGCCTCTGCGCCGAATTCTCCGATAAGGCCATCGCCACCGGCGAGTATGGCATCCAAGACTTTATCAACGGCGTTGCCTTCGGACGAGGTGTCGAACAGGTGCTGATCGATATCGCTTTGGAAGACCCCGTTTATCTTTATATTGTCGAGAAACGGCACCGGTTTTTCCTCGAACACATTGAGCGTACCCTACAGGCAGCCAATGGTCGAATTGATATGGTCCTCTGCGGTGACGATTTCGGCAGCCAGCGAGCGCCGCTTATCTCGCCGGAAAAATTCGATAAGCTTTTTGCTCAAAAGAAGAAAGAGTTTTTTGATATGGTCCATTCCTACGGGGCCAGAATATCGCACCACTGCTGCGGATCCAGTCGAGAGCTGATCGCCCGATTTATTGATCTGGGCATGGATGCCTTGCAGACCATCCAGCCGCAGGCAGAGGGCATGAATCCCTATGAATTGAAAAAGGATTTTGGATCGCGAATTACCTTTCATGGGGCTGTTGATGTTCAGGGCTGGCTCCAGAGGGTAAACCCCCCAGAGATCACCAGGGAGGTTAACCATCTCCTGGACGAGGTCGGACTCTCGGGCGGCTATATCCTTGCCCCCTGCCACAACATTCAGCCCGACACACCACTGGAAAACGTTTTGGCGATTTATAACACTGTCAGTGAGCGCAGAAAATGATGAACCGGACAATAGCGATAACCATTCTTCTGACGGCCATGTTGATTGGCTGCACCGAGCAGCGCAGACCCAGGTGGCAGGCCATTGCTGTGGAGCAGGCCTCTTTCGATGATATTTGGACAGTCTGCCTGGCTTCACTGAAAGACCGTGGCCTGAGTGTTGATCGACAGGACCGCCGATTCGGTCTGATCGTCAGTGAGCCCGTCGTTGGTAAGCAGTTTTTCGAGTTCTGGCGGGGCGACACCGCCAGTTCGGATGATTTATTGACTAGTTCTTTGCACACTGTTCGCCGGATCGTATCTATCCACGTAGTATCTCAGGGTCCCCTGCAGTTTGAGGTGCGCGTTGAGGCTCAGGCTCAGCGGGTCAGCATACCTTCCGATCAGTTGGACAGTACCGCTGAGGCCTTCGAGATGATCAGGGCCCATGGTGTGCCGGCCGCACCCAGCCGTCGTGATTATGCCCGTCCGCAGGCCGAGCCGATCTGGGTGGACATCGGTCGCGAGCACGCCCTGGAGCAGTACATCCTGGAAGACATAGCTAGACGACTCAGGAAAAGCTGATTTAGCTTCTGCTTTCCGTCGCCAGGAATGCGCTCAATAGTATAGCCGCCAGACAGGCCAGGCCCGCCCCGACGCCGAACGCTATCGGCGCCCCGAGTACCTTCCAGAATACCCCGAACAGCAGGCTGGCAGGCAAGGCAGCCAAGCCTATTGCTCCGTGATACACCCCGTAGGCACTGCCGCGATATTCCAGCGGCGCCAGGTCAGCCACCAGGGCTTTTTCTACCCCTTCGGTCAAACCGTAATAAAGCCCGTAGATTATCAGCAGGCACCAGAATTGCCATTGTTGCCCAACCACAGCCAATCCCAGATACACTAATGCGTAGACCAGCCAACCAGCCACAATCACCGGACGCCTTCCCAGCCTGTCCGAAAGAGATCCCCCGAAGAAACTGCATATTACCTTGGAAAGGTGAAGGGCCACCCACATTCCCAGCAGCGACATCATATCCAGACCGAATTTTGTTTTAGCCAGCAGCAGTAGGAACAGGTCGGAGCTGTTGCCCAAGGCAAAGAGGCTCGCTATACCCACGAAGATGTAGAATTTTTTCGGCAGGCGCCGCCAGGCGCTGAGATTTTCCTTTGATTTACCGTCGGTTGGCTCTGTAGCCGCCGGCAAAACTTCGCGGACTTTGGTCATCAGCACAACCATAGCCACCAAGCCCGGGATCAGGGCCAATCCAAAGAGCCAGCGCAAGGCCTGCATTTCCTGTTGGGTTGGAATCTGCTCGCTGTGTATCCACAGCCCCCGGCCCAGAAAGGCCAGAAGAATCACCGCCGCGATGATCGGTCCTGCGACTGCCCCGAAATGGTCCATCGCCCGATGTAGCCCGAACGCCCGTCCCCGGAATTCAGGCTCTACTGAGTAGCTGATTAATGCGTCTCTAGGTGAGGTGCGTATTCCTTTACCCACACGGTCGGCGAACCTAAAGGCAATGACGTGCCAGCCCGCCGTGGCCACAGCTATCAACGGCCGAAAGACCGTCGAAAGCCCGTAGCCCAGTACCACCAGAAGCTTTCGTCTGCCGAGAGCATCGCTGATACGTCCGGAGAATATTTTTAGCAAGCTGGCCGTAGTCTCGGAAATCCCCGCCATCAGTCCTACGTATACTGCTGCCGAACCCAGCGGTACCAGGCCGGCCAGGAACACCGGCAGCAGTGGATAAATCATCTCGCTGGATGCGTCTGTTAATAGACTCACCGCTCCGATCATCAGCACATTGGGACCGATCCCTTCCCGCCACTTCGGATGTGGGCGGGCGCTGTTTGCTGAGACTGGCTTCATAGTTCCGGACCAAAAATGAATTGTGCGGGAATAGGGACAACGCGCCGAAGACCAGCGGATTATTGCTTAGCCAAATACTCAGAGATAGCCCGGTCATACTCAGCCGTACGGGTAAAGGCCGCCAGGGCCAGCTTAGCTCGTGTTGCCTTGGTCAGCCCACCATCGTTAGCCTTTAGTTCTTCGATCACATCTTGATACTGCTCCGGGTCGGTTACTACCGCCACGAAGGCATGGTTTTTGGCTGCCGAGCGGATCATGGAAGGCCCACCGATATCGATGTTCTCCACCGCCTCAGCCAAGGTGCAGTCCGGCTGGGCTACGGTTTTCTCGAAGGGGTACAGATTCACGCAGACCATATCGATAGACTCGATCCCGTGTGTTTTCATAGCCTGAACATGATCGGCGTTGTCTTTGACAGCCAGAATTCCGCCGTGTACCTTGGGGTGAAGGGTCTTGACTCGTCCGTTCATCATCTCCGGAAATCCCGTTACCTCTTCGACAGGTACTACTTTTATACCCGCTTCGCTCAGTGCCCGGGCCGTACCGCCGGTGCTTATAATAGTCACACCCATAGACGCCAGAGCCTTGACGAATTCAACCACTCCCGCTTTATCGGATACACTTACCAGGGCCCGGCGGACTTTGACGATATCCATCACCTTCCTCCAAAGCTCAGTCGGAGTTATTTCTAGCGTGAGCCTGCCCCGAGCTTCCCCAGGCAGACGATCCGTCCTTCGCTGTTGGCCAGATATATATATGGTTTCTTGTCGTCGCTCAGAAAGAAGTCGAAATCTTCTACCCCGAGTTCAACCAGCCGCTGACCGTTCTGGGCATCGACGGACACAATTTTCCCATTCTCGAGCAATATATACAGCCGATCATTGACTGTGCCGACATATTGCTTACCGTCGGCAAATTGAAAATCTTTTAGCTCTGTCCCGTCTTTTGCGTTCAGTACCACCAAACCTTTTCCTGGCACTTGCTGGAACACGCGTCCGTCGGCCAGCCTCGGTGGAGTCTGCAGACTTGTGCCGGCGAAGTATTTCCAGCGGATATCGCCGCTGTTTCTGAGGCAATAGAGTATGCTATCGGTCCCGGCCACGTAGATTGCATTGTCTGTCAGTACAGGGCTGCTCAGCAGTGGGCCTCTGGTCCGGAAGTGTTCGTACCACAGTGACTGCCCGAACTCGGTATCGTATGCCATCACCTCGCCGGATTCGCTCACAGCCACTAATGCCCTCTCCAGATACATCGGCTGTGCGCTGATAGCCTTGTCTGCCCGGCAGTTCCAAATCTTTATTCCGGTAGCCAATTCGATCGCGATCACGCGATCTACGCTGTCGGCTACGAACAGTCTCTCGCCGTCGAAGGCTGGATCTGAGTTGGCACTGAAATCAAGAGCAAGCTCTTGAACCAGGTTGCCCGACTCCAGTTCATAGACCTTTACAACGTCATGGGCTATTACCAGTGTCTTATCTGCGGCCTCTGCCGGCCGGCGGACTACCCTTGGCGGTTCAGCCGGCTGACGTATCCAGGTTACGATTCCTTTGTCGCGATCTAATCGGTACAGTTTGTTAAGGCTTGTCAGGCAGTAGATGCTTTTTGGTTCCAGCCAGACTTTTTCTACTTTTTCGCCTGCAGCCAATTCCAGGTCGTTGTTGGTCCAGTAGGGTTCAAGGTGGATGCTCCTGAAACGATCTGCATCCGATAGCGCCTGTCCCTCGATGACTATTGCCTGCTGACGGCTGCAACTTGTTACCGCCGCTGCCACCAGACAGACAAGGGTTAAACACAGCCGGTTTTTATTTGCCATTACATCATCCCATAGTCTACTGCCCGAAGGGGCAAATTTCCCGCCGCAGTCACTCACTCTGGCTTGACGTAATCAGCCAGATCGGCTTGATGGCTCTGTTCGAAGTTTTGCAGTTTTTCTATTCTGCTGATATCCTCTGTAATACGGTCAGCCAGTTTGAAGATGTACGGACGGCCTTCCAGCCGATCACGCAGGTCTTCGAGCATGCTGGCCCAATCTCCCTCATACAGTTCCCCCTTGAGGATCACGAGCATCTTCTCTTCGGGGCTAAGCTGCTCAACGAAACTGCGGACCGTCTTATCCCGTCCGGTCTGGCTTTTAAGCTCAGGATCACCCATGCCTATGGGTACCTCCGGGCACATCCTACACGCTCAGACCCTCTATCGTCAATGCAAAAGCCCTGCTGTTCTAGCGTTGAATTCATCAGCCGCAGCAAGTATCATCACTGTTGGTTTAGCGTCGGAGCATCTCTGTAAACTACTTTGTGGTCAGGACTATGGCAGCCAAGTCGAAAAAGTCGAAAAAGAAGGCCCAGGCCAAGCACCGTCCGCGGATTGTCAACCGTAAAGCTCACCATGACTATTTTGTTTTGGAGACCGTGGAAGCCGGCCTGCACTTGCTGGGCACCGAGATTAAGAGTATCCGCAACGGCAAGGTTAGCCTGGATGAGGGTTTCGCACGTGTTAACCGTGACAATGAGCTTTTTCTTTATGGCGTTGACATTGCCCCTTACGCCCAAGCCGGCCCGCGCAATCACGAGCCCACTCGCCCCAGGAAGCTCTTGATTCACAAACGGCAGATCAGGACCCTCACCAGACACGTCCAGCAAAAGGGCAATACTTTGATTCCCTTGAACATTCACTTCAAGCGTGGCCTGGCCAAGTTGGATTTGGGTCTGTGCCGGGGCAAGTCGCGATCTGATAAGCGTCAAACCATAAAGACGCGAGAGCACAAGATTGAGATCGCCCGCGCCATGCGAAAACGATACAAATAGCTTTACTGGGGGTTTCTTTTCTGTCATTCCGCACTTGATGCGGAATCCAGTATGTCTTACTCTGTTTCTTCGAATGCCTGACTTGCCAAGCCCGCCAGGTATTCGCTCTTGTCCTCTGGCTCAGCGTCCAGCCAATGCACGTTCGGGAATCGTCGAAACCACGTCTGTTGCCGCTTAGCGAATCGGCGAGTGTTGATCTTGATCGCTTCGATTGCTTCTTCCAGGTCCATTTTACCCGAGAGATGGGCGATGATTTCCTGGTACCCCAAGGCCTGCCTGGCCTGCATCGATAATCCCCCCTGCCCGGATAGCAGACCCCGAACTTCATCTACCAGGCCGGCCCGGATCATTTCTTTTACACGGGCATTAATTCGCCCGTGCAGATCCTCTCGTTTGCGACGCAGACAGACATAATGGCAGTTGTATGCCGGATTAGCTCTGCCGAACTGCTGTTGAAAGCTGCTGATCGGCTCGCCGGTCAACTCGAACACTTCTAGAGCCCGCACAATTCTTCGAAGATCGTTCGGATGAATCCTGTTTGCCGCTTCAGTATCTACTTGAGCCAATTCGTTGTGCAGCGTTTCCGGTCCCAGCCGAGTTGCCCGATCCTTCAGTTCTCGGCGGAGCTGTGCATTACTTCCCGGCCCATCGAATAACCCCTCAGCCAGGGCCTTGGCATATAGGGCTGTGCCCCCCACAGCCAGCACTCGTTTATTTCGTTCGTTTATTTCGCTGATGGCTTTGCCGGCCAATTCCACAAATTTTGCCGCCGAGAAGGACTCGCCGGCTTCGACCACATTGATCAGATGGTGCGGCACCTGCCTTAGTTCTTCGCTTGTAGGTTTGGCCGTACCGATATCCATCCCCCGATATACTTGCATGGAGTCCACCGAGACTATTTCGGCTTCCATCATGTTGGCCAGACGCAGCCCCACGCTGCTTTTGCCGCTGGCTGTGGCACCCAGCAGAAAATAGACATCGATTGGTTTGTTTGTGTCCATGTCATCTTTGTGAATTACCCGAGTGGAGCTGTCAAGCAATTTCCTTGACCCAACCTGCCCTGTTCCCATAAGCTGAGATCGTCCGTTTGATTTTTGTGCCTTCAGTTTTCCCGGGGGAACTGGCAAGATAGCATGACTGAGAGAACTCGCCAAACCTTACTGGGTATCTTTTTAGTCGGCGTATTAGCCTTGACGGTTTTGTCTGTGGCTTTGTTCGCCGGCCAGCGTCGTCGGCTCGTTACATCTCTTGGAGAGCCGATTAGTTTACCGCAGTTGGGTTTTGCTGTTCGCATGCCGGCCGGCTGGGAACCTGGTCCCATTAAGAGTTCCAGACTATTTTCTACTCTGGTATATACTCGTCCTTTGGACCGATCCGCCCGGCTGGACGGCCTTACTCAGAGGACCCCTAAACGGCAGATCTTTTTTTTCAGTGTTCGCCCGGGTGCCTCTGACGAGCAGACTCTGACCCCGCTGCTCAGCTTGGTACGTTTGCTGGATATGAATGACAATGATTTTTATTCTCCGCTGCCGATAGAGCCTCGCTCCGTACAGGTGGGCCCTTACGAGCAGCGTGAGGGAGGTTTTAGTTTTCGCTACCGTCGCTATCCTTACCCCGTTGCGCTTTTGCGTTATCATCAGATCACAGTTGGCCGGCGGGTCTTTTGGTGTGTGATGGTTGGCAATACTCAGCTCAACCAGGCCGACCACGCTTTATTGAGGGCCGTCGCCGCCAGTTTCGGATTGTTACCTGAGCAATCCGTGTGAGTTTTGGGAGATTATTTTCATGGCCAAAGAAAGCCACGATATCATCATTATAGGTGCCGGCCCTGCCGGCCTGGCTGCTGCTTTGTATACTTCCAGAGATCGATACTCTACTTTGTTGTTGGACAAGTTCGCGCCAGGCGGGCAGATCAATCTTACCGACCGCATCGAGAACTATCCCGGCTTTGAGAGAATATCCGGCGCCGACTTGGTAGCCAACATGACCAGGCAGACCCAGGCCTTTGGCGTTGAGTTGAAGACTTCTGCGGAGGTCGTTGGCCTTTCTCGTCGCGATGATTCCCTGCTGGAGGTCAGCCTCACCGATAAGACCACCCACCTTAGCCGGGCCGTTATTCTCGCTCCCGGCTCGGACTACCGCAAGCTCGGCGTACCTGGTGAAGAGGGGTTTACCGGTTCGGGTGTAAGTTACTGCGGCACTTGTGATGCACCATTCTTTAAAGGTAAGCACGTCTTGGCCGTCGGCGGCGGCAATGTCGCCGTCGAGGACACTATCCATCTGTCCAAGTTTGCCGCCAAGGTTACTATAATCCACCGCCGGGATGAATTCCGAGCTACTCCTGTGCTCGTCGAGGAGTTGCTGTCCACAGCCAAGAACAGCGGCAATATCGAAATACTCTATTCGCACACGCTCTCGGAGATTAAGGGCAGCGGCAAGGTCCAAAGCGTCACTTTGCTTAACAAGAAGACCGGGGAATCATTTGATTTATCTGTTGACGGCGTATTCATGTTTGTGGGCATGGTGCCCAACACCAAGTTCCTTGATGGTATTGTTGAGCTTAATGACAACGGCTACATCCGCACTCCTGCCGGCCGATTGCGCAGCAGTATGCAGGGCGTATTTGTCGCCGGTGATTGCCGCGAGTCAGCGGCCATGCAGTTGGCTACAGCCTGTGGTGATGGTGTGGAGGCCGCGTTGCTGATTCGTCAGTATTTCCGCGAGCCGGACTTCTGGACCAAACACGACCAAACCCAGCCCAATTCCTGGGCCTAA
>JAACET010000162.1 GCA_011682385.1 Actinomycetota bacterium | reverse complement strand
TTGCCTTTCTTAATCTACTACATCTACTTCGTGATCTTCGTGCCCTTCGTGGTGAAATCTTTGTGTTTCTTATTTCTTACAATCTGTGTTCATCTGTGAAATCTGCCCTAGGTCACGCCGTATCCCCGGCGAAGGCGGATGGCTAATGTCTTTCCTTATCCGTAATATTTTTGATTTTTGATATTTCTTTCGTGCCTATCTTATATTTTGATAGAGTTTGTTTTTAGCTATGTATTTTTCAACTGATTCCGGCACAAAGTACCGTAGCGACAACCCCTGGGCTATCCGTTCTCTGGCCATAGTGGAGGAGATGTCTATTAATGATACGTTGATGGCCTGGCCTTGAATTCGTTTGATTTGTTCGACGGTCAAGCTCGGCTGCAGTGCGGAAAAATCCGCAGATGGTTGGCCAGCCCGTTGGACCACCACGATATCGATCATATCGACTAGTTTATTTACTTCGCGCCAGTTTGGCAGGTCTTCCAGCATATCTGAGCCGATTAGCCAGAACAATTGTGTGTTGCTTCCCAGTGACTGTTGAAGTTTTTTTACGGTATCGATGGTGTAGCTGGTACTTGTTCGGCTCAGTTCGCAGTCGCAGACCAGGAATCTCTCGTCGTTGCCCACAGCCAATCGCACCATTTGCAGCCGTTGCTCTGCACTAGCCGCTGGTTGTCCCTTGTGAGGCGGTATCCGAGCCGGTATAAAGATTACCCGATCCAGGTCTAGTTTTTCGTAGCTGTGTACAGCCAGTAGCAGGTGTCCCAGATGGATTGGGTCGAACGTTCCGCCCAACAGTCCTATTCGTTGTTTAGCCATGGCCGCACCATTATGCCGTATCGTCCGTGGTTTGTTCGCTTTGGAGGTAGAGTATAAACCTTTTTGGCTGATTTCTCCAGTTAACTGCCAGCCCCATGAATTTCTTATGGATTGTCGAATGCCCCCGGGCTACGAGCCGGGGGTTATCGTAACGAATCTCGGCAAAACATTCATTTTAGGCCTATAATAACATAGTGACAGCCCAGCAGGAATCACCATCTAAGCTCGCCCCCAAGCCCTGGAAGTTTGCCGGGCTGATACTCACGTATTTTTGTGACTGCCGCTGTGCGATCTGTTATTTGGATTGCCACCCCCAGCGGGAGAGGGATTTTATGCCTGTTTCCGACGCCTTGGCTTATTGGCAATCATTGGAGTCTATGGCTGGCCCGCAGGCCAAGGTTCATTTGACCGGCGGCGAGCCCTTTAGTAATTGGCCCGCTTTGTTAGCCATTTTACAGGCTGCTCACGCCGAGGGTTTAGTTGCTCACGAGCTTGAGACCAATGCCTCCTGGTGTACTAGCCCGCAGTTGGTTCGGCAGCGCTGCCGACAGTTCAAACAGTTGGACCTTGGCCGGTTGGTCGTCAGTTGCGATATTTATCACCAGCAGTTCGTTCCTTTCCAGCGGGTCAGGCTTCTGGTCCAGGTGGCTCAGGACGTTCTGGGCTCCGAGCGGGTGCGGATTCGCTGGCGGGATTTTTTTGCTGATCCGGTGGATATTAATGGCCTGGGCCAGGCGGATTGCCAACGGTTTTTCCGCCGGGCCTGGCAAGTGCACCGTGATCGGCTCACTGGCCGGGCAGCCCGGATGATTGCTCCCTTGTTGGAACTGCATCCGCCGGAGGTTTTTGCTGAGGCGGATTGCTACAAGCCGATATTTGCCAGCCGACATGTGCACATTGACCCATCCGGCAATGTTTTTCCCGGCGTCTGTGCTGGCCTGGTTTTGGGTAATGCTCGTCGCAAGCCCTTGCCCGAGATATGGTCTGATTTTGCTTGCACCGAAGATGAGATTTTGCTGACTCTGGCTCGTTCCGGCCCGTACGGTTTGCTGCAGATAGCCAATGGTCTTGGGTTTGGTCCCTCTGAGGAGAGGTTCGCTGATAAGTGCCACTTGTGTTGGGAGGTCCGATCTTTTCTGGCTCAAACGGGGAAATTTGAGCCAACTATAGGACCTGCCCGGTGTTACCGTGCAGATTGATTGTTTGAAAAAGACATATTTCCTATTGACTTGTCCTCTGCTGGCCGATATCTAAGTGTCTCATATCATCGGCGAGCCGGCCGGGGGACAGGCTGGCTAGTTATCATGTAGTGTTTTTATGGGTGATAGCAACAACAAAAGTACGACGTCTGTTCCAAACACCGAAGAGGCCATGGTGCGTTTGCTTTTGGAGCAGGGCTTGGTTGATCAGACGGAGTTGGACGAGTGTGTCCAGGTCCACAAGGAGATAGTCGATCGTAATGGCCAAACGTCTTTGGCTGGAGTCCTTGTATCTCGCGGCTACATAACCCCCAGGCAGGCTCAGCGGTTCAAATCTCGCCTGGAGGGTGACAGACCCGTCCGTCAGATTCCTGGTTTTAAGAATTTCGAGAAGATTGGCGCCGGGGCCATGGCCACAGTGTACAAGGCCACGCAGATTTCCCTTAATCGCGTGGTGGCCATTAAGATTTTGCCGCGTCATCTCAGCCGCAACCCGGAGTTTGTCGAGCGCTTCTATAAAGAGGGCCAGGCTGCTGCCAAGTTGAATCACAATAACATCGTCCAGGCCATCGACGTCGGCGAGGCCAGTGGATATCACTATTTTGTCATGGAGTATGTCGAGGGTGTTAGTTTGCATGAGCAGATGGCTCATGGAAAAAGGTACACCGAGAAGGAGGCCTTGGACATTCTCTTGCAGATCTGCCACGCCTTGGCTCACGCTCATGAGCGAGGCCTTATTCACCGCGACATTAAGCCCAAGAATATTTTGATTACACCTGACGGCGTGGTCAAGTTGGCCGATTTGGGTTTAGCTCGCGAGATTACCGACATGCGTGCCGCCGAGTCTGAGGCTGGCCGGGCTTATGGTACTCCTTATTATATTGCTCCTGAGCAGATTCGTGGTGAGCGTGACATTGACGCTCGGATAGACATTTATTCTCTGGGTGCCACCGCTTATCACATGGTCACTGGGCGGGTTCCTTTTGAGGGTCCCAATCCCTCAGCCATTATGCACAAGCACCTTAAGCAGGAGTTGGTTCCTCCGGATCATCTCAATAACAAGCTTTCTGCCGGCATGGCCGAGGTCATTGAGATGATGATGTTTAAGGATCGCAAGGACCGTTACAAATGTGCCAAGGACGTCTTGATGGACTTGGAGTGCATTGCCCGGGGCGAGCCGCCGCTGTTGGCTCGCGAGCGTCTTAATGCACGTCTTTTGACGAGTTTGGCTGAGGAGTCCAGTTTTTCCGGCCAGCAGATCACTGAGGGCCCTATTCCTACCAGTAGCGCCGTTAGGGCCAAGTCCAAGTCTAAGACCAAGCTCAGGCCTCGTGCCGGCCTTCCCGCTGCCCCCAAGTCCCCCAAGCAGTCCGCCAAGCCGTCCCAGGTGCTTATCCTGGTGCTGATCATTTCTATAATTGTTAATGCGGTGTTGTTTATTCTGACGGTTTTTTAGAACTGCTTTTGACGTGTTTTTTTCGCTGCGTCATATTTAGCCCCCGGTTTTAGCGGGGGTTTATTTTTTTGTCATCCTCGCGTAAGCGGGGATCCAGAGGTTTTTATTATTTAGCCCCCCGATTTATCGGGGGGGGGGTTCTTTTAAACCTTCGTGATGACTTCTTTCTGTCATTCCCGCGAACGCGGGAATCTAGTCTGTTCTTTTCTATCTTTCTTCTAATCTGTG
>JAACET010000010.1 GCA_011682385.1 Actinomycetota bacterium | reverse complement strand
CCCAAGCGTTGGGATGTCGTGGTTTTCCTTTATCCCGGCAATGGTCGGGACAATTTTATCAAACGGCTCGCCGGACTGCCCGGTGAGACCATAGAGGTCATTGATGGTGACGTGTACATTGATGGCCGCATTGCCCAGAAGCCCCCCAAGGTGCAGCAGGGGCTTTGGATACCCGTTTTTGACAATGATTATCAGCGTTCCCGCCCCGGGCAAGGCTGGCCGCGCTGGCAGGGGGATTCTAAAAATTCGGAGATAGACAGGCTTCACGACGGCCGGCTGCTCAGACTCAAGGCCCGCGCCACGGACCGGACGATCACTTATACTGGACCGATTGACAACACTTTAACTTACAATGCGTTGCGTTCTTCGGGTCGTAATCATGTGACTGTAACCGACCTGCGTTTGGGTTTTGACGTTATTCCCAGGGATTTGGGCCGGTCTGCTGAAGTGACTGCTGTTCTGAGCAAACGAGATCACTTCTTCCGTTTACGTCTGGATATTTCAGCCCCGTCCTCGCCTTATATTGAATTACAGTATAGCTTGGGCGTACCGGCCGGTTCCGGTTCCGAACACAGCCAATGGCGGAGCGTCCGGGATGATGCCGGCCTGCCTTTGCGTTATGATTTGCCCCCGACTGCTGTCGGGAAGTCCTTGCGATTGGCCCTGCAGATTGTGGATTACAGGGTCAGCGTGTGGGTGGATGGCCGTCAGGTCCTCTGGACCACCAACAGCAGTTATAGCCCCGGTTCCTTGGACCAGGTTCGTCTGCTGGGCAAGACCAAGGCCCCTCGGCCAATGGTCTTTATTTCAGCCGGGGATTGTGAGGTGGACCTGCTGCACATCAGGCTTGACAGGGACGTGTACTACACCTCTAAGGGCCGGATTAGGATCGCTCCTGATGAGCGTCCTTTGGTTGATGCCCAGGCCCTCAGGTTGCATGGTCAGCCACCTCACGCCTGTGGCCGGCCGTTCCGCATACCGTCGGATGCTGATATCCCCGGTTCGGCCTATTTTATGTTGGGTGACAATAGTTCCGATTCGCGTGATTCTCGGCTCTGGTGTGTCAAGCATTCTGGCCTTGATGACGACTATGTTCGTGGCACTGTTCCACGGGACCATATATTTGGCCAGGCATTTTTTGTATACTGGCCCGCTGCTGGCCCTGTTGTTGGCCGGCAACTGCCGTTAGTGCCCAGAGTGGGCAAGATGCGGCTGATTCGTTGAGTAGGGATGATCGGAAGACGGACAGATTGCGGGAGGTATTTTCAACAGTTTGTCCACAAGGCGGATGCCCCGCTTCTGCCCCACGGGCCATGCAGCCATAACTTGGGCCTTTGTGTCCGTATTTGACAGCCTGGATGGCACTTGAGCGGGCCTGCTGGCGTCTTGTTTGGATAAGTGCTTGCCTGGGCATACGTTAGCGTTGTAGTTTGTGGGTGTAGGCCGATTTGTGGTTAACTGGCCGTATTTTATGGGTTCACCAGCTCAAATAGCCACCTTGGCATGATCCCGGAAGGACGAATATTGCCTAACAGCTTATCCACAATGCAATGCCGCCCATTTGGAGACCCTTCATAAGGTCCTGTGACTCAGTAGAATAGACCATTGGATATTGCTCATGAACCTGTTGGAAACTCGAGGATTGGTTAAGAAGTATTCAGGTCGGATAGTGGTGGATCACGTTTCGTTGCGTGTTGCCCCAGCCGAGATTGTGGGACTCTTGGGCCGCAATGGTGCCGGCAAGACAACCACGTTTCGCATGACCATTGGCATGGTGACTCCGGACGCTGGCTCGGTTGTTTTTGACGGCACTGACATCACTCAGATGCCCATGTACAAGCGTGCCCGGCGGGGGATGGGGTATTTGGCTCAGGAGCCCAGTATTTTCCAAAGGCTCACGGTGGAGAATAATTTCCTGGCCATCCTGGAGTCTATGACCATGTCCCGCCGCCAGCGGATCAAGCGGGCCGAGGAGTTGATGGACGAGTTTGGCCTGACTTATCTGCGGCGTCAGTTGGCCCGTACCTTATCTGGTGGCGAGCGGCGCAAGCTGGAGATTGCCCGATCGCTTATTACCAACCCCACTTTGGTGTTGCTGGATGAGCCTTTTAGTGGTGTCGACCCCATAGCCGTCGAGAGTCTCCAGCAGGAGATCAGGTCTTTGCGTGACCAGGGCATTTCGGTTTTGCTCACCGACCACAATGTCCGGGAGACCCTTGCGGTGACTGACCGTTCCTATATTATTTTTGATGGTCGTGTCCTGCGTGACGGCACACCACGGGAGTTGGTCAACGATCCGCTGGTCCGCAAGACCTATTTGGGCAGCAGATTCAGTGGTGCTGAGTTTGATCGATGAGATCCTTCGAGCGTTCCGTGGCGTGTATTTCCGTCATTCCGCACCCCCAATCGAGTTGAGGGCATGCTTGATGCGGAATCCAGACCTTCTTTTTATTTAGACCCCGGTTTCACCGGGGGGTTTCTTCAAAGTACTGAGCCCTAGGCATCAAGCTTTTCTTATTATTAATCCAGTAGAACTGCCTGGACGAGTTTTAGGTCCTCGGGCGTGGTGATTTTTATATTTCCTACCCCCCCCGCTACAACGTGCACTTTGTGTCCGTAGGCCTGAACCACTTGGGCATCATCCGTGACCTCGTTCTGATTGGACCCCCACGCGGCATACGCTTTTGTGAGCAACTCCCGATCAAAGACTTGCGGCGTTTGAGCCAGCCAATACTTCTCGCGGTTGCTCACATGACTGACACAACCGTTTGAATCAGCTAGTTTCAGGGTCTGGTTTACCTGTTGAGCTACGATTGCCGCCCCCGTTTGTTTTGCCTTTTCGAATGCCTCGGCAATGCTTTGTTGTCCCACTGTTGGCCTGGCTGCATCGTGTACTGCCACCAGATCGACGGACGGATCCACTGCTGCCAGGCCTGCCTGCACGCTGTCGAACCGCCGCTGGCCGCCCCCGACGAGCTGCACTTTCCGTTTTTTTAGCTCTGCCCCCCATTGCTTAGCGACGTCGTCCAATTCCTCTGCTCTGACTATCAACAGCCTTTGGGTTATTTCGCCGAAGTCCCTGAAGCAGTCGAGTGTCCAGAGGAACACGGGTTTAGGGCCTATGGGTACATAGATTTTCCCGATGACCCCGGCAAATCGGCTCGACCGTCCCGCCCCGGCAATAATCAGACATATCTTAGCCATTGAAGTTAGCCGCAAGGGGTTTTAATAAACACCTAAACTTAGCTGCGCCGATGGCTGTTGTGTTGGTTGCCGCCATCGCTAAGTTTGCCGAAGATCAGCCTACCTGCGGACGTTTGCAGGGCACTGGTGACCAACACATCTACTGTTTTGCCGATACGATCTTTGGCCTGTTCTACCACCACCATGGTACCGTCGTCCAGATATCCCACCCCTTGACCGGGCTCTTCGCCAGCTTTTACGATCTTGAGTTTCAGCCCTTCCCCCGGCAGAAAGACCGGCTTGAGGGCATTGGCCAGGTCGTTGATGTTTATTACTTCCACGCCGCGCAGTCGAGCGATCTTGTTAAGATTATAGTCTGTGGTTACCAGACGCCCGTCGATTATTTTTGCCGCCTCTACCAGCCGCTCATCAACCGTACCTTTCTCCTGGCCGGCAGAAGGTCCCAGCTCACGTATCACCAAATCGATGCTTTTGTCTGCCTGCATGGTATTCAGTACGTCCAGTCCCCTTCGTCCGCGTTTTCTTTTCATCCTATCAGACGAATCTGCGATATTCTGTAGTTCCTGCAACACAAAGCGCGGGATTATCACTTCGCTTTCGATGACTCCGGTCTTGCAGATATCAGCGATGCGTCCGTCGATAATTACCGAGGTATCCAGCAGGAAGGGCCTGCCCCCTTTGGTCTGCCGCGAGAATTCCACGTAGGGAATTACAAAGCGGAAATCATCTTTGGTCTGCATGACAAAGCTGATGGTTACATAGCAGCTGACCGCACCGACCATGAATTTTATGAATTGCAGCGCGGTTCGCGGATTATCTCCGATTTCTATGGAGGGCATAAACACGCTGGCCAGGAAGCTGGCGATTAGGCTGAACACATAGGTTACCAGCATACCGGCCAATAGTCCGAAAAGCACCCCCGCCAATGCTCGCAGGCTTTTTCTGGGCCAGACCATATCTACCACGATGATCAGGAAGGCCCCCATCACGGCAAAGAGGATGGACGCTTCCGGTTTTTCTTTCATCCCCGGCACTTGGTCTGCGTACAGAAAGGCTATAGATGCTACGATAAGTACGAACACTCCTCGCAGAATATGTAATAAAAGCATAATGTGTGCTCCTTCCGCTTCTGGGCAGATGATAGATATGAATGGAGCCGGTAACGATTTCTGATAAAATATTAAACAATCCGGCTCTGTTGGTCAGCCCGCGAATCGGGATTTACCTAGTCCGATTCCTCTTTGGGCTTATATTGAGCCACTATCTGCTGTTGTACGTTTGGTGGTACCATTTCGTAGTGACTCAGTTCGATTGTATAACTGCCTTGTCCGCCGGTCACGCTCTTTAGCTGAGAGTTATACTGAGCCACCTCAGCCAGCGGCACGTGCCCTCGGATTACCGCCATATTCCCCGGCAGAACGTCTTGGCCTTCGATACGTCCACGTTTGCCGGAGATGTCGCGGGCAATATCCCCGACGAAATCCATAGGCACGGTCACCTCGATATTGACAATGGGTTCCAGCAGTACCGGCTTAGCTTTCAGGAAGGCCTTTTTGAAGACCTCTCGTCCGGCTATTTGAAAGGCTATATCTTTGGAGTCCACCGGATGCGTTTTACCGTCGACCAGTGACACCTTGACATCTACGACCGGATAGCCCGCCAACACGCCTTTGGGCATTTGAGCTTTGATACCTTTATCCACGCTCGGCCGAAAAGCCTGATCGATGGAGCGGCGAATATCTTGTCGATGAATTCGTAACCTGCCCCGCGTTCGTTTGGCTCCAGATCGACGAAGACCTTGGCGAACTGGCCTGCGCCGCCGCTTTGTTTTTTATGGGTGTACTCGATATATTTAGCCGTCCCCATAATTGTTTCCCTGTAGGGGATTTTTGGTGGCTTGGTCAGCATATCCAGTTTGAAACGTTGTTTCATACGGCTCAGGACTACTCTCAGGTGCAGATCGCCCAATCCGGAGATGACCAGTTCACCGGTTTGGCTGTCACGAGTTACCCTGAAGGTTGGATCCTCCTCAGCCAACCTGCTCATAGTCTCGGATATTTTTTGTTCGTCTCCACGGCTCTTGGGTTCGATGGCCAGGGAGTACAAGGGCTCGGTTGTTTTTACTGTTTTGATTTTTTCCGGCCCAGCTTGATTTTTGATGGTTGAGCCGGTGCGTACCTCTTCGAGTTTAGCCAATACTCCTATATCTCCCGGCACCAGCCGTTCGATCTCCTCTGTGTTGTTTCCTTGGAGTTTCAGCAGATGTCCGGTTCGTTGGGCGCGTTTGTTGTCATCTACGAAGATATTATCTCCTGAGCGTAGAGTTCCGCTGAAGACCCGGATGATTGCATTGCGGATATTGCTCTTTGGATCTGCGCTTACTCGCACGACTTGGGCCAGTACCTTTGCGTCTGGTTCCGGCGAGATATGTTCGCTGGACCCGTCTTCGCCGATCAACTCAGCCCCAGCCCCTTGTAGTGGATTGGGCCCATAGTCAGCCAATACATCCAGTAGCTCCTTAGCTCCCAGTTCTTCCCGGGTCGACGCGAACATCACGGGTATTACCGTGCCAGCCACCAATGCTTTGGTAAAGGCTTCGGTCAATTGTTCTCTACTGAGTTCTTCGCCGCCCAGGTACGCTTCGGTCAGGTCGTCGTCCACTTCGACTATGCTTTCGACCAGTTCGGTATGTGCTTGGCTCACGTCCCCGAAGGCCGTTTCACCTTCGGTTTGCCCGAAGCAATCTATCAGTGATTTGCCGTCTGCCGAGGGCAGATTCAGCACCCGACATTGACTGCCGAATTGCTGTCTGATTGCTTTGAGCAGTTCGGGCAGGTTCAGGTTATCTGCGTCTATTTTGTTAATGATGATAATTCTGGCCAGTTTCCTATCGCCAGCCGCGTGAAACATTTTTCGCGTATTGATTTCTATCCCAGCCGGTGCGCTTATCATCAGCACTGCGGTTTCTGCTGCCGCGAGGCTGGGCAGTGCCCCGCCGGAGAAATCCGGAAAGCCCGGCGTATCGATCAGGTTTATGGTTTTGTCCTTCCAGAGAAGATGTCCGAACCCCGGATCGACGCTGCACTTTCGTTGTTTTTCTTCTTCGTCGGCATCGAAGATGCTGGTGCCTTCATCTACGCTGCCCAGCCGGTTGCTTTGCCCAGCCGTATGCAGTAGTGCCTCAGCCAATGAGGTCTTTCCTGCCCCGCTGTGTCCGACGAGCACAAAGTTCCGGATGTCGCCCGTGCCATACTCGGTCATTCTGGCCTCCAAACTGCAACTCAATGCAAATTCCTAAAACAGCAGTATATTCTGGCTCGCCGGACGGGGCAAGAGGGAAAAAAACACCAGGCTGCATTAAGGTTCTGTGGATCACGTTATATTTATCCCCCGGTTTCACCGGGGGTCTCTTTTCGTCTTCAGCGAAATCTGCGTAATCAGCGTCAAAGGGGCATTGCCCCATTCCTAATTGGTTTTTCTGTGTTCCTCTTGTAATCTGTGTAATCTGTCGCTAGAGCGTTTTTCGAATTAGTATTCAGGAGAATCTGGGGGAAAGCCGATAACCATAACAGAAAGGCGGATTCTGTCATGGCAAAAGCATATTCAACGGATTTGCGGTTACGCGTTTTGGCTGACTACGACAATGGAGTGCGGCTGGTGAATTTGGCTGATCGGTATCGGGTTTCCGAGCGTTGGCTCTACAAGTTACTTCGGCAACGCAAAGAGACCAGGTGCATTGAGCCTCGTCGGGGACGCACTGGGCCAAAACCTAAATTGGCTGCTCACGAGAACCGACTTCGCGAACTTATCGATGCGGTTCCGGACGCCACCTTGGAGGAACTGAAACAAAAGCTGGGCCTTGGCGTGAGCATCACAACGCTGTGGAGAGCGTTACGCGATCTTGGCGTAACCCTAAAAAAAAGTGCTCCACGTGGCCGAGCATCAAGCCTATTGGCGTGCGGAGATTCTGGGACTGGACCCGAGAAAGTTTGTTTTTCTCGATGAAACCTGGACCAAAACAAACATGACACGGCTTCGGGGCCGCGCAGCGCGTGGACAAGGGCTGGTCGATCACGCTCCGCAGGGCCACTGGCAAACCACGACTTTCCTGGCGGCCTTGCGGGTAGAGGGGCTGACCGCGCCGCTGGTCGTGGACGGGGCCATCAACGGCGAGCTGTTTTTGGCTTACGTTCAGCAACAACTGATATCATTTCCGTTTAATTCATGCGCTCGCTGGGCTGAAAGTGGCGATTTCTGTGTGTATCATTGTGCCCTGGGAGGCCAAGATGCTTGTCTGAATCCCAACGGTTGATTTGCGCGAGCGCATTAATTAATCTGAAACGGTATCAGGTCTCAAGCCTCACGCATCAAGCCTGTTTTTTTTACCGAAAGCTGCGCATTCGAGCCAACGGCCAATACAGCCACGTTACCACACCTTCGGTGAACTCAGCCGGCACCAGCCTTGGCTCATCCCAGCCTGCCAGGCCCGGATACATACGCCAACCCAGCCGCGAATCGCTGCTGACTGCACTATTATCGCCCAGCACGTAGTAATGTCCCGGGCTGATTCTTACCGCCTGCGGATGTACCGCCCTGTAGTGTACGTCTCTGTCCAGTCGTATTCGAGAGATTTTGCCTTGGCAGTTATTGGCTGTGATTTTCAGTCGGCACGCTTCCCGCACACGGTAGCGTGCGATCTGGGCCTCGAACGGCCCGACAGCCCTTTGGCACAGTTCTTTTCCGTTGGCGTACAGATAGGCGTATCCGTCTCGCACGATTAGCATCAGTTTTGTATTTGCTCTGTTATGCCGGCCATCGGCCACGGTCGTATCTGACGGTCGATCTTGGCCCACCCATTCGATTCTCAGTCTCGCTTGGCCGTTGGTTTCGAGTATTCCTAGCACTTTTGTGCCCGCGTGTTCCCAGACCAGGTTCAGTTCTCCGTGGCCTTGCAGTTTTGACACATTTACCTCAAGTCTTACATCGTGTATCGGCTCCGGACGGATATATTGTATGCTGTTGATATTATAGATCATAGCGTCCGTCAGTTCGCCGTTCAGCTCTAATGATTGCCCAGAGTCTTTGGCAGCCTCGAACAGCCAACCTTGTTCGGCCATCTGCTGCGCTTGGTTTTTTTTGCCTGGTCGCCATTGCAGTTTCGGATGATGTGTTCTTTTCGCCCGATATTTCGTATCGTTTACAGTCAGCCACATTTCTTCGTAGGCCATCGCTGGCTTGGATACCAGTTGTGAGTTGATGAATATATCGCCGTCGATGATTTCCAGTTCTTCCCCTTCCAGCCCTACCACCCGTTTGAGCAGTAGGTCTGTCAAGCCTGTTGGTGAGCGGAACAGCAGCAGGTCCCATCGCTTCGGTACCAGCCGTTTGCTGGTTAAGATTCTATCTCCTCTCAGGAATTTTCCTTTGTTTGTTCCGAAGTCACAGTTGCCGCACATTGGACAGCGTAATTCTTCGCCGATGATATAGTCTTTTGGACTGACCGGCAAACCTACTGCAAACTCATAGCCGCACCTTTGGCATCTCAGGTTTGCGTGTTGGCCCAGCAGAGCCGTGGCCATTGATCCTTCCGATATTCCATATTCTGTCGCCAACGACGTTCGTCCCGGCCCATAGACCAGCATAACTGCCGGCAGTGGTGCCACAAACACCAGTGCCGCCATCACCAGGATGCGCGAGACGGAGCTTTCCAGGATCACCTTATGGAACCGCCAGCCGGCCCGTGCCGCCGACACCCAGCCGGCCAGATGATACAGCCCCAGTGCTGCCGTTGCCCCGACCATGGGCCATTTATTTCCTTTGCTCCCCGTCAGCAGCCACAGCCCCACCAGGGCCAGCTCACCTGCAAACCATAATACCGCTTGGATTCCGCGTCCGCTCAGCCATTGTCCCGGCCCGGCAAAGGTCAGTGACGCCAGCCAGCAGGCCACGGCTGTGCACAGCCGCTCCCGTTCGGATGCTCCTGTCCAGTTTTGGCCTGTTTGTATTTCTTTTGGCTTTTCAATTCTCAATTCTGCCTTTCAATGTCAGCCGGTACAATCCTCTGTTCTCGTCGACGACCTTTAATGCCATGCTGCACTTGTTACCGTAGCCTTGGCCGTCGAAGGCAAGGCCGCCTTTGTCCAGCACGCTGTGACCCTTTGTTTGCCGGCCATACTGATTTATCGCCATGGCCAGGATTTGGTTCATCTTCGTCATTATCTCAGCCACCTCATTAAGATGGTCGAACTGTCGTGAAGTATCGAACAGCAGCTGACCGAAGTGTTCCAGGATTGCTTCTTCACGAGACTCTGCTGTCGGGCTGAATCCTTGAAGTTCCAATGGTGCTATTCGTGTTTCCAGGTAGATGTGCCAACTGTCTTTTTCCAGCAGTTCGAACGTCGGCTGCGGTTCCCAGTGCCAGTAGTATTTGCCTATGGCCACGCCGTTGTTATCCAGGCTGGCCATAATCAGCGTTTTGTTTCCGGACAGCTCGTCTTTGGACAGGCCGTATATATAGCGTTCTTTCGGTCCAATGGACGTTTGGAAGATGTTCTCGATTTGTGCCCTTGTCGTTTGCCCAATGTGGATTTTTCGCCAGGCCCCCGATCTACAGCCCATCAGGTTCACCAGGATCACGCTACAGAGTACGCCCAGACCTATGAATCTGCTTGGCCTCACAGCTGTCCTTTTTTTATAGGGCTAGATCATCGGCATGGATCACTTCTTCCCGGCCGGATTTGCCCAGGATTTTCTTTATCTGGATGGACTTTAGCCCCTTGATCTGTTTTATCCGGCTGGATGAGTGATTCACACGCCCTCTGGCTATACGTTTTCCATCCGGCCCGAGTATTTCCACCACTTCGCCGGCCTGGAAGTTTCCTTCGACTGCTGTTACACCGATAGCCAACAAGCTCTTGCGTGATTTCTGTATCGCCTGGGCTGCACCGGCATCCACGCTCAGCCTACCTGACGTTTTAGCTGCTGAGCCTATCCATCGTTTCCGGGCGTCCATTTTTTTCTTGGCTGGTAAGAACAGCGTCCCCAATTCTTCGCCGGCCAGGAGTCTGTCAATAACATGGTCTGCTTTCCCGTTGGCGATGATCGCTGCTTCCCCGGCCCGGCTGACCATTTCCACCGTCTGTAGTTTCGAGCTCATTCCGCCTGCCCCGCCTCGGCTCTGCCGGCCGTGATCCAGGCTATAGATGCTTTGGTCGATTTCCTCGACCACGTCTACCACGCTGCCGTTTTTGATCAGACCGTCGACGCTGCTCAGGAAGATCAGCAGGTCAGCCCGCAGCAGATGCACCACCAGCCCGGCCAGGATATCGTTTTCACCGAACCGTATTTCATCCACAGCCACAGTGTCGTTTTCGTTGATAACGGGAACAGCTTTCATTTTATGCAGGGCCTCGATGGTCCGCTGGATATTCAGATAGCGCACCCGATCCTCGAAGTCTGAGCGGGTCAGGAGGATTTGCCCCACCTTCAGACCGTGTTTAGCCAGAGCTGTTTCATATAGTCTCATCAGGTGTGGCTGTCCGATAGCCGCAGCCGCCTGTAGTTGTTCCATTGTCTTTGGCCGTGTGGACCGCCCCAGTTCAGCCAAACCGCTGCCGATAGCTCCGCTGCTGACCAATACCACCTTGACTTGCTTGCTATGGAGTTTGGCGATGCTTTCAGCCAGTTGTTGGACTACCCGCCGGTCGTATAGGCCGGCTCCTTTTCCGCTGCCGGCCAATACATCGGAGCCTATTTTTATTACTACCAGTTTGGCCCGCCCGACCACTTGTTGTCGCAGACTTTGGATTGCCATAGCAATCACCTCACACTTTCGCCTTTTCCTCGCGTCCACACATTGCCGGCGGCGCAATTGTTCTGTTCGGGTACTCAGCCGATTTGCCCAGGATTTGGCAGATCAGCTTCATATGTCTGTCCGTAGCTCCCTTATGATCCCGGACAACCTGTTGAGCCTGTTGCCCTATACTTCGTGCCGTTCCTGGATCGCCAGCCAGCAGACGTTTCAATAATGGCGTCAGTTCAGCCGCGTCGTTTACCTGAAATGCTGCCTCAGCTTCCAGCAGGGCCTTGACCGGCTCAACGAAGTTGAAGGTATGCGGCCCGAACACAGTGGGTTTTCCCAGCCCCGCCGGCTCCATCATATCCGATCCACCCAGGGGTACCAAGCTTCGGCCCACGAAGACCACACGGGCCAAACTGTAGAATTTGTCCAGTTCGCCCATGGTATCGCCCAGTACCACCGTATCGCGAGGCAGAGGGCTCACCGGAGACATCAGCCCGAAGCCCGCCGATGCTTGTTCGACCGGCAGGTCCGGGTATTTGGAGCGCCTTCGCAGATTGAATCCCCGCACACTGATCAGCGACGCTACTTCGGCAAACCGTTCCGGATGCCGAGGTACGATTGCCAGCCGGATATTGGCATGTCCATCCTGCAGCAGTTGCTGATGCACGGTCAGGATTTCCTCTTCTTCTCCGCCCCCGGTACAGCCCGCCACCCATAGATGGTGGGTAGGCCTGATGCCCAATGCTTGAGCCAGTGCTTCGCTGCCCGGCGCTTCGTCAGCCACTAATGTGGCGTCGTATTTCATTGTTCCCGCTACGCTCACTCGTTCGGGTGGTACACCGACTGCTCGGAATCGTTCGGCTATTTCTTCGTCCTGGGCAAACACGTGACTGACTCGCCGAAACATCCGCGAGGTGATTCTGCCGGCCATCCGGTAGGCTCGGGTCGATTTGGCCGTCATCCTTCCGTTGGCTACTATTACCGGCACTTTGAATCGTTTGGCGCGAGCCATGAAGTTGTACCATACCTCCAGTTCCATCAGGATGACCAGCGCCGGCCGTAGTCTGCGAAAGACACGGCTCAGGACCCAGCTCAGATCGAAGGGGAAGTAGAACACTTCTTCTTTGCCGAACAATTCACAGGCTCGATTGTATCCCGTTCGCGTTGTTACGGAGACCCGCAGCTCGAATTCCGGCAAATCTTTTCGTATTCGTTCTATTAATGGCCGGGCGGCATTTACTTCGCCCATGCTCACCGCGTGCAGCCAGATCAACTGCTGCAGCGAGTATCGTCTGCGAATATGTCCCAGCCGCTGGCCGATCCCACGGACGTATTTCCCCTGAGTCACAGCCTTATAGGCAAACACCGGCATCATCAGGACCACTAACAGGATGTAGAGCAAATCTAGGATCATTCTTTTATTTTCTTATTTTTCTGTAATCTGTGCTCATCTGTGAAATCTGTGGCTAATTCTCTTTGTTTTTTTACTTCGTGATCTTCGTGTCCTTCGTGGTGAGTTCTTTTCTGTTTCTTCCTCGCACTTAATTTCGTCCGCAGCATTTCTTGTATTTTTTCCCTGATCCGCACGGACACGGATCGTTTCGTCCAACTTTTGGCGTTTCCTTCCGGATGGTCTTGGCTACCGGCGGCGGCTCTGCTGCCTGTGCTTGGGGCCCGGCCTCCTGGGAGTAGTCGGTCTGCATCAGATCGTGCCGGGTTTGGGCTATGTTATACACCGAGCGGACCGAATCGGCGGAGGTCAGTTTCACCTTGAACAGCAGGTCGGTCACTCGCGACTGAACCGCCTGAAGCATTTCTTCGAATAGCCGCGACCCTTCGCGGGTGTACTCGATCTTTGGATCTCGCTCCGCATACCCTCGCAGCCCGATGGAGTCTCGCAGATGGTCCATGCCCAGCAGATGTTCTTTCCAGCCGCTGTCGTATTCGTGCAGGAGTATGAACCGCTCCAACTCGGTCAGTTCCTGGCGAATAAAATCTCTTTCTACTCCTTCGCCTCTGGCTTGATCGTCGTCCAGAAATTCCTGACTCAGTTGCAGCAACCGTTGGCGTATATCTTTTAGATTTTGCCCTTGAAACTCTTGGGCTTTGAACGATTTGTTATATTTATGGTTGGCCCAGTTTACCAGCCGTTCGATTGCGTATATATCCTCGGTATTGCTTCCTGCCAGACTCATCTCTATGGCCCAGTCTACCGGATATTGTATTTCCCTTTGGTGATAGACCTCTTTGATTTGTTCCAGCAGAGCCGTTCGCACCTGTTCAGCCGAGCTATCGGCAAAGCTATCCGCATGGACAGTCAGGTCGAACTTTTCCTTAGCCCATTCCGCCAATGCCCGCCTATTAAATCCCTCGGCCAACATTTCGTTCAATTCCGAGCAGTCCACTTCTTCGACTTTTTTAATTGCCGCTTCGCTTACCGCTTCCTGTATGTCTTCCAGGGTCATTTTTCGCAGTTGTCCCTGGCTGATGCTCACGTTGAATCGGCTCATAGCCCAGCGTGAGACTCCGCGCAGGTCCCACTTTGACGCTTCTTCTTCCTCGTCGATATGTTCACCGAGTTCCAGAGCCACGGTGCTGCGTATTTCGTCAGCCGCAGCTCGTTTAAGGTAATTTTCCAGTTCTTCCGGTTCTTTTCCCGACACGCTGGAAGCGCTGACTGCGACGTTCAGATTTTCCCTGGCCCACCTGGCCACGCACTGGGCCGAGTAGTTGTCCTGCAGATACGTTTGTACAGCCTCGTCGACAGCTCGTTCGATCATATCCCACACGGTTTGGGGAATATCTCGCCCTTCCAGTATTTTTTGCCGCAGGCTGTAGAAGTACTTCCGCTGGGCATCCATAATACCGTCGTATTCCAGCAGGTTTTTACGGATAGCGAAGTTTCGTTCTTCGACTTTGCTCTGAGCCCGGGCGATACCGTTGGATATTCTTTTGTTCTCGATAGCCATACCTTCTTCCAGGCCCAGCCATTCGAGCATTTTTATGGTCCATTCCGGAGCGAAGATACGTATCAGATCGTCTCGCAGGCTCAGGAAGAATCTGGTTGACCCTGGGTCTCCCTGCCTGCCCGATCGTCCGCGAAGTTGGTTATCGATTCGTCTGGCCTCGTGCCGTTCGGTCCCTACGATGTGCAGTCCGCAGGGCACTTGTTTGAGACACTCATCACGCCCGCGTGCCGGAAAAGCCGGGTCCACTTTTGGCTTCCAACAGTGCCCACAGTTGGTTCGTTTGTCGTAGTCCGGACACTTTATACAGCACTTGGTGCTGACGACCCCTTTTTCTTGCCAGAACCATTTTTTTCCGTTGTTTTGCTCTGGTGGTCCCAGATCGCCGATACATTTTTCATATACTACTGCCGGCGCTAACTTTATATCAGTGCCTCGCCCGGCCATGTTGGTTGCTACGGTCACATTGCCGTATTCTTTGGATGGTTCCTTTTTGCTTTTGTGCCGATGCCCCGCCATAGACACAATTTCTGCCTCACGGGCATGGTTCTTGGCGTTGAGTACCTCATGGACTACGCCCGCGTTACGGGTTAGTAACTGAGATAGTTTTTCATTGTGTTCTACGCTTGTTGTCCCCACCAGCACCGGCCTGCCCGATTCGTGAACGGACACGATCTCGTCGATAATCGCTTGCCATTTTTCTTCGATGGTTCGATAGATTACATCTTCGTGGTCCACCCGGTTCACCGGCCTATGGGTTGGCAGAGCCACTGTCTCCAGCTTGTATATGTTATGAAACTCTTCGCTTTCGGTCATGGCCGTACCGGTCATCCCCGCCAGTTTGCCGTACAGCCGGAACAGGTTTTGCAGGGTGATCGTGGCCAGCGTCTGGTTTTCCTGTTTGACCGTCACCCCCTCTTTGGATTCGACAGCCTGGTGCAACCCTTCCGACCACTGCCTTCCTTCCATCAGTCGTCCGGTGAACTCATCTACTATGACCACCTGATCGTTCTGGACGATATAGTGCTGTTCTTTTTTGTAGACCTCATGCGCTCGCAGAGCCGTGTTGACCCGATGTATCCAGTGCCCTTGCGATGCCTGGCTGAAAGGTCCCAGGCCGATTTGTTCTTCAGCCACTCGCTGACCATCTTCGGTCATCTTGGCCGAGTGACGGTCCCGTTCTACTACCAGGTACTGTTTTAGGCCGATAAGTTCAGCTTCTTCTTCGTTGAGCAGTCGCGGATTATGCTTGAA
Source organism: Actinomycetota bacterium (assembly GCA_011682385.1). Lineage (GTDB taxonomy): Bacteria > Planctomycetota > Phycisphaerae > JAACET01 > JAACET01 > JAACET01. The sequence goes on along the minus strand of JAACET010000010.1, from coordinate 20,015 downwards.
TTTCAGCAGTGCCGCTGCCGCCGGTCCGCTGGCATCAGTGATGTTTTTTACTTTTTGCTGACACTCGCGAATAGCCTGATCTTGCAGGCTGAGCAGATGTTTGGCTACATCGTTAGCTGCTTTGTACACCCGCACATCGTCGTAAGCCGGCCCAGAGATGATCAGGGGAGTTCGGGCCTCATCGATTAGTATTGAGTCCACCTCATCGATGATGGCAAAGTCCAGTGGCCCTTGCGCTTGGGCTTCAGCCGACATCTTCATATTATCGCGCAGGTAATCGAAGCCGAACTCGCTGTTGGTCCCGTAGGTGATATCGCAGTTATATTGTGCCTTTCGTTCATCCGCCTCGGAGGCATCCATATTGGCCTGAATCGCCCCCACCGTTAGTCCCAGAAGCTCGAAGATAGGGGCCGCAAAATCCCGGTCGCGTTTTACCAGGTAGTCGTTGACCGTGACCACGTGTACCTTTTTACCCAGCAGGCACTCCAGGTAGATGGCCGGGTAGCAGGCTATGGTTTTTCCTTCCCCCGTGGCCTCTTCAGCTATTTTGTTGTCGTGTAGAGCCAGTCCCGCACTGAGTTGCACATTGAACTGCCGGTGATTCCGCCCCCGTCTGCTGGCCTCCCGTATTGCTGCACAGGCCTCTACCAGAACATCTTCTATTGATTCGCCTTGTTTTAGCCGTCCACGAAATTCATCGGTTTTGCCCCGCAATTGTTCGTCGGTGAGTTTTCGAAACTCCGGCTCAGCCGCGGATATCTGATATACCGTTTTCTGGTAGTTGTTCAGTATCCGCTGGTTGCGTGAACCGAAGACTGCCGTGAATATTTTCGATGCCGATATCTGAACCATAGTTTATTCAAATGCCCCCGGCCTACGTGCCGGGGGGGCTTTCTCGCGCCTTTCTTAGTTACCTCACCCGTTCTACATATTCTCCGCTGCGCGTATCCACTCGCACCACTTCGCCCATCTCAACGAACGGCGGCACTTGCACGGTGATGCCCGTTTCCAGAGTGGCCGTTTTGTTTTGGTTTGTGGCCGTAGCTCCTTTGACTGCCGGCGGAGCGTCGGTCACTTTTAGATCTACAGTGTTGGGCAGAATAGCCGTCGCTGCCTTGCCGTCGAAGAAGTGTACTTCCAGAGGCGTTCCGCTGACCAGGTATCCGATGCCATCGCCGATCACCTCCAGCCCCAGAGGCACTTGTTCGTAGGTTTCGCTGTCCATGCAGAAATGGTTGTCGGCGGTGCTGTAAGAGTATTCCATCTGACGTTTATCTACGAAGACGTCTTCCAGGCTGTCTGACACCCGGAAGCGCTCATCGATGGTGGATCCGGTGGTCAGGTTTTTGAGTTTAACCTGCATTAGCGAGCGTTTATTGCCTTTGGCCACATGCTGAAAGTCCACTACTGTCCAGATATCGTCCCGGTACCGCACAGCCACCCCTCGGCGAAGGTCCACGGCTTTTATCATTTCTTCGGCACTCCTGTGTGGGAAAACGCCTCTCAAATTGTCCCAACTACTTATTCTGTCATAGTATCCCACAGAACCCCTTCCCCGTCAACATTACCTTGACAGAGAGCTTTTGCTTTCGAATGCCCTGGACCCAGGTAGCAGGGGGACTTTTCATGTTCTGCAAAACATTTTGACAGTTGTTCCCTCATCCGCGATAATATACCCGTTCCGTTGTGGAGTCGTGTTCGAGAAGATTTTGAAACTGGTTTCTATAACAAGGAAGGGAGGCTCACGATGGCACAGAATGGATATGCAAGCGAGGCCGGTCCTTATGTCGAGGCTATGAGGACCATACGCAGGGCCAAGAGTCTTTTTTTTGGATTGTTGCTCGCCGTTTTGCTTTTGTTGATCACCGCTTTTTGTTTGGTCCGTTATGTGGGCGTCATTAATAGTATCCTTCGTGGTTTGAAGGAAATACCTGAGCGGGAGATATTCTGGGACAATCTATTGAGTCAGGTTTTTCCGCTGTTGATTTTTGTCGGCGTAGTGGTTGGTTTTTTGTATGGCCTGACGCTGTTGATAGGCCTGGGCGTATCGATCGCTGGCCGTTTGGAGGCTGTAGCCGGCTTGACCAGGGGGTTTTTCTGGTCGCTGTTTTTCTTGGCCATTTTTTTGCCCTGGCAGAACATTCTTGTTCACCGGACTGCCAACAACCAGGGCGTGCCCATGCTTAAGAGTGTCCCTGGGGTTTTGTACGGCCTGGATGAGCTCAAGCTCAAGGTCGCTCCAGCCATTTCCGACCAGCAGGTGGACATCCTTCGAGAGGTTTGGCTGGGCGGAAGGTTTTTGCTTTATCCGATAGCGGCCTTGTTGTTACTGGTAGCGGCCCAGAGCAGATACCACCCGCAGCGGATTGAGATACCCCGGCCGGTGACTATATCTCGGCCCACCGAGAAGTCGCCGGATAAGCCGCAGTAGCGATCTGGCTCGAATGCTTGATCGTGGACCCGCTAGGGGAAGGCTCTCATGCCGACGGTGCAGATAATCATAGCCGTTCTGGTTGGTTTAGCCGCTGGTTTGGTTCTCTGCGTCTGGATCGTCCGCAGACATAAGGCTGACAAAGATGCCATCATCCAGGCTGGCCGAGACGCCCTGCCCGCTTTGTTGCAGCAAGCCGTCTCTAGTGCCACGGACGAATTGCTCAAACATTCCAAGACCCAAAATGAGATCAGCGCTAAGAACTTGGACTCCAAGAAGGCTCTGATTGACCAGACCCTCCAGCAGATGACTACCCGTTTGGAAGCCGTCAAGACTCTCATGCAGGACCTGGAGAAGGATCGTGCCCAGAAGTTCGGCGAGGTAGCCAAGCACCTCCAGTTAGCCCATGAGCAGACCGCTGTTTTGACCCAGACCACCAATTCCCTGCGTGAGGCTCTTTCGGGTAGCAGGACTCGCGGCCAATGGGGCGAGCGGATGGCTGAGGACGTGCTTCGGCTGGCTGGATTTGTGGAGAACGTCAATTATACCAAGCAGAAGACTATCGAATCGACTCGCACCAGGCCGGATTTCACTTTTTTCCTGCCCAGAGGCCTGAAGGTCAATATGGACGTCAAGTTTCCGCTGGATAACTACATGCGTTATTTGGACGCCGAGTCCGACGCCGATCGGGACCGTTTTTGCAGCACCTTTCTCAATGATGTTAAAAATCAAAGCAAAACCCTGCTCAGTCGAGACTACGTGAATCCTGAACAAAACACGGTAGATTATGTGTTGATGTTTATCCCTAACGAGCAGGTTTATGCCTTCATTCACCAGCAGGACAGTTCCATCATTGACGAGGCCATGAAGAAGAAGGTTATTTTCTGCTCACCACTGACTCTATTTGCCATCCTGGCCGTGATCCGCCAGGCCGTGGACAATTTCGCCCTCGAACAGGCCTCCAACGAGATACTCAGCCTTCTGAGTCAATTCAACAAACAATGGGGAATGTTCAAAGAAGGCCTGGGCAGGATGGGCAAACGGATTGATGACGCCCAGAAGGAGTTCCAGGCCTTGGATAGCACCCGCAGCCGGCAGTTGGAAAGGCCGCTGGAAAAGATTGAGCAATTACGTACCGACCGCCACCTGCCCATAGCCGACGATGTCACCCCGCCTGCTCTGCCGCACAGCAATGAAAGCGCATAGAAAAACGTTCTGAGGTAACTGCTTCATTTACAGGTAGTTGCGGAGTGTGAGTTCCTCCAGCTTTCTCTGAAATCGCCGCTGTCCCTTTGATATTCTTGTTCAATTTGGCCCCATAGTCGGTTTTGCCCTGCCGGACGAAGTGATGTTTACCGGATTGTTTCGCTTTTCGACCCACATGAAAAGTCATTGATACTTGACCTATGCCCGGTGACTTGTTAGATTTAGCCAACTGTTTTGGAGTAGCTTGGTTAAAAGGTTATAGACTTGTTTGGAGGATATGATTTGCTCACGACTTTGATCCGTGAGCTCGTGGATTCGGGCGTTCACTATGGCCACCGGGTGAGTTGGTGGAATCCTAAGATGGCCCCCTATATCTACGGCAAGCGGAATGGCATACACATTATTAATGTCAAAGAGACTGTGAAAGGCCTTCTGGTGGCCAAGAAGTTCTTGGTCCAGACGGTATCTCAGGGCCGTGATGTGCTTTTCGTAGGTACTAAGCGCCAGGCTCGGCAGGCCATTATTGAGCAAACCACCCGTTGTTCGATGCCTTATGTTTCTGAGCGTTGGCTGGGCGGCACTTTGACTAATTTTCGCACCATTCGGTCTCGTTTGGCTCGTTTGGAGGAGTTGGAAGCTCTGGATGAGTCTGGCCAGATCAACACCTTCTCCAAGAAGATGATCACCACTTTGACGCGTGAGAAGCGCAAGATTAAGCGGAACCTTGAAGGTATCCGCAAGATGACTCAGCTTCCTGGCGCTGTTGTGGCCATAGACTGTCGCCGGGAGCATTTGGCCCTGCGTGAGGCCCGCAAGTTGGGCATTATTACTATTGGCCTGTTGGACACCAACTGTGACCCAGACATGGTCGACATTGCCATTCCCGGCAACGACGATGCTATGCGGACCATCGAGTTAGTGTTGAAGGAGTTGGCTGACGCTGTTGAGCAGGGCCGGGCCTCTACGGCCTCCGAGCAGGAGGAAAAGGCCGCTCCCAAGCGGGCCTCCAGTCGCGGAAGCACTATGGCTCGGGCCGATGGTAGTGACAGCCCGACACTCCCCGACGAGAACCCGACCTCGGCCGTTCCGGAAGTGTCAGCCGAAGGCTAGCTACAGCCGCTTGTATCCTGAAAATTCTGAAATTTTCAATTTTTAGCTAGAGGTTCCCCACGGGAGTTGAATTAATGACCCAGATCACAGCAGAAATGGTCAAGGCCCTGCGGGCCAAGACTGATCAGCCCATGATGGAATGCAAGAAGGCTCTGACTGAAGCCGGCGGCGACCAGGACAAGGCTGTGGATATTCTCCGCAAGAAGGGCCTGACCGGCATGGCCAAGCGGGCCGACAGAGCCACCAAGGAAGGGCTCATAGCCAGTTATATCCACCACAACGCCAAGGTTGGCGCCTTGGTCGAGCTTAATTGTGAAACTGATTTTGTAGCTCGCGGTGAGGCCTTTGGCCGGTTGGTTGCGGATGTGGCCATTCACGTCTGTGCTGTCGCACCGTTGGCTGCTGCGATTGAGGATCTCGATCCGGAGGTCGTGGCCAGGGAGCGCAAGATTTGCGCCGATCAGGTACAGGATAAGCCCCCTGAAATCGTGGAAAAGATCGTGGATGGCAAGATGCGCAAGTTTTATGAAGAGCAGGTTCTTTTGGAACAGCCCTTCGTTAAGGACGACAAGAAGAAGATCAAGGATTTGATTGCCGAGTTGTCTACCAAGACGGGCGAGAAGATAACCATAGGGCGATTTGCTCGCTTTGCGGTGGGCGGATAGTTAGTTACAGGTATGAGTATGGCCAATCTGCGATACAAGCGGGTTCTGCTGAAGGTCTCAGGTGAAGGTTTTTGCACCACCTCTGGTTTTGGCATTGAGGCCGATCCTTTGCGTCAGATGGCTAAGGAGTTGAAGGATACTGCTGAGTTGGGTTTACAGTTGGCCGTGGTTTGTGGTGGCGGTAACTTTTTGCGTGGCGAAACCTTAACCAAGCAGTTGCAGACTCCCCGGGCCACCGCCGACTACATGGGCATGTTGGCCACGGTCATGAATGCTGTTTGCTTGCAGGCTGAGCTGGAGTCCATTTCTCAGCCCACCCGGGTTATGAGTGCCATAGCGGTGCAGGCCCTTTGCGAGCCCTTTATTCACCGCCGTGCGGTGAGTCATCTGGAGAAGGGCCGCATCATTATTCTGGCTGGCGGTACGGGCAATCCGTTTTTCTCTACCGACACCTGTGCAGCCCTGCGGGCTTCTGAATTGGATGCCGAGGTTTTGCTCAAGGCCACTAAGGTGGATGGTGTTTACTCAGCCGACCCTAAGACTAATCCGCAGGCTAAGCTCTATCAAAAGCTGGACTTCCATGAGGTTCTCACCAAGGACCTGACGGTTATGGATCACTCCGCTATCAGCCTGTGTCGGATGAATAAGATACCGATTATCGTTTTCAATATGTACAAAAATGGCAATATCGCCCGAGTCGCTCAAGGCCAGCCGGTAGGCACAACGATTGGAGATTTTGCTGATGTCGCTGGATGAGATAGCTTTTACCGCCGAGGCGAAGATGGAAAAGGCCGTGGCCTTTTTGGTTGCGGAGTTTCGTTCCCTGCGGACCGGCCGGGCCACCACCGGGCTCGTCGAGCACGTCAAAGTCGATTATTACGGCTCCAGTACTCCTTTGCAGCAGTTGGCCGCCTTGTCTGCTCCGGAGCCCAATCTGATCGTCATAAAACCCTTTGATCCTACCTGCATTAAGGACATCGAGCGATCCCTTTTGGCCTCGGAACTGGGTATTACTCCCCAGTCGGACAAGCGGGTCATTCGTTTGGTCGTACCTCCTTTGAGCGGCGAGCGGCGTAAGCAACTGGCCAACCAGGTCAAGCACATGAGCGAGGAGGCTCGAGTCAGCATACGCAACATCCGCCGCGATGCCAACAAGCACATCGACCAGGAGCAGAAAGATAAAGCCGCCACCGAGGACGAGGCTGAAAAGGGAAAAGAGGAGATTCAGGACCTCACCAAGAAGTACGAGCAGAAGGTCGGCGAGTTACTCAAGACCAAGCTGGCCGAGATAGAATCGACTTAGAGACGTAACGGGAACATTGTTTTTGATGTTTGATTTTTGATTTTTGATATGGAGACCCATGATGGCAGCAGTTCGCGTAGGAATTAATGGCTTTGGTAGAATTGGCCGTATTGTTGTTCGGGCTTTGGCCCAGCGACCCAATGATTTCGAGGTCGTGGCCGTGAACGATCTGTCCGACGCCAAGACTTTGGCCTTTCTGCTGAAGTATGACTCGGTCCATAAGAGTTTCGATGGCACTGTCGAGGCTGACGGCGAGAACCTTGTGGTCAACGGGAAAAAGATTCGGATTCTATCCGAAAGAGACCCTTCTAAGCTCCCCTGGGGCAAAGAGAATGTCCAAGTCGTTCTGGAGAGTACCGGTGTGTTCACCAAACGATCCGACCCCGGCAAGGGCGGCATTGGTTATGGCTCGCACTTGGATGCCGGGGCCAAGAAGGTTATTCTCAGCGCTCCGGCCAAGGACGAGATTGACGCCACTATCGTCATGGGCGTCAACGAAGATTCCATTAAGCCCGAACATCAGGTCTTTTCCAATGCCAGTTGCACCACCAACTGCCTGGCTCCGGTAGCCAAGGTCCTCAACGACAGCTTTGGTATGGTCAGGGGCCTGATGACTACCATCCACGCCTATACCAACGATCAGCGTATTTTGGACATGGTACACAGCGATCTTAGGCGGTCCCGTTCAGCCGCGGTCAATATTATTCCCACTACTACCGGTGCCGCCCGGGCCGTTGGCAAAGTCATACCAGCTCTTGACGGCAAGTTGGACGGTTACGCCTTGCGTGTTCCCGTTCAGGACGGTTCGGTTGTTGATCTTACTGCCGAGTTGTCCAAAGAGGTCACGGTCCAGCAGGTCAACCAGGCCATCAAGGACGCTGCCGAGGGGCCGCTCAAGGGCATTTTGGCCTATTGCGATGAGCCCATTGTTTCCAGCGATGTGATCGGCAATCCAGCCAGTTCCATTTTCGACAGCCTTTGCACTATGGTTAATCCTAAGCCCAGCGGCAACATCGTCAAGATTGTCAGTTGGTACGACAACGAGTGGGGTTTCTCGCAGAGGGTGGTCGACCTGATGGGCAAGATCGCCAAGGCGTAGAAACTCGTACCGGATTAATTCCTCAGTAGGCTCATCCTTTCGGGTGGGCCTGCTGGCTAAGTGTGGTCGAATTCGATAGGTGCTCCTTATGGCCAAAAAAACAGTAGCGGATATCGACGTTGCCGGCCAACGCGTTTTTATGCGGGTCGATTTCAATGTCCCTTTGGACTCCCAGGGGCAGATCACCGACGACCGCCGCATTCGCTTGGCCCTTCCGAGTATCAAGAGTGTCCTGGAGCGTAAGGGCAAGCTTATTTTAGCCAGTCATCTTGGCCGACCTAAGGGCAAGCCGGATAAGAAGTTTTCCTTGGCCCCAACCGCCAAGAGGCTGAGTGAATTGTTGGGCGTTCACGTTGCTTTGGCCGATGATTGCATAGGCCCCGCTGTTGTTCAGGCCGTCGGTCAGCTCAAGCCCGGTGAATGTTTGTTGCTGGAGAACCTCCGTTTCCACGAGGGCGAGACCAAAAATGATCCTGATTTTGCCGGGCAGTTAGCCGAGCTTGCCGATTTGTATGTCAACGACGCTTTTGGTACCGCTCATCGCCAACACGCCTCGATGTATGGCGTACCGGAGAAGCTCGGCCCGGGTCGTCGGGTATGTGGTTTTCTGATCCAAAAAGAGTTGGAGTATCTGGGCCGGGCCCTGGGCGACCCCGCTCACCCGTTTTTGGCCATCTTGGGCGGCGTCAAGGTTTCCGATAAGATTCCCGTCATTGAGAACCTCATCAAGAAGGTTGACACGATTGTCATTGGCGGGGCCATGTCCTATACTTTTTTGAAGGCTCAGGGCAAGCAGGTCGGCGATTCCAAGCTTGAGCAGGACATGCTTGCTCAGTCGGCCAAGCTGATGTCCGCTGCTCAGCAGGCCGGTTGTGAGTTGTTACTGCCCACCGATCACGTTGTAGCCAAGGAGTTGCGAGCCGGGGTCGAGACCCAGGTGCAGGGCCCAGCCATTGAGCCCGGCTGGTTGGGTTTGGACATTGGTCCAGCCACTGCTGCCGAGTATGCCGGCAGGGCTTCTGCTGCCAAGACAGTTGTTTGGAATGGCCCGATGGGTGTTTGTGAGATACCTCCTTTTGATGTCGGCACCAGGATCGTTGCTCAGGCCATTGCCGATACCGATTGTACCAGTATCATTGGCGGTGGAGATTCAGCCGCTGCCGTCCAGGCCCTGGGGCTCGAAGACAAGATGTCTCACATTTCCACCGGCGGTGGGGCCAGCCTGGAGTTTTTGGCCGGCAAACCTTTCGCCGCCCTGGAAATACTCGATGACGCCTAGTTTTTTGAAGAGGTTTGATAATGCTTGCTAAACGCGCCGATAACGATATTTGGATTGCGCCTTCGTTGTTATCTGCGGACTTTGCTCACTTGGCCGATCAGATTCAATTAATCGAGCAAGCCGGTGCAGCCCTGTTGCACCTGGACGTGATGGATGGGCACTTCTCACCCAACCTGACCATCGGTCCGCCGTTGGTCAAGAGCATCCGTTCTGTCACTAAGATGCCCTTTGATGCTCATCTGATGATAACCGATCCGCTTAAGTTTGCTCCGCACTTTGCCAAGGCCGGTGCTGACTGTATTACTTTTCACGCCGAGACCGTGCCCGACGGCAAGTCTGCTGCTCGCCAGATTGCCTCATTGGGTGTCAGCGTTGGTGTTACCATTAATCCCGATACGCCGGCCGAGACCATCTTTGACGTTCTTGAGCTGGTGGACTTGGTTTTGGTCATGAGTGTTTATCCCGGTTTTAGCGGTCAAAAGTTTATCCCCGATACCCTGAAAAAGGTCGAAGCCCTGCGACAGCGAATGCGTTCGGACCAATGGCTTCAGATTGACGGCGGCATATCCACCACGACTGTTGGCCGGGCCGCTGCCGCCGGTGCCAATTGTTTCGTAGCTGGCTCTGCCGTATTCGGGGCCGACGATCCGACCAAGGCCGTCCAGGAGATCAAGTCTGCCGCCCGCAGCAGTGCCATTTAGTTTCGAAAGCAGTTCATATGGCTTCTAAAGAAATACCAGCAGCAGCCTGGGATGGTTTTTCCTTACGTCGCCGTCGTGACGTGCCGGAGGGCCTGTGGATGCGTTGTCCCGGCTGTAGCGAGATGTTGTTTCGCAAGGCCGTGGCCGAGAATTTGCTTGTTTGCCCTAAGTGTCAGCAGCATTTTCGTGTTGATGCTCGCACACGTATCCAGATGCTCACCGACCCTGGTTCCTTTGAGGAACAGGATGCCAATTTCGAGTCTGCCGATCCTTTGAAGTTTAAAGACCTCAAGACATATAAGTCTCGCCTGGTCGACCAGCAGAAGCGTACTCATCTGAAGGACGCGGTTCTCACCGGCAAGGCCTTTATCAAGGGTCGTCCTGTTAGTTTGGCCGTGATGGATGCCAATTTTATCATGGCTTCGATGGGCGCCGTTGTCGGCGAGAAGATCACCCGGGCCGTTGAGCGGGCCACTGAGGAGGCGATTACCCTGATTATTTGCTGTGCCTCCGGCGGAGCCAGAATGATGGAGGGCCTGGTTTCGTTGATGCAGATGGCCAAGACCTCAGCCGCCCTCGCTCGTTACCACCAGAGCGGTGGCCTGTATATTTCAATCCTGACCGATCCGACCACTGCCGGAGTGGCTGCCAGTTTTGCCAACTTGGGTGATATCACCATTGCCGAGCCCGGCGCCTTGGTTGGTTTTGCCGGCCCGAGGGTAATTTGGCACACTACCAAGACCGAGTTGCCGGAGGGCTTTCAGACGGCCGAGTTTGTCCTGGATCACGGCTTCATCGACATGATTGTTTCCCGCAAGGACTTACGCAACGAGCTTGCTCGTTTAATCGACTACTGCGGAAAATAATCCCCCAAGGTGCCTTTCATGGTTAGTGGTGTAATGATGATAATGAAGAGCAGATATAGATTGAGAATGTTCATCCCCGCTTATCCGACCCCACAAACAGCAGGAAGGCGAACTATCAACTTTAAACATGCTCTAGGACAGTCAGCAAAACTTTTAGCTCACAAAATCTGCTAACCGACTATTTGGAGAATAGTGTGTCAAAATTAAACAGCGTCCCAAAACCCGTGGTAGTGCCCGGCGGTCGTATTTTGCGTCAATGGATCGATAATGGTGAGCCGCTCTGGGGTTTTATGCTAACCATGCCCGCCCCGGAAATCCTGGAGCTGGCCGAAGGTTGGGACTGGGTTTGGCTCGATGGCCAACACGGTCAATTGAGTTATGATACAATTCTTAACTGTGTACGTGTGGCAGACCTGATGGGCCTACCGGCTATAGTACGTGTGGCAGGATGCGATTACTCGCAGGTCGGCCAGGCTCTGGACACTGGAGCAGCCGGCGTGATTGTGCCTATGTTGCACAATGCCGAGCAAGCCAAGGTTGTGGCTGAGGCAGCGAAGTTTGCGCCTCTGGGACGCCGCTCCTACGGTGGCCGAAGGGTAATGGATCGCTTTGGCCCCAATTATGCTGGTACAGCAAATAAGGATGTGCTTTTACTTGGACAGATCGAATCGGTTGAGGGTTTGGCTAATGCTGAACAAATTACGGCTGTACCGGGAATAGACGGTTTGGTATTTGGACCAGCCGACTACTCTTTGGATTGCGGAATATCTCTCGAGTCCTATTTCAAAATGTCGGAACCGCACTTGTGGCAGATGGCTGAGAAGATCGCCCATATTTGCAGCAATCACGGCAAAGTAGCCGGTGCCTTTGTGGGTTCTGCCGAGAATTCCGGTCGTTGGATCGAGCTGGGTTATAAAATGTTGTTAGGCACGGTCGATGCCAGTCTGCTTCGGACTGCTCTGGCTGAGGACCTGGCTAATCGTCGCCGAGCTTCACAGAAAAGCTAGCCGGCCCGATGAGTTCCAACTCGGTCGACTTCAACTGGGTACGTGCCACGTAAACTTTGTAGTCCTCGACCCAATCTTTTTTTATTTTTTGGTGCTCACCCCCGACAAATTCACTTAACCAGCCCACAGAAGTATCCATGTTGCGTACAACGACCCCGAAGTGGCTGAAGCCTTGGACATCCACCAAGCTGTCGGCTAGGAGTCCCTGCATTTGCTGGCGCAGTGCAGCAAAGCCTACTTGCTTACCGTCAACTATAGCAGGCCAGCGGGTTTCTAGTCTGGCCCAAATTGTTGGAGACTGTTGTCGTGCCATGGTAGAAGAATAGTAGATTCTTATTTTGCCGCCAGCAAAGCTCGCCGAGTAGCGATTTCGGTCAAGAGGTGGGGGTTTGTTCTATCACCCGGTGAAAATATTCTGACGGCATATTTGTCTCCTATGGATACGCAGTTTTACCCTTATTGTAGTTCCACGTGATAATCCCATTTATCCACGGGTACGGGAAGCGGTTTATTTAATTCTATGGATTTGATGGCCAGATTTCCCAGCAGCGTCGCTCGGTAGCCGGCTAGTTCGTCGCACGGAGTTGGGCTGCCGTTGATAATCGAGTCAATAAAGCCATCGAAATTCTCTTCCCAACCATGATTGGGCACGAGATCGTTCCAGACCTTCTTGGCATTTGTGGTGCTGCTGACAGTGGCTTTGTGTTTTTCAAGATATCCACTCAGCCCGCCCTGTTTACCCACCTCCGGGGCGCAATCGCGTTGGAGGGAGAATACTTCTTTTTCGGTGCCGGGCCGTCCGTAATACTGGTTCTCCACCCAGTGCTCCATGCGGAACAAAGCTCCGTCACAAGCGATTTCGAACATCTCTTTGGGATAGTCGAAGCTGCCGTTGGGGGTAAAGATTATGGTGGCTGCATTTCCGCCCTGGAAGCTCAAGTGGATTCCATAACGCATCCGAGCGGATCCCCAGGCCAGTATTTGTACAGGACGATCATCATCGAACAGCCAGCAAGCCAAGTCGAGCCAGTGGGTGGCCTCGCCTATTATCAAGCCACCGCCGCGAAAAGGGTCGAGATGGACCATGCGATAGCTGCTGCTTTCGTCCTGCACCCGGACCAGAAAGTCGGTTGCGGTTTCCTCGATGAGCTTTTCGTGGGGCTTTTCAATATAGCGCCAAGGCTGGCGTTGTGGATTAGCCTTATGGGCCAACCACTCGCGTTTCAAGGCCAGCATCGCTGGGGCCGTGCGACGCATATAATCAACACAGAGCTTGATCTTACTGGTTCGCACTGCCCGTATGATTTTGTAAGACTGCAGCTCGTCCATAGCCATGGGCTTTTCACAAAAAACGTGCTTACCATGCTTGGCTGCACTTTCAATAATTGGAACGTGGGCCTCGTGCGAGGTAGCAATACAGATGACGTCAACTTCCGGGTCCGTGGTAACGTCCTCGAATGAGGAGGTCGTTTTTTCAGCCCCAAACTGCTGGGCATAAGTCCGGGCATTGTCTTTAGATACATCGCAGGCCCACTTGATTTTGGCTATATGCTCATTTCGGCAACAATTCGGACCGTGTTGGGCTCTGGCAAAAGCGCCACAACCGATTTGCCCAACAACAAACTTTTTCGACATTGTATGTTTCCTTTCTACACTAAGCTCGGATGCCGACAACCCGGCTGAAGCCAGCAGATTTCTCAGCCGCACACCTGATTGCCACAACGTCTCGAGAGAACTTCTTTTTCATAAGCTTGGACTTTGTCTAGCCAGCCGAGACCGACTGGCACATCGCGTTTTAGGCAGTAGTAATCCCAAACCGCGCCGAAGGGCAGGGCTTTGATCTCCTCCAGCAAGGCAAGTCGGCCCGTCAAGTTACCCGCTGTTTCCATTTGGCGAAGCATTGTCGTGGGCTCTAATAGGGCCATAAGCATCGCTTTTAGCACAGAGTGAGCCCCTATGGTCCAGGCTGCGACGCGGTTGATGCTGGCGTCAAAGAAATCCAGCCCTATATGCACTCGGCCGAGAAAATTTCCTCGGACGATTTCTTCAGCCATAGCCCGCAATTCATCGGATAGAATGACCACGTGGTCGCTGTCCCATCGCAGCCCACGACTGACATGCAGCAAGATTTCATCGAGAAAGATAAGGACAGCAGAAATTTTGTCTGAGATTACTTCCGTCGGATGAAAATGTCCGCTGTCGAGGCAGAGCAGCTTTTTGTTCTCAATCGCATAGCCCAAGTAGAACTCATGAGAGCCAACGACATAGCTCTCCGAGCCGATACCGAAAAGCTTGGACTCCAGGGCATCGAGATTGTACTGGGGGTCAATTTTTTCAGCAAATATTTCATCGAGAGATTGTTTGAGAATTAGCCTGGGCGTTTTGCGGTCAGCGGGAATATCCTTATAACCATCGGGTATCCAGATGTTGGTAATACAGGGACTGCCTAGAGCTTTGCCTATGTGTTGGCCTATCTTACGGCAAGCGCTGCCGTGCTCGACCCAGAATTTTCGGATACCCTCATCGCGGCTGGCCAAGGTAAAACCGCTATCAGCCTTGGGGTGTGAGAAGAAAGTCCCGTTAAAATCGATTCCTACAAGATTGGCCTTGGCCCAGTCAATCCAGTTGAAAAAATGATCTGCAGTCAGTTGGTTACGGGCCACCTTTTTGCCGCCGGTTTCAGCATAGATAGCATGGAGGCTTAACCGATGCTTTCCGGGAATAAGATTAAGTGCCATTTCAAGGTCTGCGCGAAGTTCGTCTGTGTTGCGTGCCTTGCCCGGGTAGTTGCCGGTCGCCATTATGCCTCCGCCGGAAAGTTGGGCGTCTGGCGTTTCAAATCCGCTCACATCGTCGCCTTGCCAGCAGTGCAGGGAGATTGCTACCTGCTCTAGGCGTTCAACAGCCTGCTCAGCATTCACGCTGATTTGAGCGTACTTGTCCTTAGCTTCTGCATAAAGTTTTTCGATTGTTTGTTCTCTGGGCATTTTTGTATATGCTTTTCCTGGCCGGACTTAATAGCCCCGACAAGCTTCTGATGCTTCCTTAATTAATTGCTGATATTATAGGTATCCTTCCCTTGTTTGGTCAATAGCGGTTTTTTACACAATGGCCTATAACGACAACAAAAAACTCTAAATGACTTTGACGCCGAGCTGATTTTCAATTAAGGCCTGTTTTTCATTGACGAGCTTGTAGTCCAGTCTGTACCTTGATTTAGATTGACGGTTTTCATGCTCATCAGTTTCGGAGATGTCGTTTTGTTAGAGTGCCTTAGGTAACCAAGGTTTCTTGCTGCGATGAGCTGAAGCAAGTTATTGTACTTGGAGAAAGAATATGGCCAGAGCTGAGATATCGGACCCGGACGGATCCAGCAACACCGAGTAGCTGTTGATGACGTATGGACTTACCATTCGATAAGGAGCCGGAAGTGCAAAGAGAATATCGCGACAGAGATGGAAAACTAATGACCGGGGACGAGGTACATAGGTTAGCCGCCCAGGAGCTGGCAGCACGCTCCTCGATGGCTGTCAATATTGTTGACAACACCGAGAGTCTCTATGAGGCTATAGCCGAAGTTATGGTCAAGGCCATTCTGGATAAGAATGGTCAAAAAGTAACCATGATTTTGCCTGTAGGTCCGATGGGTCAGTATCCTGTGTTTGCTAGAAAAGTCAAAGAGCGAGGTATCAACTGCCGCAATCTGTGGACATTTAATATGGACGAATTCCTGGATCGCAACGGAAAGACTATTTCGCCAACACACCCCATGTCATTTAAGGGGATGATGCTGGAACATTTTTATAATCAGATTCCAGCAGAATTGCGTATGCCGATCGAACAGATGTTTTTTCCCCGGCACGACAACATGGATCAAATAGACCGCCTGTTCGACGAGCACGCTCCGCAGGGGGTGGACCTGTGCCTGGCTGGTGTAGGCCCCGAGGGCCATGTAGCCTTCAACGAAGACCCCAATTTTAGGCACGTAGAAGTCTCCTTGGAGGAGTTTCTCGCAGACCGCACCCGCCTGGTTATGGTCAACACATCTACAGTAGATATGGACGCTTTGGTGGCCGGTTGCGGAGATCGGGCCTCGATTCCCCCCTTTGCTGTAACAATTGGGCCACATGACATATTACGAGCCCAACGTATTGAAGGTATCTTCTACGCGGGTAAGTTCCAAAGATATGCTCTGCGAGAGGTCCTTTTCCGAGTTCCGACGGAGCGATTTCCCGGCACACTGCTTAAACTCAGAAAAAAAGCCGACGGTAGCGTGGTTCCACGGGAAGAGCTGACCATTTGGTCGAGCCAGCGGGAGGCAGGTATTGTTCAAACACAAACAATATAGCCGGAGTTATACTGCATCATTTGTTTTCCGGAAAGGAGTTATTCTAGTTCTACTACTTTGCCTGACTGGGCCGACTCTTCTGCTGCGCATATAACAGCGACAGCCTGCCGTGATTCCTGGGGAATAATTACCGTTGGTTTTTCCCCTTTGCTGATACAGTCAGCGAAATAGACCAATTCGTTTCGCAGGGCTCCGACCAATGTTCCATGCACTCTGGGCCAATAGCCGGTATCCGGCTTACTGATTCCGTCTTGGTCATTAATGGTCAGGCCGGCATTTCCGCAATCGATATAAATAGCTCCCTCGGTGCCGATGATCTCCATACGAGCATCGATAGTAAAGGGGGTGTTTTCCGGCAGAGCCCAGACGGTTTCGATAACGCCTACAGCATTATTATCAAACCTGTAGGTTGCGGTTCCAATAGCAGGATACTTGAAATCTCCGATCTGCACGTTCTGGGCATAGGCAGTATTCACCTTGGCTCCGGAGAGCCACAACATAATGTCGGTGTCGTGAATACCATCGCCAAACAACGGCGATACCTTATCCAGGACCTCTCGGCCGATTTGGAAGGAAAGATTTCGCCTGGCGTACATATAGACGATCTTGCCCACGCGCCCTTGGTCTACGGCCTCTTTGGCCAGGGCTACACGGGGATCGAATCGGCAAATGTGACCAACCATAAATATCCCGGTCGCTTTTGCTGCTGCTTCAAGAATAGCGTCGCAATCGGCCACGCTGTCAGCCATAGGTTTTTCAAGCAGCACGTGTTTGCCGGCCTTCAGGGCCTCAACGGCGATATCTTTGTGATCGCAGAAGTGCGTTACAATGCTTACCGAATCAATTTCCGGATCCCCCAGCAGGTCACGGTAGTCTGTGTACTTTTTGGCTGCGTTGTACTTGGCCGCGACTTCATCGAGCCGCTGCTGTCGCCGTGTACAGACCGCAGTCAGTTCCATTTGGGCTGTTGAGCAGACCACGTCTGCGTGGTATTCTCCGAAGAAACCCAAGCCAATCACGCCATGTTTGATTTTTTTCATCTGTTACTTCTCCTATCCGGGGTATAGACATGTGGTTTGCTTTTTGCCGGATTTTCTAAAGGCAATCGCATCATCGATTATCCGGAAGATGTCATATTGCGGATTCAAGCCCAAGACGGACCGTGATTTGGTCATGTCGATGCAAAAATCATGAAACTCACTGACTTGGAATCCCACTACCGGAAGATTCAATTTCTCAGATACATAATTGGCTGCAACGTCATAGCTAAAGGGCGAAGGCCCCGAAACATTGAAGGCTTCCCCGATAGCTGTGGGATTCCCTAAAGACAGCATAATGGATTTTACCACATCCTTGATGCCCACGATCTGCCGTTTGCCGGCCCGGCCGTCAGGATGAAGCAGGCAGGCTACGGCGTCTTTGCCGTGTTTGAAATAAGATTTCTGCTCGTCAGTCACAACCCAGTCCTGCCAGACAGGTACACCAAAATTAGGTTCCGCCAAGGTTATATGGGCCAGAATATCATCTTCGTCGTGCACCCACGAGAACCTCAGCACGGTGATTGGAAGTTTATACATAATCCTGTACTGTTCGCACATTGTTTCTTCCAGGACCTTCGATAGCGGATAGTAGCCCGGATAGCCGGAGTGTCTGTGATTTTCATCAATAGGAATGGGCTGAGGATAGTAATAAATACCCGCTCGGGCATCGGAACCAGCCTGGATGTACTGTCTTATATGTCCGCAATTCTTGCAGGCGTCAAGCAGATAGAACGTACCTTTTACGTTGGCGTCCACGAATAGCTGCCTGTTTTCCTTGACGTTCGCCAAGTGAATGACAGCGTCCATATCTTCAATGAGCTTGGGAGCCAAGGCTTCATCTCTGAGATCTCCTCTAACCACTTCTACGGCCTTTAACCTTTCCACGTTTAGCCCGTCATTGAATTCCAAAGCCCTTATCGAAAAGCCCGCTTTGACGAGCTCCGGCAGGACGGCCCGGCCAATTTTGCCTCCAGCTCCGGTAACTAATACGTTCTTTATCTTCATAATTTAGACCTTTCCGGTGAACAAGACTACCACACTATCGCTGTTTCTGCTGTAATGACCCTTGGCGTCACGCCGGCTTCTCTGTAATGATTTCAGCCAGCTTCGTCTTGAAGTGGTAGCAGAACGTCCCGTTGCTGTCTAGATTCCGACGAAAAATATTTTTGCAACGTCTTCGCTGAGCCTAAAATAGATTGGGATGAGTTTTGGAGCCTCGCGGGTCCTCCTTCGTTGGCTGGAACTCCATAGAACTCCGTTTACTGATTAAAGCATCTGGACCGATCTGTCCAGCGATTCCGCCATCGGCCGGTGGATTGGCAATTTACCACTGACAAGGCCAGAATAAAACCGAAACGACTATATCCACAATTTTAGTTTGGACAGAGTACTAGGCACGTGGTCTGGGGGAATTAACAGAGCGG
The DNA here is from genome assembly GCA_011682385.1 of Actinomycetota bacterium. Classification (GTDB taxonomy): domain Bacteria; phylum Planctomycetota; class Phycisphaerae; order JAACET01; family JAACET01; genus JAACET01. Next base: position 1,536 of record JAACET010000010.1, on the reverse strand, counting down.
CAACTCAGGCAGGGCCGACGGCGCCAGCCAGTAGGCCCAAGTCCCAGCCCGGTGGGGCTACGCTGTCGTGGGCATAATAATAAAGGGCAGCCTGGAAAACCGTCTGCATCACCGAAAACACCAGGGCCAACACAATCATATAAACGGCCAGCAGCACAACCGGGACCAATATGTTGGCCAAGCCGACCAGCATAACAACCACAGCAAACAAGACCAACCCCGGCAAACAGCAGACAAACCACAACAGTCCGAAACCAAAGCCGCCAATCAACTGCTCACCCCAGGTGTCTTTGAGCATCTTCGTCGATTGCTTAACAGCAGCAAACGGACCCTTACCCTCAACCACCAGGATCGGTAGGGCCAGAAAGGTTGTCAGCGACCAGGCCATGCCCAACAGACTGGAAACAATCTTTCCAAACGTCCTTGAGCGATCCTCGATTATCCGCAGAATCAGCCCCACAGTAGCTGAGAGAAGTGCCCAGCCAAGAAGCAAGGGCACTCTGGCAAAAGCGACCCGAAAACCATCCATCAACGTCGGATCGCCGCCACGCATGCGGATCACAGCGCAGGTGACGATTCCCGTGTTAAAAAACATGATGATAAAGTAGGCGCAAAAATAGAAAATGAACAGCTTCCCGTAGTAAGCAACCTGCTCAGACAACGGCGCCTCACGGGCTGGCGGACCCCAGCCCTGAGCTTGAGAATCCATAATCCCCAGGCCAAAAGACCCTAAGACCAACAGCAGGCAAATTCCCGAGATCAACGGGAAGATCAGCATCTCCTTATCCTTCTTGACCAGGTCCCAGGAGGTGCCTATCAGAGACCAGGTATTGCCGATCCGATCGAAGATACCAGTGGATCCAAGCATGGCTTACCCCTAATTAGAAATGAATTCTCGCGAATGTGCCAAACCGGCTCTCACCGGTACAGCCCATTATCCTGGTTTTGCCCTTCGGACACAAGCTGTATCATTGGCCGGGGCTGGCGACCGGAGAAGTGAATTGCTTGACAGATCGGCTGAGGCAGGTATCATATCAATTTGTCCGTTTTTTTACCCTGGTTGGCCATCTGTCCGACATATTAGACTGGGGTCGCCGATCTTCAGATGACTACCGAGCCTTTGCCAACACCCAACTCCGTCGAACAGGGCCTAGCCCCGGAGCTGGTTACGGTCCTGACCAAGGTTGGCCAAGCGCTGGCGGCCAATCTTTCCACCTCCGCAGTGCTGTCGGCCTCCCTGGCGGCTGTCCAGGACGTGCTGGATGCCGAGGCATCCTCGGTCTTCCTGACCGATCCGGATACCGGCGATCTACGCGTCTACCTGGCAGATGCGGAACACGAAGGGGCTATCAAGTCTATTGTCCAGCCTCGCGGACAGGGTCTCAGCGGATGGGTAGCCCAAAACGGTCAAGCCCTGCTGGTAGCCGATGCCTACGAAGACCCGCGATTCGACCCCACCGCCGACAAAAAAACCGGCTTTCACACTCGTTCGGTTATATGTGTTCCCCTGCGGGTGCTGGGCAAGGACCTGGGAGT
>JAACET010000064.1 GCA_011682385.1 Actinomycetota bacterium | reverse complement strand
TTGAATACCTGGTCCTCGGATATACCTATATGCTCCGACAGGGCCTGGGCTGCCCGCCTGAACATATCCTTGGCGCCGATGGGTTCATCAATGTCCAAGATGGCACAGTTCTGAATCAGGCCGTCGAATCGGTCTCCACGGATGCCCTCTCTTTCCAGGACGATTTTCTTTAGCTCCCGGTCGAGTCCGCCATCGCCCAGCTTCCGCGAAGTAATCCGGCGAACCAGGTAGATAAAGGCTGACTCCCGGCCTACCCGCACCTTGCCGTAAAACAGATACCACCCGACAGCCAAAACGGCAAAGCCGGCGGTAATCAACAGTGGCACCCAGCCCATTTCAATTATAAGAAAGATGTAGAGAACAATGGCCCCTATCTGTATCCAGGGATACAGCGGACAATGAAAAATCGGTCTGTAGTTTTGTAACTTGCTGGCTCGCATGATGACCAGAGAGATGTTCACGAACAGGAACATCAGGATCATCATAGTCGAAGCGGTCTTGACCAGGTTTTCAATGGAGAGAAAAGCAATTACCCCAATCATAAAAACGGTGGTGGCAATTATGGATATATGAGGCGTGGAAAATCTTTTATTTATTTTGCCCATAAAGTGAGGCAGCAGATCATCTCGACCCATAGCCATCGGTGAACGGGAGGCGCTTAGAATCCCCGAATTGGCGGTGGTGATAAAGGCCAGCATAGCTCCCCCAGCCAACACCAGCACCCCTGTGTTGCCCATGACAACCTTGGCACCCAGTGAAATGGGGGTTAACGAACCACTGAGCGTGGCGGCTTCTACAAGGCCGACGGTCACAAACGTAACCAGCAGGTAAATAACCTGTACAACAATGAAAGCCAGGAACATTCCCAGCGGTATGTTACGACCGGGATTCCTGGTCTCCTCAGCTACACTGGCAATTTTGGTAAGCCCGCCGTAAGAAACGAAAACCAACGCAGCTGTGGCGAATACCGAGCCCAGGCCTTTGGGCATAAAGTCGGCAAAATACTGATGATTTACTGCCTGTGCCCCGAAGATGATGTAGGCCCCCAGTGTTGTCAGCAAAATCACAACCAGCAACACCTGGACTCGGCCGGCATATTTGACCCCTACTAGATTTAAAATGCTAAAGACCAGACAGAAGCCTATGGCAATAGCCTTGATTTCGGTCTCGGAGATTTCCGGCCAAAGCAGTTTGGCAAAGGCCCCGATACCAACCAGAGCAAAGGCGCTCTTGAGAGCCAGCGAGAACCAGTTGGCCAAACCAGCTAAGGTACCGGGTAAGGCTCCCATACTGCGCTCAATGTAAAAATAGCTCCCCCCCGCCTTGGGCATAGCTGTGGCTAACTCGGCCTGACTGAGCATGGCGGGTACGACCAGGACTCCAGCCAACAAATAGGCCAATATCATGGCCGGCCCGGCCCGGGCAAAGGCAATGCCGGGCAACACAAAGAGTCCCGAACTGATCATGGCGCCGGCGGCTATGCAGAATACACCGGCAAGACCCAGTTCTTTCTTGAGCTTCATTAGGCGAGGTCCCCTGTTTCCCGGAAAATTGCTCAGGATGTGATAGACAGATTCTAAGCGCTGAGCAAAGAATAACCAAAACTTTTTTTACTCAGGCATCCAGGTATTGCTTGGCCCAGAGTTCCAGTACCAACAGAGCCCAGAGCTGTTGGCTGAACTCAGCACGGCCGGATAGGTGCTCGGTTAGGAGTTGTTCCACAGTGTTAGCGTTGAACCAGTTCCGACTGCGTGCACTCACCGAGCGTAGCGAATCGCAGAGCAGCTCTCGTAGTTCACCACGGAACCAACGATCCAAGGGCACGGCAAAGCCCATTTTGCCGCGGTGAAGAATCGCTCTGGGCAGCATTGAACTGAAGGTATCTTTGAGGATATGTTTTCGCTGGAAGTGGGCCAGTTTCCATTGAGCAGGCAGACGAGCGGCAAACTCGATAACCTCATGGTCCAGAAACGGTGAACGGCACTCCAGAGACACGGCCATCGAGGCCAGGTCGACTTTGGTTAGAATGTCTCCCGGAAGATAGCTCAAAGTATCCACTCGTCCGGCAGCACCCAGTTGGCCCAGCCCCCCGCAGTGCTGATCGAATAGCCTAACCAGTTGCTCTGCATATCCGGTGGGTCTGCTTAGTCTGACGATCTCGGCAAAGTCCTCGGTGTAAAGGCTCGATCTATGTCCTGCATCGAAAAGTTTGAGCCAATTGAGATAGGTCTGTCCCATTGAGCCGGCTAAACCGGCGGAAAACCGTTGGAAACGCCGTAGCGGCGATTTGAACCTGCTGGATGGTAATCGCTGCCAGATTTTCCAGCCGAGCATCTTTCTGCCCAGGGGGGGGAGTTTCTCAGCCAAGCGCACGGCCTGGTAACGTTGGTAACCCAGAAAAGATTCATCGCCGCCGTCGCCGGTCAGAGCTACGGTAACGTGCCGGCGAGCCAACCGGCAGACCTGCAAAGTCGGGACTGCTGAGCTGTCGGCAAAGGGCTCGTCGAAGTGTTCGACTATTGTATCAAGCACATCAAGACACGATGGTTTTAAATGCAACTCATGGTGTTCGGTGTTGTATTTTTGAGCAACCAGGCGGGCGTAGCGAGCTTCGCTGAACTTGGGATCGTCGAAGTTAATAGTGAAAGTGCGCAGAGGTCTACCGGACTGTTGGGCCAACAGGGCGGTGACAATTGAAGAATCGATCCCGCCGGAAAGCAGCATACCCAGAGGCACGTCGGCTACCGTCCGCATGGCGGCTGCTTCAGTGAGCAACTCCCGTAACTGCTCTTTGGCCTGATCGTAGGTGCCGGCATAATCACATGTTTGGGGTAATTGCCAATAGGGCTGCGGTTGCGGCCGGGTCGAAGACTTCTCCGCCTTCAAGCTGAGGGTGCAGGCTGGTGGAAGTTTGCTGAACCCGCGAAGTATACACCGAGGGGCAGGTACATAGCCCAAGGTGAGGTAATTATCCAAGGCTTCCGGATCGAGTTCGCGCGGCAGGGCGGGCACTTGCAGCAGAGACTTGAGTTCACTGGCAAAGAACAGCCGTTGCCCGTCATAGTAGTAGTAGAGGGGTTTCTGGCCGATCCGATCGCGGGCTAACAGAAGTTTTCGTTGGCCCTGGTCCCATAGGGCGAAGGCGAACATACCTCGCAGCTTCTGCACGCAGCCCGTTCCGTACTGCTCGTAGAGATGGACGATTACTTCAGCGTCGCAGGAGGTCGTGAAGGTGTGGCCCTGGGCTTGAAGCTCCTGGCGCAGTTGGCGGAAGTTGTATATCTCGCCGTTGTAGATGAGCCAAACGGTTTTGTCTTCATTGGCTATCGGCTCAGCGCCACCGGCCAGGTCGATGATAGCCAGTCGCCGGTGCGCTAGACCACAGGAAGCGTCGGCTGGGTCAATGTAATAGCCCTGCCCATCAGGTCCGCGATGGGCCAGGACGCTGGCCATCCGTTCCAGCAGATGCTGTTGAGCCCGGCCGCTGCCGTCCAGATATAATACGCCAGCTATTCCGCACATGATGTCAGTCGGTTACTTAACCGGAAGAATTATTGTGTTGATCGAACTTGGCCTTGACCCGCTTGATAATCGGTGGGGGCAGAAAGGCGGAAATATCGCCGCCCAAGGTGGCCACTTCTTTTATCAGGCTGCTCGAGAGATGAGCATACTGCTCGGAACTCATAATAAAGATGGTCTCCACGCCTGCTACCGAGCGGTTGGTCAGAGCCAGGGTGAATTCGTAGTGGTAGTCACTGAGGGTGCGAATCCCTCGTAAAATCACGTCAGCCTTGATCTTTTTGACGTATTCGACCGTCAGGCAATTGTAACTGTCCACCCGCACGTTGGGAATATCGGCCACCAATTGTTGGATCATCTCCAGGCGGTCTGCCAGAGGGAAGAAATGTTCCTTGGCGGGGTTCTCTCCCACAGCCACAATCAGTTCCCCAAATAGCGGGGCCCCTCGATGTATGACGTCCAAGTGCCCCAGAGTGAAGGGATCAAATGCACCCGGAAAAACCGCTCTGACTCGCGTTTGATTAGGCATTGTTCAGCTCCTGAATCAATTCATCTGAGCCGGTAATTCTACAATAACCGCGGATAGGGGACCATCAAATATTAAAAGCGTTTCTCGATTCTCAAGGCCAGGGGGCATAGAAAATCGACGTCCAATCGGCTGACCAGGATGTTCTCGTGCTCAGTCTTGTTCAAGGGTATCAAGAGCAATTGGTCCTCTACCTGTTCAACCCGCTTAAAAGTTACACCGTGGCCCTTCGGACAGTCATTGGAAAAACGCACGAAGCAATCTTGGCCGGATTCAGCGAGAACAGACGGAAAAAAGATCAAGACATCTCCGCTGTGATAGGCTGGAACCATGCTTGAACCAAGTACCTTTATTCCAAAGGCATTGGGGTCATTGCAGTCCAAAACAGGAAAATACTCGTCGGCATGTCCGACCGGATAGTCCAGGTCCGTCCAATCTTCCGGCGGGCCGGCCGGCGTCCAGTTGATTATGGGCACGGCTACCACAGTGGCCAACTGCTCCGGAATAGATCCGAAGTTTTGCTGTGGATATAAACCATGTTGTCTGGCTTGATCCACGACGGCCAACAGGTCTGGATGACGCTGAGAGGCGGCCAGGAAAGTGATCTCGGCAATCTCTTGTTGCGACGCTCCGCAGGCCCGGGCTATAGCGGTATTGGTCTCCGGAGTGGCCGGCGATTCTTGACCACTGGCGATCCTGGAAAGATAGCCACTGGTAATTCCAGCTGCTCGAGCAATCGCCCGTTGGCTCCGTCCAGAGTTCTTGACCAGAGATTGCAGCAGTTTGCAGTAGGCATCAGCCATTACTGTATTATAACTGCTTAGTGATCGTGCAACAAGTATTTAGCAGTTTTTTGCACAATTTCTGGAATTTTCTTGTTATTACCGCAGTGAAGGTGTATAGTGCTTAGTAATTAGTAATCAATTGAACAAACCCTTCAGGGGGAAATCATCATGGACAGCCCGATTGAGGAGTATCTGACAGCGGAAAAGGCAGCTGCTATCTTGGACGTGACCCCGCAAATGATACGTAAGCTTTGCCGGGGTGGTCAATTACCGTTTTACAAGGTTGGCCGGTGCATCCGCATAGCTCGGCCAGACTTTGATCTGTATTTGGCCAGCCAACGCATCGGGGGACAGCTCACTGTTGCACGGGCTAAGTACGCTTGCTAGCATGGATATGTCTTAGGTTCTTTGGGAGTAGGTTATGCAAATCCGGCATCCGGTGGTAGCAGGTAGTTTTTACGAGGGCTCCGAGTCCGCCTGCCGAGAGAGCTTGGCTAAGTATATTCCGGAAAGTGTGGCCTGCGAAGGGTTGCCTGACCGGATAGTCGCGGGAATTGTCCCCCACGCCGGTTGGCTGTTCAGCGGGGCGGTGGCGGGGGAAGTCTTTCGGGCTATCGCTCAACAAAGAAAGCCACAGTGTGGCCCGGAGGTGTTTGTTCTGTTCGGAGCTATGCACCGTGGTATAGCCCAACTGGGTAGTATGTTTGCCGATGGCGCGTGGCGAACACCTCTGGGTGATGTTGCAGTAGATGAGCGTCTGGCTGAACGCATCTTGTCCGGCACAAATCTGATTGAGGCCAATGCACAGGTGCACGCTGACGAGCACTCCCTCGAGGTTATCGTGCCATTCATCCAATATCTGTTTCCGACAGCCAAGATACTACCTATTGCGGTGCCGTCGGTACTGCGAGCCCATGAAATAGGGCAAGCTGTCGGTCGGACCATATCGGCCGAAGGCGCCTCGGCTGTGTGCATAGGCTCAACCGATTTGACCCACTATGGGCCCGGCTACGGCTTTGCCCCCCACGGTCCGGGACAGAAGGGGATCGACTGGGCTAAGGAGGTTAACGATAAGGCCCTTATTGATCTGATTTGTCGGCTGGAAGCTGAGAAGGTGGTGGCTCAAGCCCAGAGTCAGCGCAGTGCCTGCGGGGCTGGGGCGGTAGCGGCTACTATCGGTGCTGCCAGGGAAAACGCAGCTACAAAGGCTGTGGTGCTCAGCCATGTGTGCAGTGCGGAGGTTAGCGAGAAGCTCTGGGGTCAGCAGAGCAGCGAATCGGTGGGGTACGCAGGGATCGTTTTCGGGTAAAAAACCTCGAAATAAATCAGTTTTTTGCGTTGGAAGGTGTTGCCGGGGTATTTCTGATCGCTTATAATGCTCGGCCACTAAGTATCCTAGTGCCGGTCAATTAAGGCTGGCAATCGGGAGAATTCATTATCCAGGTAAACGGAGGACGTTTCATGGCTGATCTGAAAGGTATTGCAGAAGCGATTATCAAAGGTGATCGCGACACCACTGCGGCCAAGGTCGACGAGGCAATAAAGGAAAACATTGCCGCCGAGCAGATCCTCAACGAAGGACTGATGGCTGGCATGAGTGTTATTGGTGAACGCTTCAAGAAGAATGAGGTTTATGTCCCTGAGGTGCTGATTGCCGCCCGAGCCATGAAGGCTGGGATGGACCTGCTGCAGCCGTTGCTGGCCGCCGCTGGGGTTGAGCCCGTCGGTAGGGTTGTCCTTGGTACCGTCAAAGGCGACCTGCATGACATCGGTAAAAACCTGGTCCGTATGATGCTGCAGGGCGGAGGCTTCGAGGTTATCGACTGTGGTATCGATGTATCTGCCGAGAAGTTCATTGAGTCGATCAAGGAAAGCGGAGCTAAGGTTCTGGCCATGTCAGCTCTGTTGACGACCACGATGCCGCAGATGGCTGAGGTAGTCAAGTCCATCAAAGATGCGGGTATAGCGGATGTTAAGACCATGATCGGCGGAGCTCCCGTGACGCAGGCATATGCCGATGAGATCGGTGCGGACGGTTATGCCCCCGATGCTGCCAGTGCTGTAGACACAGCCAAGGAGCTGGCCGGCTCCTAATAGACTTCGGGGTACGGATATGAGATAGTCAGGGCCTCGGTCTTTGTGCCGAGGCCCTTCTTCTTTTCCTTCTCAGTGGAAGTTTTTCTGGTGTGCGTAAGGGTAAATAATGAACTCTCGCGAACGTTTTATTGAGACGCTGACCTTTGGCAAACCGGACAGGATTCCTTTCAGTCCCGGTGGGCCCAGGGAGTCAACTCTGGCAAGATGGCACAAAGAAGGATTGCCGGAAGGGGCAGACTGGTTTGATTATTTGACCGAGACGCTGGGCATCGAAGCCGGGAAGACGAATATGCCTGCCAGTATCGATGTGGATTTTCGGATGATCCCGCAGTTCGAGGAGAAGGTTCTCGATCACAAAGGCGGGAGCCTGATCGTGCAGGACTGGAAGGGCAATGTATGCGAGATTTCCGATCAGTTCGACGTTAGCTATTTGCGTGATGCCAAGGATTTCGTCACGCGGCGATGGATCAAATGCCCGGTGGAAAACCGCGACGACTGGGAACAGATGAAGACCCGCTACAATCCCGATGATCCGGGTCGGTTTGGCGAGGATTTCGCCAGGGATGGCACGGCAGTTCTGCACGCCGAGCTGGGTCGAATGGGCCCGGCGTGCGCGAAGTGCTGGCGTGCCAGTTATAGATATGGACAGCGATGGTTTCGTTGGTGAACTGATTCCGTTGTGGATCGAGTCCGGCATAAATGTCTGCGATCCGATAGAAGTAGCTGCCAACTGTGATATTAGCGCATTCCGTCGTCAGTTCGGCCATAAGATGGCCTATCGCCAGGGTGTGGACAAGCGCTGCATAGCCAAGGGTGGCCAGATTATACGTGAGGAACTCAAGAGGGTCGAGCCGGTTCTAAGAGACGGTGGTTATATCCCCGGCTGCGACCACGGTGTGCCCCCGGATATCTCTTGGCTGAACTTTGTCGATTATGCCCGGCTGCTGGCGCAAATGACAGGATGGCTGTAAAGGCTCACCGCCGCCGTGGGCAGGCGGGTTCGGCGTGTAAGCGCAGGTAGTAAAATAAATGATCTACGAAAATGTTGAATTGCACAATATCGAGGAAGTCAGGTCTATACAAGATCATGACGGCGTACGCCTGCAACGCATTCGGGAGGATGTGCGATTGGCTCTCAACGAAGGGGCCCAGATGCGGATGTTGCAGCCCGACTCGGCGGAAATTCGTTTTGTAGCCGACGATTCGCCCTGCCGTATAACCCTTTCGTCTGAGGGACAGAGTAGAGTTACGGTGTTTAACGGTTTGTTCGATAGCCGCCAGCGGTTTATCATAGGCCCCGAGCCGCAAACCATCGAACTTGTCATGAATGAACGCCTACCGCAGTTGGACAAGAAATACTGGTCTAAGATGAGTTTTTCGCCACGGGTGTACCGGGTCATTTTAGGTGGGCCGCAGCGAGAGCCCGTTTTTTTCCATGGCCTTGAGGGCCAGAACATTCGGCCACCAGAAGCTAATGAAATACCGTCTTTGCGTTACTTGGCCTACGGCACGTCGATTACCCATGGATTTGACGCTGAGGGGCCGCATCTAAGTTATGCCGGTCAGACAGCTCGGCGTCTGGGTGCGGATTTGATCAACCTGGGTGTCGGCGGATCAGCCCATTGCGAGCCTGAATTGGCCGACTACATATCCGCTCAAAATGATTGGCACATCGCGACGCTGGCACTGTCGGTGAACATGCAGGGATTTGAGCTGAGTGTCTTCCGTGATCGCGTAGGCTATATGGTGAACAAGATTGCCGGCACTGGGCCAAAGCGCCCGGTGGCCTGCATCACGCTTTATCCTCACTATAGGGACTTTGGAATCGAGCTGGAGGATATCTACGGTGGGCGACCCGAAGAGTACCGCCAAATACTTCGTGATGTTGTCCAGGCTTGTCCGTACGAAAATGTCCACTTAATAGAAGGACCGGAAATACTCACTGATATCAGCGGTTTGACCGCAGACCTGATCCACCCGGCTGATAACGGGATGATCGAAATGGGTTGGCGGCTTGCGGAAAAACTCAAACCACTTCTACCGTCCTGAAGAGAATTACTGATGCCCAGTGATCAGTCGGAATCTGACAAGTCCTCTGGACTGAACGAATCAGCCGAGGATGAATCTACGCTGATAAAGATTGAGGTCCGAGAAAGCCTCACCGGTAGAAGATTGGATAAGTATCTGCACGGTCGGCTGGGCAGGTTTAGTCGGACGGCTGTGCAACGATTAATCAAAAACGGCGAGGTGCATGTTGACGGCAAAGCCGTCAAGTGCAGCTATGAGATCCACGGCGGGGAAATAATCGAGGCCGTGGTGCCGCCGGCCGAACCGACCGAAATTCAAGGCGAAGATATTCCGCTGGATATTATTTTCGAGGACGAGCACTTGATAGGCCTGAACAAACAGGCTGGCATTGTGGTGCACCCGGCCAGGGGAATCGGTTCGGGTACGTTGGTCAACGGTTTGGTCTATTATGCTGAGTCGCTTTCATCTTCGGGTGGTAAGTTTCGGCCGGGAGTTGTGCATCGGCTGGATAAGGATACCACGGGGATCATGTTGGTGGCCAAGAACGACGAAGCCCATTGGCGTTTGGCACAGCAGTTTGAGCATCGGCAGGTTGAAAAGACTTACCTGGCAGTGGTGGAAGGTCAAATGGAACTGCTTGGTGATCTGATCGATCATCCGATAGGCATGCATCCGGTATTTCGTGACCGCTGTGCTGTTCGGCAGACCGGCGGTCGGCAGGCTCAGACTTTCTACGAAGTCACCGAGACCTTCCGCGGCTACAGTCTTTTGACTCTGAAGCCGCGCACCGGCCGAACGCATCAGCTCCGGGTGCATATGAGTTACCTCAAGCATCCGCTGGTAGCTGATCGGAATTACGGCGGTAAGCTGGTCAGCCTGGCAGATATCTCAGGGGAGCATTCACCAAATAGTAGTCCTATTATAGAAAGACAGGCCCTGCACGCCTGGAAGATACAGTTTCGCCACCCCATTACAGGTGAGCAAGTGCAGCTTGAAGCTCCTTGGCCGAGTGACTTTGAGAATCTTCTGGAGGCTCTGCGGAAGTATCGCTCGCTGGGCTGAGTATTTGCAGCGAGGCGTCGGCATTGACACTGACCGGCTGTAGTACATATAATGATTTGCAGTGGAACTTGGTTGTCGGGGTGAAAATCTGGGAGGATAGGCCATGCTGGACGCGTCGGTTATATTAGCTTTTTTTGGCTGGCAAGAAATGCTCCTGATCGGCGGGGTGGCGATCCTTCTGTTCGGCAGGCGCTTGCCGGAGGTTGGCCGATCGTTGGGGTTGGGAATCATCGAGCTGAAGAAGGGTCTGCGCGGTGTAACCGACGAGATTACCTCAGCCGGCGAGGAAGACAGCCGTGCATCCAAGGGCGAAGACGAGAAGTCCTGAGACGGTTTTTCTGGTCGCTTAGCTCAGTTGGCTAGAGTGCCTGGATCACACCCAGGAGGTCGCAGGTTCGAGTCCTGCAGCGACCATTTGACGTAAAGTACGCTGAATATCATTTCCGTTTAATTCATGCGCTCGCTGGGCTGAAAGTGGCGATTGCTGTGGGTATCATTGTGCCCTGGGGGGCCAAGATGCTTGTCTGAACCCCAACGGGGAGCCTTCCTTGACGCCATATTGCCGTTTCAAGGCCCTTAGAGCATTTTTCATATTACTGTACAGTGTATCCACAGTGGCGGAAGTAGTTTCTACATTCAATGGGGGTAAAGGAATCCAACAAGTTCCCGAGGCGTTTCCACAACCCTTCAACTGTTCGCTCTTTTGCACTTCGTAATAGAGACTTCAACTTGGCAAAGATCTGTTCAATCGGATTGGAGTCGGGACTGTAGGGCGGTAGGTAAACGACCCTTGCTCCGAGACGACCGACGAAATACGCGTGTGCCGATTGTGCTACTGGCCGGTGTGATTTTAGAGGTCGGCTGCAGCTTTGATTGCCTGGTAGGATTCGTTTATATCCTGGGGGATAACCCGGGTTTGGCCGGTTATAGCCATAAAGTTTGTGTCGCCCTCCCAGCGTGGCACGATATGGAAATGCAGGTGTCCCGGAAGGCCAGCCCCGGCGCATCGGCCGAAATTGACTCCCACATTGAATCCTTGGGGATTAAGGGCCTTTCTGAGTGCTTGCTGACCTTTGGTTAGCATTTGCATAAGCTCGAGCATCTCCGCCTTGCTTAGTTCAGCCAGATCAGACTTATGGGCATGGGGGGCGATCAGCAGATGGCCGTTGGTGTACGGGAAGCGGTTCATACACACCAAGGTCGATTCGCTTCGCCAGAGCACCAAGTTGCGGGCATCTTCTGCCGGGGTCTTGATGTACTCACAAAGGAAACAATCGCCGGTATTGTCCAGATCGGTTATGTATTCCATCCGCCAGGGTGCCCAAAGGTTTTTGAACATAGCTTGGACTTTCGCAGTAAGTAAAGATACCCTCAGCATAACTCCTTTGGCCAGGCTCCTCAAGGGTCTTGTATCTGTCAGCCTTCGCCCGCCGGCAGAATCTGGCCTGCTTGGTCCCGCAGTTCGATTACTTCTGTGTAACATCCTTTTGAATAAGGGATTAGGGCTCTGATGGCCTTTGATCCGCAAATGCTTTT
>JAACET010000161.1 GCA_011682385.1 Actinomycetota bacterium | reverse complement strand
TCAAAAATCGTTGTAACTTATTATAAACACAGGTAGATACAATCGCTCTGGAAAATATTGTGCGCGCCGTGCGCAACATTTTATTGATAAGAGATTAAAAAGCGTATTGAGCCTGCTGAAGCAATTCCGGGTCGGCCTTGAAAACGGCATACTCAAGAGCATTTACAGTTTCGTGATCGTGGTCTGCAGTAATATCGCTGCGAAGCTCGGAAATGGCCTCCGAAGGCGACAGAGGCGAGCGTCCGAGGATACCTTGAGTCAAATCATCATAGCTGCGGACGGTGCGGATAATCTTTGCCCCAATGGGAATGTCGCAGACCGTCGGGCTGTCTTCCTCGGCAGGATAGGAATACATCGCGTCAGCCTCAGGGGTCAGAAGAGGTAAGATGTCCGGAGAAAGCGTATTGCTGAGCGACTGAATGAGCTCGGCACCCTGGAAGGTGTCTTGACCCAGGCCCTCGATATTGGATCGCAGGGTACTGACGGCCCTGTCGATGAGCCTGGTGGTAATCTCAATCTTGCCAATGTCATAAAGCAGGGCGGCCACTCGGATGTTGTCGATCTGCTTGGGCGAAAGCCTCATCCGGGCGGCAACCATCTGACTGAGCTCGGTAACACGCACGGAACGGTCCTTGAGGTGAGGGTTGGCACTCTGTAAATACCTGGAAAGCACCTCGACGACGCCAACATAGGCCTCGTGCAGCTCTTTGGTCTTGGCAGCCCGGTCGTCACTGAGGGTGCCAATCAAAAGAGAAGTCAATCCCAAGGTGCTGGCCCAGACGCTAATAGTCAGGCCAATGACAATGGGAGAGGAGCCAGCAGGAAAACCAGTCCAGTCAAGAAAAACCAGGACCGAAGCCAACATGACAGAAAATACCGTCAGAAGCCCCGCATGGTAGCGGCCCAGGAAAAAGCCGCTCAGAACGACCGGCAGGTAAAACAGGTAGAGAACCACCATCTTGTAGCCCTGTATCCTGTAAAACAAACCGGCCGTAGCCAGGGCTGTAAAAATCAGAATAAGTTCCAAACGGGTGCGTTGTTTATCAGGCAGGTAGAACATTCAAAAACTCCAAGATAAACAGCTCAGCCAACAAATACGGTTTGCTCAACATCCTGCTCAGCCGGTTGGGGTCGGTATTGCTCGGCAATGCTGCGGAAACTGGACTCGACACGCAAAAAGGCCTCGACCATATCTGGATCGAATTGCTTTCCGGCTTCTTCGCGAACAATGGCCAGGCACTTCTCATGCGGAAACGGCGGCTTATAAACACGCGGACTGGAAAGGGCATCGTATACGTCGGCAACAGCAACAATACGGGCAGATAAAGGAATCTGCTCGCCAGACAGGCCGGCTGGATAACCGGAGCCGTCCCAACGCTCATGATGATAGAAGGCAATCTCACGGGCCATTTGCAGGAAATTCGAGCTGCCCAGGCACTGCTCGATCTTTTGCAGGCATTTGCCGCCAATTGTGGTGTGAGTTTCCATGGTGGCCCGTTCGGCTTCGGTCAGTCGGCCGGGCTTGAGCAAAATCGAATCGGGAATGCCCACCTTGCCAATGTCGTGCAGTGCGGTGCTTATTTCAATCAGACGGGAAAACTCAGGGGTGATGACGCCGTGGTAGCTGGGATTGCGACGCAAAGTCGAAGTCAATAGAGAGGCATAATAGGTGATCCGCTCAAGGTGGGCGCCAGTCTCCGGGTCGCGGGAGTCGGCCAACTTGGCCAAGCCAAAAATAACGGCATCGCGAGTGCGAACCAGGTCCTGGGAGCGCTTGGCTCCGGAATCCCGCAGCTTGGCACAACTGCTGGCAACCCTATCACCAAAGCGAGTCAAAAGGATATAAGTAATAGGGGCCAGCAAAGCTGTGGTCCAGAACAAAACAATCCCACCGGCAGCCAGCGGAGAGCCAGAGGGGGCTTGCGAGTCCTGCGATAGCGACACGGTTAAACGCCCGTGTATCCAGAGCCCCAAGGCGACACAAACCACCTGGGCGGCAACAATAATAAAACAAAGTTGTACGGCTCGGCGTCTCACAACCATAACCTCCCCAGCGGTACGGCAGATATCCGACCTTCTATTCGGCCAGAAACTGGACTCACTGGTGCTATATCAGGGCAAAGCAGCTAAGAGTGAATGTGCTTGCCAGGCAGGAAAGGTCCGAATGAAGTTGTCGGTGAGTTATAAGACGTTCAGATGTAAAAGTGGAGGGCTTTGTCGGTATTTGATGTCGTCCAAGTGGACTAGGGGAAGACTTTAGTCGATATAGTCTGGTAAGCCAATAAAGGAGGCTCGAAAATGAAACAGGCAGAAATGATGAATAATCTTGAGCAGACCAAAGCAGGCCTGGAAAAGCTCTTAGAGCATATCAAACAATCTACCAATCAAGAACCACTGGATGAAGCCCGGCGCAGCATCTGGCGGTATTCCTGGCCGGTACCGGCTACGGTGGAACCAATTGACGCCGATGGCTCGGAGAAATCATCAGAGCCTATCTACGTTACCATACACTATATCTCGGCTGAGAGTGTGGACTTCTACTCGCCACGCGAATTGGAAATAGACAGCAAGGTGGTAATAACACTCGAAACCAAAGAGGGGCCACTGTCCATACCGGCAACAGTGCTGCACTCAATCAGCTCGGTGGGCAAGCCGTTGGTGGCGGTCGACTTTGATCTGAGTATGTCCCATCTGAGGTAGAATATCCCGGTAATTTCTACTGGAAACGCCTCGCATCAGGATCTCCAATATCCGCCGGCCTAAGGCGGAGTTCATCAGCATTGCCTCGTAGGCTGGAATCTGTACTTCTTGGCCTGGTCCTTTGCCCTTACGCCGCAAGCGGGGTTTTTCCACCCGCAGTTTACGTTCAGCCAGGGCTACCACTCCTTTCTGACGACCGTGCCAACCGATTGAGCCGGTCTTTTTGCCGGGCTTTTTATCCCCGGCCACTTCCTGAGCCGAGAGAATCAGAACGGCCTCGATGGTGGCCCGGCCAGCCAGGTCGACCAGCTCATCTACTGCTGCCTCGGTGTTGGTGATCAAATCCAGCAGGGGCAGCAATAGCTGTCCGTCCTTACTGAGATATTCTGCCAATTTTCGGCTGTCCTTCCGGTCCAGAATCTGATAGTTTTGCTTTCGCATTTGGCTACTCCTTTCGTTTAGAAACCTCGAAATCTGCCTGATTTTACGGTAAAATCAGGCCAGGAGTAGCCATCTGTTTTCTTAACCTCCAACTATGGTTGGGGCAATCTCCCTATTTTATTCACTACTTTTATTCAAAGAGAACCAAGAATAGGTTATCGTAACAGAAAGAAACGAAAAAACTCACCTGCAAGGGCTTGCATAAAAAGCAGAGATCGTCTATAATCATAATATACACCGTGAATGCTTTTCCGCGGCTGGGTCTAAATCTAGTTTTGGACAAGAGATATTGCTGTTGGAGAAAGTAATTTCCCAGACATGTGAGAATGTTTACCCCAAGAGGTATTTTCTCTGGGATGCTTCAAATGCCGAGAAGAATTAAGGGCAGAGCGTTCACTCTCATAGAGCTTTTAGTGGTCGTGGCTATCATCGCTCTGCTGGTGGCCATCTTGCTACCTGCCCTGCAAACAGCTATGGAACTAGCTCGGAGAACGCAATGTGCGACGAATATACGCTCCTGTACAATGGCCATCATAATGTACGCAGGAGACAACAACGATATGTGTCCGCCCAAAGG
>JAACET010000009.1 GCA_011682385.1 Actinomycetota bacterium | reverse complement strand
GCCCTGTCTGCCAGCTTGCCTCGTATCAATCCACACCGCGCGGAATTGCAGCAAATGATAGTTCCAGCCGGTGGCGGCACAGCCATTGCTCTGGAGCCCGAGGTTGATGAGCAGGATGATAACGAGCCCGAGCAAGTGGAAGATGAGCAGCCGTCTGAGAAGGACATGCAGGTAACTGTTCATGGCCTAAGAGAGGCGGTCAAGAAGAGCAAGCCGGGATTGCGGGTGGCAGCCAAGGCCATTGCCGAGCCGAAGGCCCTGGTCAACTACCAATTGCCGTCGCTTGATCTGCTGGAGCCGGCCGAATACACCTTGGCTTCTATGCAGGAGCAGGCCGTCCGTGAGAAGGCTGTGGTCTTGGAGAATACTCTGGGCGAGTTCAATATCCAGGTCAAAGTGGTCCAGATCGACACTGGCCCCACCATTACTTTTTTTGAGATTGAGCTCTCCCCCGGCACTAAGGTCTCGCAGATACGCAATTTATCCAACGATATTGCTCGGGCCTTGGGTGTTGGCGGCGTCCGGGTGGTTGCACCTATACCCGGCAAGAGCACCATTGGTATCGAGATACCGAATTGTGAGAAGGAGTTGGTCCGCATTCGTGAGTTGGTGGAGCTGTCGCAGCTGCGGGCTTCGCGGATGAAGCTGCCGCTGTTTTTGGCCAAGGACGCTTCCGGTCAGCCTCTGATTGCCGATCTGGCCAATATGCCGCACATGCTCATTGCCGGAGCCACCGGCTCGGGCAAGAGCGTTTGTATAAACAGCATCATCACATCTGTTTTGCTGACTCAACGTCCCGATCATGTCAAGCTCATCCTGGTTGACCCCAAGATGGTCGAGATGGCTCAATTTCAAACCGTGCCTCACCTGATGTGTCCGATCATCAATGATTTATCTCGGGCTGAATCTGTACTGGAATGGGCCGTCACTAAGATGGAAGAGCGCTACGAGATTCTTCGCGAGGCCAATGTAAGAAATGTAGCTTCCTACAATCACCTTACTTCCGAGCAGATTCTCGACCGTTTTAAGCCCACCAACGACCAGGAGCGGGCTCAGATTCCCATGCATTTGCCTTACATAGTGATTATTATTGACGAGTTGGCTGATCTGATTATGACGTCCAGCAAGGATGTGGAGAATTACATTATTCGCCTGGCTCAGAAGAGTCGAGCCGTGGGCATCCATCTGATCGTGGCCACGCAACGGCCCAGCGTCAACGTGGTTACCGGCCTGATTAAGAGTAACCTGCCCTGCCGGATTTCTTTCCGCGTGGCTTCTCGCCAGGAATCTCGCATTGTTTTGGATCACAACGGAGCCGAGACCCTTTTGGGCCGCGGTGATATGCTCTTCTTACAGCCCGGCACTGATCAATTGGTCCGGGCTCAGGGCGCTATGGTCGAAGATCATGAGATCAAGAGCATCATCGACTACCTCCGCGAGCAGGCTCAGCCGGACTTCAA
Source organism: Actinomycetota bacterium (assembly GCA_011682385.1). Taxonomy (GTDB): domain Bacteria; phylum Planctomycetota; class Phycisphaerae; order JAACET01; family JAACET01; genus JAACET01. The sequence goes on along the minus strand of JAACET010000009.1, from coordinate 46,908 downwards.
TGCCGAGCTAAATCGCTTGAGCTACACCGATGCCGACGGCCAGGCGGTTAGGGATTCCTTGTTTGACAAGGCTGTGGAGATGGTTCTGTCCAGCCGGCGAGCCAGCGTGTCCCTCTTGCAGCGTCGAATGGGTATTCCTTTTGCCCGGGCAGCTCGACTTATTGAGCTGATGACTGAGGCCGGTGTCGTCGGTCCTGACAGCGGATCACAGGCCCGCGAAATTCTGATTACTTCTGACCAATGGCAGGCTATCCAGAATCAGGTCGCACGAGATGCCGCTGACGGCTACGCCGATCTGCAGGATGCCGACGAAGGCGTCCCCGCCACTATTGATAACCACGACATACGTGATTGACATTAGAACGCCCGAATGTTGTCTCTGACCAGTAGGAGTCCTCTTATGCCTGATAGTCCTGACCAATCCATCCCGCCATTGCCACCTGGTGAATCTGCTCTTCCCGGTCAGATGCCCCCGCCCCCCCCACCACCTCCTGGTTTCCCGGTGATGCTGCCCATGGGTACTCCGAAGAAGAGCTTTATCAGCCGCCTTAAGGATGCCTTGGTGTTGATCGTTTTCCTGGGATCACTACTTCTCAATCTGGTGCTGTTATTGTCCGTTGCCGCCACCGCCCAGGTAGATAGCGGGGTGAAAGAAACTGTGCTCATCGACGGCAGCAACACGCAGCGGATTGCGGTGATAGACGTAAAGGGGATCATCAACGATGAACTCGCGGAGCAACTTGCGCCGCAGTTCAAACACGTAAAAGATAATGACAAGTACAAGGCCCTTGTGCTTTACGTGGATTCTCCCGGCGGTGGCGTGACCGCTTCGGATACTATTGCTCACTACGTCGCAGAAATCAAACAGACCAAAAAGCCCGTGGTCGTCTATATGGGCTCCGTGGCGGCCAGCGGCGGATACTACATTTCGGCACCGGCCGATTACATCATGACTGCCCCGACCACCATCACCGGCAGCATCGGCGTAATAGCCCAATTACCCAATATCCACGGCACCTTGGAAAAAATCGGTGCTCAAGTGGTTGTGATTCCTTCGACTCCCGCCACAAAGAAGGCCCTGGGTTCACCGTTCTTGTCCTGGGACCCGGCCAGCCGCGGCTATTTTCAGGAACTTATAGACTCTGCCCATCAGCGTTTTGTTGAAGTTGTTTTTGAAGGTCGAAAGAAACATTTTGCAGACATTGTGGAAGTCGAAAAACTGGCCAACGGCGCCGCTTTAACAGCAACCCAGGCCCTGGACGCTAAGCTCATTGATGAGAAAGGTATTTACTTCGAGGATGCCGTGGACAAAGCGGCCGAATTGGCCAAGCTGACCAAGCCCAAGCTCATCCGGATTTCTCGTGTGCCTAGCTTACGGGAAGTGCTGACCGGCCGGCTCCAGTCATCTAAGGCCTTGATTAATCTGGACAGTTCTTTACTGGATAGTATCACTACGCCCCGTATGCTTTACCTTTGGCAGGGTCAATAGATTTTACTTATCCAGGCGCAAGCCCAACGTCCCGGCGTAATTTTTTGCCTCAGCTATCTCCTTTTGACTTGGCCTCCGCGAGATTTCGCTGCATTGCCCGGCCTGTGGCAAGGCTGCTCCTTGACAGAGCCCTAGCGGATAACTAAACTCCAGCGGTCGGATTATCGTGTTTGGCCCAGTGGCCAAAATCACCTGGAGTGTTCGTGCTAAAAATAACTTTGCCTGACAATTCAGTCCTGGAGGTATCTAAGGGCTCTACTCTAGCCGATGTGGCCAAGCAGATTGGACCGGGCTTAGCCAAGGCCGCTTTGGCCGGCCGTATTGACGGCCGTCTGGTGGATTTGTCCTCGCCGGTCGAGACTGACTTGGCTATTGAGATTGTCACCGCCAAAGACCCCGCCGCCTTGGAGATTCTCCGCCACACAGCCAGCCATGTCCTGGCTCAGGCTGTTCGCCACCTTTACGGTGAGCAGGTCCAATACACCATCGGCCCGCCCCTGACCGATGATTTCCAGTACGGCTTTTACTATGACTTTGATTTGCCGCAGACCATAACGACCGACGATCTGGCGACCATCGAGAAGGAGATGACCAAGATCGTCCGGGCTGACCTTCCCCTCAAGCGTCTGGAGCTGGCCCCTCAGCAGGCCAAGAAACGCTTTGGCGGTCTGGGCCAATCGTACAAGAACGAGATGATTGACGATCTCTTGCGGAACGAGAAGGTCTCCATGGTCAGTTTGTATGAGCAGGGGGATTTTCTGGACCTTTGTCGTGGCCCGCATTTACCTTCCACCGGGAAACTGGGGCCATTTAAATTGCTGGCTGTTGCCGGGGCCTATTGGCGGGGAGATTCCAACAACAAGATGCTCACTCGCATTTACGGCTCGGCTTTTTTCGATAAGAAGCAACTGGCCGCTCACCTGGAAAAGCTGGAAAAGGCCCGCAAGCAGGACCATCGTCTTCTGGGCCGACAACTCGAACTGTTCAGCATCCATGAGGACATCGGCCCCGGATTGATTCACTGGCATCCCAAGGCCGGTTTGGTTCGCCACATTATTGAGTCTTTCTGGAAAGAAGAACATCTCAAACGTGGCTACCAGATTGTTTACACACCGCACATCGCCAGTGAGCGGATATATAAGACTTCCGGGCATTTGGAAAAGTATGGCGAGATGATGTATTCGCCGATGGATATCGACGGGCAGAATTATTATGTCAAGCCGATGAACTGTCCCGGACACATCCGTATCTACCAGACCCGCCCGCACAGCTATCGCGAGTTGCCCTTGCGCTATTGCGAATTGGGAACGGTGTACCGTTATGAGCCAGCCGGCACTTTGCACGGAATGCTGCGGGTGCGAGGCTTCACTCAGGATGACTCGCATATCTTCTGTACGCCCGAACAGTTATCGGACGAGGTTGGCGGAGTTTTGGAGTTGGCCGATTACATGCTCAAGAGTTTCGGCTACACCTATAGCGTGTACCTGGCTACTCGACCGGAGAAGTTCCTAGGCACCGAGGCCCAGTGGGATTTTGCTACTAAGGCTCTCCATCAGGCCCTGGAATCCAAAAACATCAGCTACGAAATTGATCCCGGCGGCGGGGTTTTTTACGCCCCTAAGATAGACCTGAAGGTCAACGACTCTCTTGGCCGACAGTGGCAGGGTCCTACCATCCAGGTCGATCTGAACTTGCCCTCAGCCGATAGGTTTAGTATTACCTACGTGGGCCCCGATAATGCCGAGCACGAGGTGATTATGATTCACCGTACGGTGCTGGGCTCTATGGAACGTTTTGTCGGCGGGCTGATTGAGCACTTTGCCGGGGCCTTTCCGCTGTGGTTGGCTCCCGTGCAGGTGGCTGTATTGCCCATTTCGGACAAGATCAGCGAGTACGCCGGCCAAGTGCATGACGGGCTACTTAGGGCAAATTTACGCTCGCAATTAAACCAGACTGCCGATACAATATCAGCGAAGATACGCCAGGCTACTCTGGAGAAGACCCCCTATATGCTGGTGGTCGGGGCCAAGGAAGCACAGGCTCGGCAGGTCTCGGTTAGACATCGCAGCGAGGGTGATTTGGGCACTATGAGCCTTGACGCATTTATTTGCCGTTGTCAAGATGAGATTGATTGTAAAGGTAAGGCTGGCTAGATTGACTTATATTTTGGCGTTCCCCGGCGGCGCCGTGTTTTTTCATTAGAAAGGATCAGCCATCGCTCGGATTGGACTTCGGGTTAATGATCAAATTCGGGTTTCACCTATACGCCTGATCAACGAGGAAGACGTACAGGTGGGCGTGCTTGAGACCGAGCAGGCCTTGGCCATGGCCAGTGAGGTAGGCCTGGATCTGGTAGAGGTTTCGCCGAATGGCGAGCCTCCTGTTTGCCGGATTATGGATTACGGCAAATGGAAGTATCGTCGCGGAAAAAAGGTCGGCAAACCCAAGAGTCACATCCCTGTGCTGAAGGAGATCCGCCTAAGGCCCAAGACCGGTGAGCACGATCAACAGGTGAAGATCAAACACGCTCGTGAGTTTATGTCCAAGGGTGACAAGGTTTTGTTTTCTATGCGTTTTCGCGGACGGGAGATGGCCCATTACGACCTTGGCGTCGAGATGTTTCAGCAGATCAAGGCCCAGCTTGAGGATATTGCCAAGGTCGAAACAGATTGGACTATGAGCGGCCGTAGATTGAGTATGGTTTTAGCCCCGAAGTAAGACGGGCAGTTTTTTACATTCCTGCCTGCGTGGGAATACAGTTATTTAGGATTCTATTTTCATGCCCAAAGCCAAGACACACAAAGGCATTTCCAAGCGAATGAAGGTTCGCCCCAGTGGCAAGGTAACCTTTAAGAAATCCGGTGCAGGCCATCTCATGAGCGGCAAATCCGGCAAGCGTTGCCGTCGATTGCGCCACGCAGGTGTGACCCCTCCTGCCGTAGCAGCTAAGATTCGTCAGGCCGTCGGGCGCTAAGGGCGTTATTCCCCTACAAAGTCGTGTTGCTCAATAGGAGTTGCAGTTGCTGCCGTTGCGCGCCAACGGGCAGGAACTGGACCTGGCGTTCAGGACGGTAGCGGGCGGAAGTCCATTTGTACTGGATTGATCGGAATGACCTTTCAGGGCGTTGATCGCCTCGAGAATCTGCTGGCGAACCTGTTCGGGGCCTCGGATGTTCCGCCAACAGGCTGAAGTTTCTCCGGTCTGATTCAGCGAGTCATTGATTAGGCCTATGCTGCCCAATCCCAGTAGTTTCTCAGTCGGGTTGCTCGTCAGGGAGACTTCCTTGAGCCGAAGCAGATGACACTGAAACATTTCCACCCGCAATATACCGCGAATCCTCAGCACTCGCAGATTGGTTAGGATATAGGCTCGGCTCTGCCACTGGAGCAAAGCGAATGCCAGCCGTATGCTTATCCCCGCCAAGGCGATGCCCATCAGCACTTGCGCCTGTCCGCTCAGCCAGCCCATTTGTCCTGATACCCAGGCCGCGACACACACCGCAAGTAGAACAGCCGACAATCGGGCCGAGACTAGCAGCACGTACCACAGTGATGGTTTAATAGCCAGAAGGATGATTTCTGAACCGTTCAGCAGATCGAATTTAGCCACTCGTTCCGCCGTCTGAGCCAACCCTACCGCACCTGTTTGGCTTAGTACCTTGGTCATCGTTGTAACCTGTATTCCGCCCAGAACTTCAAAGCTTCTTCTCGGCCTTTTTGGCCTTGCCCAAAAGATCGGCCGGTAATCTGTTTGACCACAATCAGAGCCTTGTCTACGTTTTTCAGCCTCTTTTCACTCAGACTCTCCATTACAGCCTGCAGACCTTTTTCTCCTAGTTTTACCAGCGCCTGAGCAGCTCCTGTCGTTACGTCTTTGTCGTCATCGTCCAGCAGAGTTGTCAATTCCTTTGCTGCCGGCACATATTTTATTTCTCCTAGTTGGTTCACCGCCAGATAACGAACCTTGGGGTCTTCATTAGCCAGGGCCCTAACCAGGATCGGTCCAATGCCTTCGGGATTATTCTGAGCTGCAGTATTCAGTGAGCAAATGGCGACAAAGCGTGTATTGGGGTCGGAATCCTTGAGCTTAAGCTCCAGCCGGACGATCTGTTCGTCAGTGAATTTGACTTCTGTCGGCTGATCCGTTGAGACTTGTTGTCGGTCGATTGGCAAGTCCGCTGGGCCGGGACTGAAGTTGAGATAGTATGCCCCGACCACTACGGCCACGATCGCAGCCAAGATGATTATTAATATGATTAACCAGACACCCTTGTTCAAACTATGCTCCTCCGCAGGACCTTCCAGCCTATGGGATCGGAAAGGCTTCGCATATCTGCAATACCTGTTGTTTCACTCGAGCCAGCAGGGATTCATCACCGTTACTGCTGATGACTTCGTCGATCCAGCCGGCCAATTGTCGAGTCTGATCTTGTCCAAGTCCACGGGTGGTAATGGCCGGGGTGCCCAATCGCACCCCTGAGGTCACCGCCGCCGGACGCTGGTCGAAGGGGATGGAGTTTTTGTTTACGACGATGTTGGCTCTTTCGAGCCAATCAGCCGCTTGCTGACCGGTGATATCCGGATAGTTCGCCCGCAGATCGATCAGTAGCAGGTGGTTGTCCGTACCTCCGCTTACCAGGTGATATCCGCGACTCAACAGCTCCTCCGCCAGGGCTTGGCAGTTATCGATAATACTTCGCCCGTACTGTTTGAACTCCGGCCTGTTGGCCTCGGCCAGGGCCACTGCCTTAGCTGCTACCTGTTGGAGTAACGGGCCGCCTTGCAGCCCCGGAAAGACCGCTGAATCGAGGGCTTTGGCGTACTGAGCTTTACACATGGCGATTCCGGAGCGTGGCCCACGCAGGGTTTTGTGCGTGGTGGTGGTCACGAAATCCGCTGCCTGTGCCGGACTGTTGTGCAGGCCAGCCGCAACAAGACCTGCGATGTGGGCGATATCAGCCATTAGCATAGCCCCGCACTCCCTGGAGATTTCGCCGAAGGCGGCAAAATCAATCTCTCGCGGGTACGCTGAAGCCCCGCAGATAATTAGCTTGGGCCGATGTTTCAGGGCCATCTCTCGAACCTGATCCATGTCGATCCGCTCGGTTGTTCGATTGATACCGTAATGCAGGGACTTGTATATCCTGCCCGAGAAATTGGCTCCCAGTCCGTGTGTTAGATGACCTCCGTGGGACAGGTTCATCCCTAGGATCGTATCTCCCGGTTTCAGCACGGCGAAGTAAACGGCCATATTAGCCTGACTACCGGCATGTGGCTGAACGTTGGCGTGGTCGGTACCGAAGAGTTTTTTGGCCCGATCGATAGCCAATTGTTCTATGCTGTCGGCCCACTCACACCCGTGATAGAACCGCTTTCCCGGCAGTCCTTCAGCGTATTTGTTGGTCAAGACCGAAGCCGTCGCCTGGCGGACTGCCCGTGATGCATAATTCTCAGAGGCAATCAGGTTCAGACTATTCTGCTCACGGCGTTCCTCAGCCGCCAGAATCTCGGCCGCCAGGGGGTCTACTTTGGCTACCTCATCGGTCCAGGCCGCGATTCGTTCAGCTATGCTGGTGGAGACTTCTTCGCTCATATATCCCTGCTATACATCATTATTGTGGAGAAACAGCCAACCAACTACATAGGCTTATTTTTAGCACATTTGCGGGACCGACTCAAGAGAATACTAACTTGACCGAGACGCGAATTTAGGTATGCTATGCCTTAATTACCTGTTCCCTTACGAAGTCAATGGTTGCTGCCATCCGGCCAAGCTGCTCGACGAATACGGCAAAGACCTGCGGATTATGGCCGTGTCGATAAGATAAAATGAGGCAGTCCCAGCTCATGGTTAAAAACAAATCCAGAGTCCTATCGCCTTGGCTGCTGGCCTTGGGGTCTGATTCGTTACCCCCGAAGATAATTGTCAAACAAAGCACCTATCATCTGCAAAGAGTCTTCAAGCACGACTTCTGGGCTGCTTCTGGTCTGTATAGTAATGACTCCAGCCAAGTTGTTTTGAAAATCTATCGCCGGCATGACTTGTTGGGCCGTTGGTTGGCCAAGAGGGAGATATCTTTTTACCGTTGCCTGCAGGACTTGCCGGGCATTGCCCGTTTTTTAGGAACTTTCGGTCGGAATGGCTTCGTGCATTCTTATATAGCGGGCCAAGACCTGCTCGAATACCCCAAGGATCGTATACCCGACGACTTTTTCGATCAGCTCGTAGATTTGATGCGAGCTATACATTTACGTGGTATATCCTACGTGGACGCCAATAAGAGGGACAATGTGATTGTGGGCCTGGACTCTCGGCCGTATCTGATCGACTTTCAGATTTCCTGGCGTCCGAAACCTGGGGGTTTGTCGCGTCGGGTTCTGCTGTTTATGCAGCGGATGGATATGTATCACTTGTTTAAGCACAAGTCGCGTTTACGACCGGACCTGATGAAGCCCCAGGAATGGCACCTGCGCAGAAACCCGGGCCTTTCCCTTAAACTTCATCGGCTGATCGCGGTGCCTTTTCGCCGGTTCCGCCGAACGACCCTTCGAAGGTTGCTTAAATCAACTCAACTCAAAAATCCACAGCCTCCCTCGGCGAACCCAGGGACCGCAGATGACAGGTGTCATTGAGTTTCTGTATGGTAAAGCCCCCCTGTTTGAAACTTAGCGTACTCAGGCTGGCTGTGTCTACTTGTATCTGCCAGAACCTCGACAGCGGCACATCCAGGGCTGCGCAAATCAGGACTTTCAAAACCACACGGTGAGATACAATCAGTATTGACTTACCATCAACCGCGCCCGCTATCTCTACTAGTTTTGGAAAGGCTCGATCACGGACAGCCGCTAGATTTTCGCCTTGGGGGAAACGGACTTTTTCAGGACATTCCAGCCATTGGCGGTTGAGTTCGGGGCAGTCTTTCTCGATTTCGTCCTGGCTCTTCCCTGTCCATTGCCCATAGTCGATATCGATTAGCTCCGGTGTTTTATTAATTTGTATTGCTTGTTTGTTGGCCACCGCTTCGGCAGTCTGCATGGCCCGCGATAGAGGACTGCTGTGGATTTGGGCCAGTTGGATTCCTTCCCATACTCGGCCTGCGCAGTCGGCTTGGGCCAACCCGTGATCGTCCAAAGGGATGTCATGCCGGCCGCGAAATATGCGATTTTTATTCCAGGCTGTCTGCCCGTGTCGCAGCAGATATATTTTGGCCATGCAGCACCTATTTGAGAATCATTTTCGTTTCCTTTTTCGATCTTATCCGCTATCCTACGTCCACTATGAACCTTAAGCAAGCTCTGGACCGTTGGTTGGCTCGACACGCAACCGGACCGAATCGAATGCTGCACGCCATTGGCATACCAGCCACTATCGTAGGCGTAGTGCTATTGTTTTTTCATCTATGGTTTCTGGCGGCAGTCTGTTTTGTGGGTGGATACCTGTTGCAGACTGTGGGCCATTATTTGGAAGGCTCGCGAGTCGGTGAAGTGCTGTTACTCAAGAAGATCGTTTTCCCCACAGGCGGTTTCATTAGACGATTCCTGATCATTTGCTTGCTTTTGGCGGTTTTGGTAATTGGGGGGCTGCTCATCCAAAGCCTGGTAAGCAGGTGTGTCTACTTCAATTTTTACCAGGCTGTTGGAGCTGGTATGTATCGCTCAGGCCGAATGCCACCGGAACGGCTGGGAACGCTCATCGGCAGACTGGGCATCAAGACGGTGGTGAATCTGCGAGGTGTAAGTGATGAGCCCTGGTACAAGGCTGAACGGGAGGTGGTAGAGCGAAATAGGGCTCGCCTGATTGATCTAGGTATCAGTGCCAGCCGATATCCCGATCCTGCTCGGCTGAGAGGACTATTGGACGTGGTTGAGCGGATTGAACCTCCTTTTTTGGTGCACTGTAATGGGGGAGCGGATCGGACGGGGTTGTTTTTCGTGCTGTTGGCTCTGCGTGAGGGCCAAAGCTGGCCTGAAGCTATGCGACAGTTGTCCTTGTTGCGATTTAATTACTACGACCGGATGAAAAGTGCCAGGATTACCTATCCTTTATATGATTTTGCAGCCTACGCCGACGAGCACAATTGGCCTCGAGACCTGCCACACTTTCGGCAATGGCTGAGAAGCGACCACGCCCGGCAAACCTATCAGGCTTGGCTCGAGCGGCGGAGTACTTAGGCTGAGCATTCACCTTTGCACTTGCTGGTGAGCCCATAAGTCCGTAGGATAATCTTCATATGGCTATTGCTGCGCCTCCCAGTAAAATTCGTTTGTTCTTTGGTGGCCTTTGGCCCCGAGTGCCCATTATCCACCGTTATATTGGGCGGGAGCTGCTGATTGTCTGCGCATTATCTGCCACAGCCCTGACTTCTCTGACAGCCCTGTGTGGTCTTATAAAGCCTCTGCGTCAGCACGGGGTTACAGCTGCGGAGTTGCTGGAGATTCTGCTGTTGTTGTTCCCGGTCTTTTTGGTCTTTATTCTTCCGTTTGCGATAATGTTAGCCTGCTGCTGGGTATACGGCCGATTGTCCGCCGACCACGAATTGAACGCCTGTTCATCCAGCGGCATCAATATTCAGACTTTGTTGATTGTGCCGTTGGTTTTGGGTGTGTTGGCTATGATCTTCAGTGGGGTCCTTGCCAACTGGGTGGTTCCCAACTGGGCTATGCGTCGCTTTGAGGGTCTGTTGGCCAGGCATGGCAAGGACATCGTTTACCGCCAGCTTAGCCGTCGCGGCAGTTTTACCTTTGGCTATCGGCAGATGGGACGCAGGTGCGTAGTTCATGCCGACAGAATATACCCCCAGCAGGACGTGCTGACAGGCGTCGCTGTAGCCTTGTACGCCAAGGGTTCCAACCAAGTCGAGAAGATCATTATCGCCGACAGGGCTGCCTTGCACTTCATTTCCTCCGCCAAGGACAAAAAGAACAGTCTGCCTGAGAGTATAGCTGTAGTGCTTCAGCGAGCCACCGTTGTCGAGTTGCCCAAGTATGACACCTACACAGCTGTCAGCCCGGTTCTCAGCGGAAAGATCAGTGGGAAAACCCGCCAGCGTTTTACTTCTATGAACCTGGGTGAGCTTCGGGCTATGGGTAGGGATCCGGAGTTATACAACAGTATTCACGATTTAGCTCAGGAAGCCCGCCGTATTTTTATTGCCCACGAGTGGGTCAAGCGGCTGTATGCCCAACTGGATAGCCGGGGTTATTTTGAGCTTTATGGTCAAAGACGATATCGGTTCACCGGTCGGGCTAGCCAGGCCGAGTTCAGTGAAGAAGGGGCCAAAAACTTTCTGGTCGATGCTACGATTGAGGAATACGATCCTACAGGTCAGCTGGTCAGCCGAACTTTTACCGACGTGGATCAGCTCGATTTAGAATTAGTGGGATTACCTTCCAAAAATCCTGAGGATAAGGATACATTAACCGCTATGCTAGTCTTGCGGAATGCACGCATTAGCGGTCCGGCTTCTTCAGCGGGGTCGGAGGACGTACTTGAACGGACCCGTTTTGCTATTAGCGGCCTGGGTATTCCTTCGGATATTATCGAGCAGGGGCAGAACCTATCTCTGAAGACTATAAGAAAAGCCGATTTCGACAAGTTGTTACCGAATCGGTTCCAAAAAATATCTCAAGATATTAAGAACCTGCAGAACAAGCTTTCCAAAAAAGTATCCCTGGAGATTCATTCTCGTTTAGCGATGGCGGCCAGTTGTCCGGTCTTGGCTGTTCTAGGCGCCCTGCTGGGTGCCATATTTCGCAAGGGTCAATTTTTGGTCGCTGTGGGCTTATCAATAGGTCCCGCCGTGATAGCCGTTCTCTTTATTGTCATGGGCCAACGGATGACCGACTCGCCTGCTTTTTCCGTAGGGATGGCAGTGGGTGTAGCTTGGACCGGCCTGATATTACTGGTCATAGCCAATCTGGTATTAGGCATAAAGGTATTGAGGCGATAGGGATGTACAAGGTCGGTCACATCCTGGATCGTTACGTCATCCGCAACATGCTCTTCAGCTATATTGTGATCTTTACTGTGTTTGTTGGCCTGCGGATAGTAGTGGATTTATTCACGCAGATTGATGAGTTCACCGAGGCAATGTTGCCTGCTGGTGAAGTCATGCAGAACATCGTCAGCTATTATGGATACCATTTATTTCAGTATTATCAGGAATTCGCCGGCCCCATGGTGGTGTTTGCCGCCTTGTTTACTTTGTTTCGTATTCGGCGTGACAATGAGACTGTGGTCTTGCTTAGTTCGGGTATTAGTCTGTATCGCCTGCTTTGGCCCGTGGCCATGGTAGGAATTGTGCTCAACAGCCTGCTTATTGTTAACCAGGAACTGATCATCCCAAGGATTGCCGACAAACTGGTCCGCACGCATGACAACGCCTTAGGCGGTCAAGTTGTGCCTGTTCGCCTCCAGACTGATCGGAATAATTCCCTTCTGTTGGCCGATCTGCATCCTATTGCAGAAACTATGACGGAGGTCTTTCTGATAACCAGGGATCAACAGGGCCGTATGACCAGCCTTCAACACGCTCCCCGTGCCGTCTGGGATAAGCACAACCAACGCTGGCTTCTGGAAGACGCTGATCTGGTAAAAGTCCCTTCCACTGAGGGTGTAACTACGTCCGACGTCTTCTATAAAACGGATCTGAGCCCTCGGGAAATATCTTTACGTGCTTCCAGCGAGTATGTCCGCTTTCAATCTACTTCGCGACTGGCTCAGATGAGCAGGCAGCCTTATTTACGCCGGCGGATGGCCAAAGAATTGGACCTGGAGAAACACTTCAGGTTTACCAGTCCGATTATCAATGTTATTATTCTGCTGTTGGCTGCACCGCTTATCACTTCGCGGGAGCCCAAAAGTGTCTTTTTGCAGATGGTCAAGGGCTTATTGGTTATCATTGGAGCTTTTGCCTTATCTTTTGCCTGCCAGCAGTTGGGCTCGCAGCATTTGGCACCCCTGATGGCCGCCTGGCTGCCGGTGATCCTGTTCGGCCCAGCGGCGGTGCTGATGTTGGACTCGGTCAAAACCTGACTAGAAGTCATCCCAAAAACCGCTTTCGTCGCGAGAAGGTGCAATTTTGTCGACTGGCAAGGAGCGAGAACGCAGGTATATTTGGAGAATATATTGAGTTCGAGCGACGCAGCCAGAAGGCAAAAGAGCCGTTCGCAGCAGAAATTGGGGTTTTGGGATGGCTTCTAATACCCCTGGCTCGCCTGCGGGGGTGGGGGTTTATTTCTTTTTACGTTTTAGGCCTTCCGGCATGGGGGTGATTTGACCTTTACCGTCAACGCAGGCCAGGGTGGTCTGCCCCGAAGCCAGTAGCATTGAGTTTTCTTTTCGTCGCAGCTCGTAATGATGGTCTATCCTAGCCAGCGTGCGCCGTTTGATGGTAGTGGTCAGGGTTAGCACTTCGTCATAACGGGCCGGGCTGTGATAGTTACACACAGCCTTGGTCACCACAAAATATATACCCTTAGCTTCAAGATTGCGATAAGCCCAACCGGATTCGCGCAGCAGTTCGGTTCGCCCCTGCTCGAAGTATTTCAGGTAATGGGTATGATGCACACATCCCATCTGGTCCACATCCGAATAGGGCACTCGAATTTCAATCTCACAGGACCTCATCTCAGCTATCTGTTGCCTTTCTGCATCTCTTCGGGTCGCTGCCCCACACTTGCTACTGTCCGTGAGCTTATTCCCCCGCGAACGTTCCAGTTGCATTCGATCTGCATCCAGCGTGGTTCACACAGTTTTGCCAGATCATTCAAGATGACGTTGGTCACGTCTTCGTAGTAAATGCCCTGGTTGCGATAGTCTGTCAAATACAGCTTCAGGCTCTTTAGTTCCACGCACCATTTGTTTGGCAGGTAGCTTATTACAACCGTTGCGAAATCAGGCTGGGCGGTTTTCGGGCATACACTGGTAAACTCATTGCTGGTGTGTTCGACAAGGTAATCCCTTCCGGGATGTGGATTGGCAAATCGCTCTAATAGACCTGTATCAGCCATATGGTGACCTTCCACTTGAGAGGCTCTTGTGTTGTTGAGGCTGTGAGTGTACCCTGGAAGTGTGATATCGGCAAGATGTTACCAAGTCGGCCCACGCGTCGGAGATGTTTCTTATGACTCGAAGAGCAGTAGTATTGCTTTCCGGCGGTCTGGATTCAGCCACTGTTTTGGCCGTGGCCAAGACCCAGGGCCATGAGCTTTACGCCTTGACCGTCGATTATGGCCAGCGTCACCATCGGGAGATCGACTGCGCCAAGGCCCAGGCCAAAGCTCAGCAGGTCGCCGAGCACCGAATCGTACGGGTGGAGTTGCCGGCTAAAGATAGCTCTGTGTTGACTTCTCCGGGCGCTGTGCCAGCCTATCAGCCCAGCTCAAGTATTCCGCCCACTTATGTACCTGCCCGCAATACCATACTGTTGTCGCTGGCCTTATCCTGGGCCGAGTCGCTGGGAGCTGAGGATATTTTTATTGGCGTCACAGCCGTGGACTACAGCGGATATCCTGACTGTCGGGGTGCCTTTATTGATGCCTTCCAGAATCTGGCCAACTTGGCCACTAAGGCTGCCATACAGGAAGGAAAGTTTTTTCGCATTCAGGCTCCTTTGCTCAAGCTGGGCAAGCACGAGATCATCGCCCGTGCAGTTGGGTTGGCTGTGGATTTTTCCAAGACCAATTCTTGTTACGATCCTGACGACCGCGGCCGGGCCTGTGGCCGATGCGATTCGTGCGTTTTGCGACTGAAAGGTTTTAGCGAAGCCGGCCTGGCTGACCCGCTGGAATACGCCTGAGTGTCCTGAGGAAAAAATGCAAGTAGCCGAGATCTTCTATTCTGTTCAGGGGGAGGGCGGGTTAGCCGGCATGCCTTCGGCTTTCGTTCGTTTGGCCGGCTGCAATCTGCGTTGCCGTTATTGTGATACCCCTTATGCCCGCCGAGCCGCCGATGGACGGAGCATGTCCGTTGACCATGTCGTCCAGCAGTTGGTTGCTTATCCTTCGAGGCACGTGGTCATTACCGGAGGAGAGCCGCTTTTGTCTGATGAGTTGGACGAGTTATGCTCAAAGCTGCGCTCTGCCAGCCGACACATTACTTTGGAAACAGCCGCAACCGTTGAACACTTGGTGTCGGCGGATTTGATTAGCATTAGCCCAAAGCTCAGCAATTCCACCCCGACTGATTCCGACTCATCCCCGGACTACGACAATCATCGCTTGAACCTGCCGGTCCTCCAGGCCTATTTACAACAGGCCCAGCGGGATTCGAGTGATTACCAGTTGAAATTTGTTTTAGCTCAGCCGAAGGATATAGAAGAGGTTCGGGATATACTGAACCAATTGTGCCCGACCGTGCCCTCTGAGCGGGTGTTTCTTATGCCCCAGGCCGTGAACCGCCGACAATTGGCTCGCCGCTCAGCCTGGCTGGTCGAATTGTGTAAGCAGCATGGCTACCGTTTCTGCTCGCGTTTGCAGATATCCCTTTACGGCAATCAGCCGGGCAGATAGAAGAAAGATTGAAGGCTTATTTGAAGGGGCTTCTGTTATGTTTCGCATCTGTAAAACATTTGAATTTGAGTCCGGCCACGTACTCAGCAAGAGTATGGATCGCTGCCGTTTTCCGCACGGTCATTCCCGACGGGTGGAGTTGGTCTTAGCTTCCGAGCAGCTCGATGAACACGACATGGTCTGTGATTTCAAGTGGATCAAGTTAGCCCTTCAAGACATCCTGGGCCGTTTGGATCATGCCATGTGCATCAATCAGTCTGACCCCCGGCGGGAGCATTTCAATAATATGGGAGCCAAAATAGAGCTTTTTCAGGACCGGGACCCCACCAGCGAGGTGATAGCCCGCCTTATATTCGACCACTTACAGGCCAAATTGGACCAACGCATGGAATTGACCGGTCCCGAAGGTAGCGCCTATCGAGTACCAGCCGGCCTTAGCCTGGAGCGGGTCCGTTTGTGGGAAACCTCCACAAGTTGGGCTGAGTATTCCATTTAGCTCCGCATATACCCCGATGGTTCTTTCATAGCGATTGATTGTTGACTAACCGGGCTTTATGTGCTATACTACTTGCGGGTTTAGAGAGAGGCTTCCCCATATCCTCATCTATAAATCCGTTGTTTGAAAGAGCCTGGAGCTTCTGAGAGAGAGAAACTTCATGGACACAGTTAGAGTCTGTCTGACGGTCTACCCGCAGCCAAGGCGGTTTCTGCAGGGAATCTGTCTATGCCTAGCCTTGCTGCTGTGTAATTCCAGCGGTTTCGCTGCGGACAGCTATCTTGAGTCTGCCGGACCGGTTGGCTTGGGCTATGTTGGTCTGTACTACGGTTTGGTTAATCCGGCAGACGATCAATGGTACGTGGGAGAGTACGTGCCGGACTTTCCCTCGACGAGCTGGCTGGCCGTGGCGGACACTGGGGCTTCTGCCTGCATAATGGGAGTATCAACACAGACGGCTTACTTGCTCGGTGGAGGGGGGATTCCGCTTCAGTCATATCCGGCTGTGAAATTCACTGATGAAGGCTTCGGTGGATTCGAGGACTTTGCTGTCACAGAGCCGGTTCGGCTGATGGTAGCTGGGCAGGCGGCGGCCTCTGGCGACACAGAGAACCACTCTTACTACAGTGCCTATGGCCCGATCGGAGGCGGCGAACCTCCATCAATTACCATGGCCGCGAGCCTGCGTACCCTGGATTTTGGTGAGATAGACATCGATATCCTGGGCATGAGCTTGATGGAAGGTAGGGTGCTGCACGTGGACCCACAGCATCTTGAGTGGCTTCGCTTGACGTATATCACGATGGCTGGTTCACTTGAAGACACCCCACCTGAGCCGGGGGATCCGAATGTACTGTATGTGCCGCTAGCCATGCAAGACTGGTTCACTGATCCGCAAGATGTAGACGTAGGTGCGCATCCCATGCTTCCGATATCCGTGCGCAAAGAGGAATCTGATCTGTTCGTTACGAAAACCGCATTGTTCGATTCGGGCTCATCGGTCAATTTTGTTAACGAAAGCTTCGCAGTGGCCTCGGGAATCGACTTGAATGCTCTGGAAGACTTCACCATCAATGTTGCGGGTATCGGTGAGGCGGAGGCCATCCGCCCGGGTTATTATGTTGATGCCCTGGCCCTGGAACTCGGCGCGGGACGCGAAGGCGACAAGCTGATAATTGCTAACACGGCCGTGTTCGTCATTCCCGACGACGAAATGCCCGGCGGTTTGGACGCCATCCTCGGTAACTGTGTCTTTTCACCATCCAGTTCCCCAAGCATCGCGGATACGATTGTCGATGACTGGTATGTAGATACCCGCGATTCGGCCAACTCCTATCTGATTATCGTAGTACCCGAGCCGACAAGTGTGATCTTGTTGGCCTGTGCGGCATTGGCTCTGGCATCCCGTCGTCGGGCGGCGAGATAGTATCAGTTGGCGGCTGGGTTCTTTCTTGACATTTTCCCCCCGAAACCATAGAAGATTCTGGAGGTCTGTCTGCCTGTGGATCGCCCGAGCAGATGGGCCATTATGCTGTCAGCGTTTGGAGGTTCTTTCTTGTCAAATACTTGTGTAATAGGGCTTCAGTGGGGCGACGAGGGTAAGGGCAAGATTGTCGATGCCTTGGCTGCTCAGCATGAGCTTGTGGTGCGTTATTGTGGCGGTGCCAACGCCGGCCATTCGGTTACCGTTGGCCCGGAGCGCTTTGCCCTGCATTTAATCCCCTCCGGCATCCTTTTTGAGCAGGTGCTCTGTGTGATCGGCACCGGCGTCGCTCTGGACTTGGAGACGTTGCTGCAAGAGATCGAAGGTCTTCAGGCTCGTGGTGTAAAAGTTGAGGAGAATCTCAAGATCTCCGACCGGGCACATTTGGTTATGCCCTACCACAAGTTGGAGGACGAACTGGCTGAGCAGGCTGCTTCCGGGTCTAATAAGCTTGGAACGACCAAGCGGGGCATTGGTCCCTGTTATACAGACCGAGCTGCCCGGCGTTGGGGAATAAGACTCGGTGAGGTCTACTCCCCTGAGAGTTTTCGCGACAAGTTGGCCCACACCGTCGAGCACAAGAACCGCATATTCAAGGCCCTTTATGGGGCTGAGGCCTTGGATGTGGATGAAATCTTTGCCTCGATGCAGCAGATGGCCCAGCGTCTTGAGCCTCACGTAGTGGACGCCACTGCTTTGCTTAATGATGCTGCCGAACAGGGCCGTAGTATCCTTTTTGAGGGCGCTCAGGGCAGCCTCTTGGATTTGGACCACGGCACGTATCCTTATGTAACCAGTTCTAATTGCTCCGTAGCCGGAGTGTCTGCCGGCACGGGTGTTCCCTTCCGTTCGATTGATCGGATCATCGGCATTCTGAAGGCCTATTGTACGCGAGTTGGAGCTGGCCCGTTTCCTAGTGAGCTGCACGATTCAACCTCGGAATTTCTCCGCGAGCGTGGCCACGAATATGGCACGACAACCGGACGTCCCCGCCGTTGTGGTTGGTTTGATGCCGTTGCAGCCCGCCATACCTGCCGTATTAACGGCGTGGACTCGGTAGCTATAATGCTTTTGGACGTGCTTAGCGGTCTGGAGGAGATCAATATAGTTACCGCTTATCGCTACCAGGGGAAGAATCTGTGTTCTTTTCCTGCGCAGGCTGAGGTCTTGGACCAAGTGGAGCCGATTTGTGAGACTGTCCCCGGCTGGACGGAGCAAATCGATCAGTGTCGTTGTTTTTCTGATCTGCCTGCCAATGCTCAGGCTTACATACACCGCCTTGAAGCTTTGTTGCATACGCAGGTCGAAATAGTCAGCGTAGGACCTGATCGAGACGCTACTATTTATATCTGACCACTTCCGAGGGTCTTAAAAATTTCCATGGCTGCCAAGGAGCATATATCTACGGTTCAGTTGGGTATTGAGCCCGAGCGTCTGCCTCGCCACATTGCTATCATTATGGACGGCAATGGCCGGTGGGCTCAGGCTCGCGGTCAACCTCGTCTTGCCGGCCACCGAGCCGGGGCCAAGGTTGTGCGCAAGATTATCACGGAGTGTTCGCGTCTGAGGATTGAGTGTCTGACGCTCTATTCATTTTCTTTGGACAATTGGAAACGTCCACCGGAAGAAGTCGCCGGTTTGATGCGGTTGTATTCTCAGTATTTGGTCGGTGAGCGTAAGACCCTCATGGACAATAACGTCCGCCTGGTCCATCTGGGCACCACTGATCACTTACCTCAGGACGTAGTACGGGAGTTGAACCGTTCGTTGGAGGTTTCCAAGGACAATACGGGCACGACATTATGTCTGGCTCTGAACTATTCGGGCCGGGATGAAATAGTAAGAGCCACTCGCCGGTTGGCTCAAAGGGTCTTGTCGGGCGAGATTTTCCCCGAGCAGATTACTATCCAGAGCTTTTCCGACGAACTTGACACTGCGGGTTTGCCTGATCCGGATTTACTGGTTCGTACTGCCGGCGAACGGCGGATAAGTGATTTCCTTTTATGGCAGATATCTTATGCCGAGATATTTGTCACGGATTTCTGTTGGCCGGACTTTTCCCTGCAGGTATTGCACACTGCTTTGAAGGACTTTGCTTCGCGTCAGCGCCGCTTTGGAGGCTTGAAGCACCCCCATGCTTAGGCAGCGACTCCAATCAGGATTTGCCTTAGCCTTTATGGGCATAGCTGTGGTTCTGCTGGATATGTTTCTGGAGAACGGCCAATACTATTACCGTTGGCTGGGCTGGCAACCGCGGGGGTTGTTGCTTTGTTTGTTGATAGCGATGTTGGTGGTTATTGCCCTTAGAGAGTTTTACAGCCTGGCTCGCGCAGCCGGTGTTCATCCGTTTGGCCTGGTTGGTGCGATTCTGGCCGCTTATCTGGTTTTGGAGACCTGTGGACGCGGTTGGGCCGGCAGAGTTTTTCCGCCGCAGTTGGTCCATGTGGATTTTACAGCTTTTGTGCTTGCCGGTGGATTGGCGGCAGCCTTTTTGTTGCAGGTTGCCCGCTGGGGCACCAAGGGAGCCTTTGCCAATATTGGCGTAACCTTTTTAGGCGTCATTTACATCGGACTGCTGGGTTCGTTTCTGGTTCGCATTCGGCAAATGGGTTGGGCGCCGGAGGATGTCTATACACCGTTGCAGGGCGTCTATTATCTGGTCATTTTTGTCTTTACTATAAAGATGACCGATATATGTGCCTTTTTTACCGGCAAATATCTCGGCCGGCGTCGTTTGATCAGTTCGATTAGTCCGGGTAAGACTGTTGAAGGGCTGATTGGCGGCTTGGTCGGAGGCGTTATTACCTGCGTGATTTTGTTCCGTATAACTGATACACTTAATAGGCCGTACTTGGCGGTTTTGTTGGGGATAGTCTTAGCTGGTCTGGGGCAACTTGGCGATTTGGCCGAGTCGATTTTCAAGCGTGATGCCAAGGAAAAAGACTCATCTGACTCGGTGCCTGGCTTTGGTGGGTTACTGGATGTAGTCGATTCACTTCTGGTGGCTGCACCATTAGCCTTTCTCATTTTTGCCGTTTTGCCTTCCCGCTAGTCAAACCCCGCACCTGTTTATCGGATCAGGTGCCTGGGGAAATCGGAGCGACCTGAAAATAGGTGCGGATCTGTGGAACTGACCATAACCATTAGTAGCGCTGCTGAGCGGGAGGCCCTTTTTGGGCCGGCCAATCGTACGTTACGGCTTCTGCGGGACGAGCTAAGTGTTTCCCTGGTAGCTCGCGGTCATAGCCTGCGGATTTCTGGCCGTGCCCCGGCTGTATCCCGCGCTGCTGCGGTCGTTGAGGCCTTGCGGAAGATAGCTCGCTCCGGCACTTATGTGGATCAGGAGGCCGTTTTTTCATCTGTTCGGGATGTTGGGACTTTAACTGCCGACCAGCCCAGCGGTGATGATGGTTCGGACGCTGAGGGGGCCATCGAGGTATATCCGCGTGGCAGATACATACGTCCCAGGACTCCCGGCCAGAAGGACTATGTCAAAGGTATAGCCGCCAACGATTTGGTTTTTTGCATTGGACCAGCCGGGACTGGTAAGACTTATTTGGCCGTGGCCATGGCCGTCGCCGCCTTGAAGCAGGGACGAATCAAGCGGATCATATTGGTTCGCCCCGCGGTCGAGGCTGGTGAAAGGCTCGGCTTTTTACCTGGTGACATGCAGGCCAAGGTCAACCCTTATTTGCGTCCTTTGTTTGACGCCCTGCACGACATGATGGAGTTCGACCAGATTAAGCGGCTCATGGTTAACGACGTTATTGAGGTTATTCCTTTGGCTTTTATGCGTGGCCGGACTCTGAACGACTCTGTGGTTATTCTGGACGAGTCGCAGAATACCACAGCCGCTCAGATGCTCATGTTTTTGACCCGTTTAGGCCATAATTCCAAGATGATAGTCACTGGTGACATTTCTCAGATAGACTTACCGCCTAATCAACCCAGTGGTATGATTGACGCTTGGCGCAAGCTACGGCCCATAAAGGGAGTTGCTTTTGTGGAGTTAACCGCTCAAGATATTGTACGGCACCGTTTGGTTAATGCCGTCGTCAAGGCCTATGGTTCAAATGGTTCCGGCCGATCCGCCTCTGGTCGGAAACCTGATACTGCCCACGAAGGGTGAGAGGCTTTATCTAGTGCCTGCGTTTGCCGGAGTGGGTTATCATATGTGGCCTTTTGCTAAGAAGCAACCTAGACGAGCAGAGGCTCACCGCACCAGGGTCCAGGCTCGGCCTTCTTTTTGGCAGCGATTAGCTGTGCCCGGCGGGGTAGCCACCATTTTAATAGGGTTGGGGTTTGCCGTAGTAGCGGCAATCATTTTGCTTTTCGGTGAGTTCGGCGACACTCAGCAGCGGTCCCTGGTAGAACCGTGGCGGGAGCTGTATCGCTTTGCAGTAGTTCTGGTGGTGCTGGCCATTACCGCGGCCATGGGCAAGTACTTGGCCTCTTACCAATCGCGGGTGTTACGTAATCACACCCGGACAGTCTCCGTAGCTGTTCTGCTGCTGCTGGCCTTGGCGGTGGGAAGGCTTTTTAGCTTGCTCAACTGGCCGGTTATGCTGCTACTGATACCGGCTTTGTTCGTGCCGGTTATCTTGACCATTACCTACAATCAGCGGATGGCCTTGGGCGTGGGCGGATTCTTTGCTATCCTCATGATGCTCACGACCACTCGTGCTCAGCGGGGTGCACTGGAGTCTACCGGCCTGTTCTCTGTCTTTCTTGTGGTAATAGCTGCCATGACCGTAGCAGTCTTCTCGCTGAGAGAGATCAGGTCGCGTTCCAAGATTATCGAAGTGGGGATTGTTACGGGCATATCAGCGGGGCTGGCTGTTTGGGTCATGGGCCTGGTCAGTTACTGGTCTAGATTATCCATGCAGGAGACTTCTGCCCAGGCGGCCAAGGAAATTTTGTATAACAGTTTTTGGGCTGTTGGCGCCGCTATAGCGGTCGGTCTTTTGATACAGGGGGTCCTGCCTCTGGTCGAGCGGGTTTTCCGGGTGGCTACCAGCATGACTCTGCTGGAATGGTGTGATGCCAGCCGGCCCTTGCTTAAGCACCTGGCTCTGGAAGCTCCGGGCACTTACAACCATAGTCTGCAGGTCGGAACCATTGCCGAGCTTGCTGCTGAGGCCATTGGCGCCAATGGTCTGCTCTGTCGCGTGGGCTCTTACTATCATGATGTGGGCAAGATCGCCAAGGCCAGTTACTTTGTGGAGAACCAGGCTGGCCAATCCAGTAAACACGAGAAACTCACACCGGCCATGAGTTCACTGGTAATCCTGGGTCACGTAAAGGATGGCGTAGAGATTGCCAAGGAGTACGGCCTTCCTCGGGTGTTGCATCAGTTTATCCGGCAGCACCATGGTACTTCATTGGTGGAGTATTTCTACCATGAAGCTCGCAAGCGCGACCCCGACGGCAAGGTCCACGAATCTGAGTACCGTCACGCCGGCCCCAAGCCTCAGACTCCTGAGACCGGCATTGTTATGTTGGCTGACACTGTTGAATCTGCCGTGCGGGCTCTGCCTGAACCTACGGCCAATCGTATTGAACTGACCGTGCACAATTTGCTGATGAAGAGGCTGATGGATGGCCAGTTCGACGAATGTGACCTGACCCTGCGACAACTGCACATCGTGGAAGAGAACCTCATAAAGAGTCTATGCAGTATGTACCACGCCCGGGTGCCCTACCCGGAGCCCGAAACGGGCAGCGCCGATAACAACAACGCTGAGCCGAAGAATAACAATATTCAGTCTCTACCAAAAAGATCTTAATGAAAGTCGTTGTAGTAAATCATTGCTCTGGCCTGCGTGTGGATCGCAAATTATTGGCCAAGGCCGTCAGGTTTGTTGCCCGCCAACATAACGTTACTGCCGGACAGATTGAGCTGGCCATCTTCTCTGATGACGACATGGCCCGACTGCACAAGCAGTATCTGCATCGTCGGGCCGTCACCGATGTTATCTGTTTTGATCTTACCCCTGCTACTAATACCCCCGGCCAACGTTCCGGGGGGTTCTCAGTGAGCCTGGCCTTGGGCGGCCAGGTAGCTCGCAGACAGGCTAGAGTACGCAAGACAAGTATAAACAAGGAGTTATCGTTATATGCCGTGCACGGTCTGCTTCACACTCTGGGGTATAATGACGATACCCCCAAAAACGCTAAGCGTATGCATGCACGCGAAGACGAGCTATTAGCCCAGCTGGGATTGGGAGCAGTTTACCGGAACAATGCGTCCTGATTCGCTGTTGTTGTGTGGATTAGTAAGGGACAATATTAATATTCTTCACGAAGTTAGGAATGGCCAAGAAAAAACGATCATCAAGTCAGCAGATGGCATTTACCTTTTCCGCGTCGTCCAAGGCCGGTAGTAAGACTGCTAAACCTGCCGCTAAAAAGAGCAAGAAGAAGACTGCCTCCGCCAAACGGAAAAGTTCTAAAAAAGCCTCCCGTTTGTCGGCCAAGTCCGGACGAAAGGCCGCTAGCCGCACAAAATCGTCCCCGAAGCCTAGAGCAAATTCGAAGTCAGCTCCGTCTTCCTCCGGAACGCATGCCGAGAGATTAGCTCGTACGCAGCGAGAGATTTCCATCTCTGAGTTTTTTGCCAAGAATCGCCACCTGTTGGGTTTCGACAATCCGCGCAAGGCCTTGCTGACGACCATCAAGGAGGCTGTGGACAACGCTCTGGATGCCTGTGAGGAGGCCGGCATATTGCCTGAGGTGTTGGTGGAGGTTGCGCAGATCGGCGAGGACCGTTTCCGTGTAGCCGTCGAGGATAACGGGCCGGGCATCGTCAAGAGTCAGATACCGAACATATTCGGTAAGCTGTTATATGGTTCCAAGTTTCATACCTTGCGCATGAGTCGCGGACAACAGGGAATTGGAATCTCAGCTGCCGGCATGTATGGCCTGCTGACCACGGGCAAGAGCGTACGTATTACCTCGCAGATTTCTGCCAAGCACCCAGCTCATTATTACGAGTTGCAGATTAACACCAAGACGAATCGTCCCCAGATCATACGCGATGAGCAGATTGATTGGGCACGCGAGCATCCGCACGGCACACGGGTCGAGATCGAATTGGAAGCTCGTTTCCAGCGGGGCCGACAATCAGTTGACCAGTACATGCAGCAGACTGCCATCGTCAATCCCCATGCACATCTGCGTTTTCAGGGTCCCAACGGTAAGTTGATCGATTATCCCCGTTCGGTCAAGACTATAGCTCGGATCCCCAAGGCTATTCGTCCACACCCCTATGGCGTTGAATTGGGCGTGCTGATCAAGATGATGAAGGACACCAGCCAACGGACCTTGGTGGGTTTCTTGAGCAAGGAGTTTTCACGCGTTTCTTCCCGTGTTGCGGGCAGGATTGCCGATTTGGCCGGTGTATCGCATCGAGCCAATCCCACGCGTTTGGCTCAGGCGGATGCGGACAACATTTATAAGGCTATCAATAAAACCAAGATTATGTCGCCGGCCACGAATTGCATTTGCCCTATCGGCAGCGAGGACCTTGAGCGCGGATTGAAGCAGATCATCAAAGCTGATTTTTATGCCACCTGCACCCGTCCGCCGTCGGTGTATCGCGGCAATCCTTTCCAGATCGAGGCCGGAATTGCCTACGGTTTCTCCCGGGCCGGCGGCGAAGACGACGGTGAGCTATTTGAATCGGACAGCTCGGCCAAGGGTAATAACAAGCAGAACAATTCCGAGCAACTGGTTCGGCTGATGCGTTTTGCCAACCGTGTGCCGTTGTTGTACCAGCAGTCAGCGTGTGCCACTTATCGAACCATGGTCGCTATGAACTGGCGCAGCTACGGCCTCAGCCAGAGTCGCGGTGCTTTGCCCCAGGGTCCTGCTGTGGTCTTGATTCACATGGCCAGTGTTTGGGTACCTTTCACTTCGGAGTCTAAGGAAGCCGTTGCCCATTATCCCCAGATCATCAGCCAGATACGCTTGGCTTTACAGGAATGCGGACGGCAATTGGGTCGATACCTGAAGCGCCGCCGTCGCCAACAACAGGAGATGGTCAAGCGTTCCTACATTTCCAAGTATATTCCCACTATAGGCGAGGCCCTGCAGGAAATCCTGAACCTAAAGGATCGTCAGGTCCAGCAGGTGAACACTCGCCTGAAAGACGTCCTCGAAAAAAGCAGAAAATTCTAATTCCCGGGTATTACTCCATCGAGGCTGGGCCGTCGGCGTCTTTAGCTTGCGCTTGTAAATCGCGGCCATGGTGTATATATTGAAGAAACAACAATCGATGAAGAATAATCAAGACACACCTGAAAACGGGGGCTCAATGAGTAGATTGCTCATAGTATCGAATAGACTCTCGGTCAGCGTAGCCAAGAGGGGGGGAGGCGTCATTTTTAGGCCCAGTACCGGCGGATTGGCTACCGGTTTGGCCTCGCTGGCAAAGTTTTATGAGCGGTTGTGGATCGGTTGGCCGGGCATTTCTTCTGAGAAACTCTCCCCTGCTGCCAGAGACCAGGCTTGTCGGCGGCTGGCTGAGCAAAATTGCTATCCCGTATTTTTTTCGGACAAAGAGATAGACGCTTACTATGACGGTTTTTGCAACAAGACTATTTGGCCGCTTTTCCATTATTTTCCTTTGCGTACCAGGTACGAGGACAGGTACTGGCGAGCCTACGAGCAAGCCAACGAGGCCTTTTGCGAAGTGGTCCTACAAGCCACCCAACCGGGGGACCGTATCTGGATTCACGATTATCAGTTGATGCTGCTTCCGCAGCTCATCCGCCGAAAGCTCCCTACTGCTCAGATCGGTTTTTTTCTTCATATACCGTTCCCCTCTTTTGAATTATTTCGTTTGTTGCCTTGGCGCAATGAGCTGATCGACGGTATTTTGGGTGCGGATTTAATTGGATTTCACACTTACGACTACGTTCGCCACTTCTTGAGTAGCATTTGCCGTATAGCCGGCATTGAGCACACCTTGGGGCGTTTGACGGTGGGCAATCGTTTGGTGAAGGTTGATGCCTTCCCTATGGGTATTGATTATCAGAAATATTCCCAGGCTGTTCAGAAGCCGGAGGTCCAGAAGGAGTTATCTACCCTTCGCGATCAGGTCGGCGATCGAAAGATAATCCTATCGATAGACAGATTGGACTATAGCAAAGGCATCATTCAGCGTTTGGAGGCCTTTGATCTGTTCCTGTCGCAGAATCCCCAGTACAAGGGCAAAGTCACTTTAATACTCTTAGCTGTTCCTTCGCGTACCAATGTCGAGGACTACCGGACCCTGCGCAGGCGGTTGGAGTCTTTAGTCGGCCGGGTTAATGGTGAGCACGGCTCATTGGGTTGGGTTCCTGTTTGGTATCTTTATCGGGAGGTATCTTTTGAGCGTTTGGTGGCTTTGTACAATTTGGCTGATGTGGCCTTGCTTACTCCGTTGCGGGACGGAATGAATCTAATATCCAAGGAGTTCGTTGCCGCCAAAGCGGACGGCCGGGGTGTCTTGATTCTTAGTGAAATGGCCGGCGCTGCCAGCGAATTGGGCGAGGCCATGATAGTTAACGCTCATCATAAGGGCGGAATTGTAAAAGCAATCAAAGAGGCCCTGGAAATGTCTTCAGATGAACGAGCCCATCGTAACAAATTAATGCAGAAAAGACTCTCGCGTTACGATTTCTCCAGGTGGGCCGGTGATTTTCTGAACAGCCTTACTGACCTGGAGCATATCCAACAGGGGCTCTCCGTTCGTAAATTGGCGGAATCGTCCAGAGCGAAACTGCTCGACAGCTACAGAGCCAGCCACAAGAGACTGCTTTTGCTGGACTATGATGGAACGCTGGTGGGTTTTGTGGGCCGGCCCGAACGGGCCAAACCGGACGAAGAGCTTTTGGCGACCTTGCGAACATTGGCCGAGGGCTCTGCAAATGAGCTGGTCGTCATCAGTGGCCGAGGTAAGAACATACTGTCTGAGTGGCTCGGTAATCTAAAAATTTCCTTGGTAGCCGAGCACGGCGCCTGGATCAGGGAAAAAGGCCAAGACTGGCTCGCTACAGAGCCCCTCAGAACGGACTGGAAGGATGTCATCAGACCCATTTTGGAGTTGTATGTTGACAGGACTCCGGGCTCATTTGTAGAGGAAAAAGATTTTTCTCTGGTCTGGCACTGTCGCCGAACCGCGCCGGAATTGGCCAGTGTTAGAACTCAAGAGTTGAGGGACGCTGTTTTGAACCTTATCGAAAATCTGGACGTCGGCGTTTTTGAGGGCAGCGACATATTGGAGGTCAAGGCCGTCGGCATTAACAAGGGGCGAGCTACTGAAACTTGGCTAAGCAAGCAAAAATGGGATTTTATCCTGGCCGTTGGCGACGATTATACCGATGAAGATATGTTCGCCGTTTTGACCGGCCAGGCCTATTCCATAAAGGTTGGGCCGAGTATCTCCAGCGCCCGCTTCAACGTGGATTCGGTGGCTGATGTTAGGCTGCTGCTCAAGGATTTAGCGAGGAGTTCAGATGTTAAGCGTTGAAAATTTTCGGCACCTTGTATCCGACGAAATATTGGCTGACATTTACGCCCGGGCCAGAGGTCTTTACGGCAAGCACATAGTGCACATCAATTCCACCTATCAGGGCGGCGGAGTTGCAGAAATTCTGTCTTCTCTGGTGCTGTTGATGAATGACGTGGGGATTGACACCGGCTGGCGGATCCTGCACGGCAATCCGGATTTCTTTGAGATCACCAAGAAATTTCATAACGCCTTGCAGGGCGGCAAGATGAATTTGTCCGACATCAAGAAGGACTTGTATCTTGAAGCCAACGAGAATTTCGCCAGGTTTACTCACCTCGATCATGATTGTGTAATTGTGCATGATCCTCAGCCTTTGCCCATCATCAGGTCTTATAAAAAACGTCAGCCTTGGGTTTGGCGCTGCCATATAGACTTGTCCGACCCGCATGCGGAGTTGTACGACTACTTCAAGAACTTCCTGCTCAAATACGACCAGGTGGTGGTTTCCAGCGAAAAGTACGTCAAGGCCGATTTGCCCTTGGATCAGCGGATCATGTATCCAGCCATCAATCCCTTTACGCTGAAAAATCAGGAGCTTTCCGAAAAAACTGTTTTGAAATATATCAAAAAGCTGGGAATCCCCACCGACAAACCCATCATCACTCAGGTCTCCAGATTGGACCCCTGGAAAGACCCCGAGGGCGTAGTGGACATATACAATCTGGTCAAGGAGCAGGTCGATTGTCGTTTGGTCTTTTGTTATAACTTTGCCACGGACGACCCTGAAGGCCTGCGGATGTACAACAAGGTCTATCGCAAGGCCGAAAAACTTGTCCAGCGTGGCGATATCCTTTTTGTGATAGGCAACAGGGATATCCTGGTCAATTCCGTGCAGAGGTTTTCCAGCGTAGTAATACAGAAATCTATCAAGGAGGGTTTTTGTTTAACTGTCACCGAAGCACTTTGGAAATCCAAGCCCGTGGTGGCCTCCAATGTGGGCGGCATACCAGTTCAAATTGAAGACGGCCAAAATGGATTCTTACTCGATCCTTACGACAATCAAGGCTTCGCCGACAGGATTGTTCATCTCTTGAAGAACCCCGATCACGCTGCAGAAATCGGCCAAAAGGCCCGCGAGTCCGTCAGACAGAAATACCTGATAACCAGGTTGTTGTCTGATTACCTGGACATGCTCAGCCCCCTGATAAGTCGGCACAACGGTCATTCCCGCTAGGGCCGTTTTGTCTGGACAACGCGGTTTTTTCCTGGCATAAGATAAGTATGATTGCTGCTCTAGCTGAGAAGCCTGATTGGTTGCGGTCTCTGGGGGCCATTGTTGTAGCTGGGCTCGCAGGCTTCTTGGTCCATTACCTTCTGTTTGCCATATTCAAGCGTGTCGCCGCCCGCACCGCCAGTGGATGACTCTTTAGTAAAACACTTCCGAGCACCCTTACGGTGGATCATCATTATTTTGGCCTTGATGATGGCCACGCCTCTGATTGACTTGCCTACCCTGGAACAGTGGCCGAACATCGCCGGCGTTATAAACCGCGCCCTCGGCCTTCTTCTCATTGCTGTGATATCCTGGCTCGTAGTGCGCAGCACCAACGTTTTGGATGATTTCGTACTTAGCCAATATAAGCTGGACGTAAAGGATAACCTGCAAGCCAGAAAGATTCACACCCAACTAAAAGTTTTCAAACGGATTGTGATCCTGGTCGTGGTTGTCTTAGCCCTGGGTACCATGCTTATGACCTTTGATCAGGTTCGCAGTTTGGGGACCAGTGTTTTAGCCTCGGCGGGGATTATCGGCCTTGTTGTTGGTATTGCCGCTCAAAAGACTTTGGGCACTGTGTTAGCCGGCCTGCAGATTGCCATTACTCAACCTATACGTCTTGACGACGTAGTCATAGTGGAGAACGAGTGGGGCCGAATTGAGGAAATAACCCTCACCTATGTGGTGGTACGTATCTGGGACCTGAGGCGTCTGGTCCTGCCCATTACTTATTTTATCGAAAAACCCTTCCAGAACTGGACCCGTGTTACCGCCGACATCCTTGGTACTGTTTACCTGTATACCGACTATACAATCCCTGTCGAAGCTATTAGGGCCGAGCTGGAGCGTATTGTCAAAGACTCATCGCAATGGGACGGCAAAGTTTGCGGCTTACAAGTTACCAACACTACTGAGCGGACTCTGGAGCTTCGAGCCTTGGTTAGTGCTGCCGACGCCTCAGCCGCCTGGAACCTGCGCTGCCACGTCAGAGAGAAGCTCGTGGAGTTTATTCAGCAGGCCTATCCGCAAGCTCTGCCCAAAACACGAGCTGAACTCCAGCGACCTCAAGAAACCTAAGCCTCGCTTTAGCCATGATTTCAACACGCCTGTCATCCCTTCGCTTGGCCGAGTCGATCTGTTTGCTGCTCATTCTGTTGTTCCTGTCTGGCTGTGGCCAAAAGCCGGAATCCACCACTATTACCTTTGCCGTCGGGGGAGCACCTGCCGAGCTGGATTTCTGGCAGGTTTTGATAGGCGAATTCCAGGATCGTACCGGAATAAAGGTTGACCTTCTCCGCCAACCCACCGACACCGACCTTCGCAGACAGGGCTTGATCACTTCCCTGAAGGCTGGTCGATCCGACCCTGACGTTTTCCTTATGGACGTAGCTTGGCTGGGACAATTCGCCGCCTCGGATTGGCTCGAACCGCTCGATACCCACAATGATCTGGATTTGGATGTGTTCTTCGAGAAGGTTTTGAACTTGGCAGACCGGTACCAGGGTCATTTGATTGCTTTGCCGGTCTATGTGGACGGCGGACTTTTGTACTACCGCCAAGACCTGCTGAATAAGTACGGATTTGACAAGCCTCCGCAGACCTGGAGTGAGCTTCTTCGATACTCTCTAGTGATCCAGAAAGGCGAGCGGGAAACCAACCCTGACTTTTACGGTTTCGTCTGGCAGGGTGCCCAGTACGAGGGTTTAATATGCAATTGGCTCGAGTACGCAGGCTCAAACGCCGGCGGCATTGTCTTCGAGGACGGCAGAATTATCCTCCATACCCCCGCCAACGTCCAAGCCACGCAGTTCATGCACGCCTTGATCCATATACATAAGGTATCTCCTCCTAACACATATACCGAGATGAAAGAAGAAGAGGCCAGGACCTTTTTTCAGCAGGGCAATGCTCTCTTTGAGCGAAATTGGCCCTACGCCTGGGCCCTGCATCAAAGTGAGGATTCTCCTGTTAGGGGTAAAGTGGGCCTTGCCGGCTTACCGCACTTTTCCGTCGGCCCCAGTGTATCGACCTTGGGTGGCTGGCACATTGGTATTTCCAAACACTCCGATGCCAAACAGAAGAGCTTTGAGTTTATGAAATTTGTGCTTTCGTTTGAGACTCAGAAGAGGCTCGCCCTCGAGTTGTCCTGGAATCCGGGCCGAAGGGATGTCTATACCGACCAGCAGGTAATCGCCGCCTTACCTCACTTTACTCGTTTACGGGGTGTTTTTGAAAATCTCCGTCCCCGCCCCAATTTACCTTACTATACGCTGATCTCCCAGGTCCTTCAGCGTCACCTCAACGCTGTTCTTAGCGGTAACTCCAGCGCCACCGAGGCCCTGTCCGCTGCCGAGCGGGAAGCGCAGACCATCGTGGACCGATATGCCCAGTAGGAATCTCACCTCAGTTTCCAAGTCTGCAGCGCATGAGTTGCGGACGGGGTGTCTATTTATCCTGCCCTTGGTCGTTTTTATTGTTCTGTTTGTTCTGCTGCCGGTTCTAGGCACTTTTATCAACAGTATGTTCCAAGATGTTTCTTTCGTTGGTAAGCGCTTTTATTTTTTCAAAAACTATGAGCATCTCTGGTCGGACCCCGGTTTTTTCAAGGCCCTGAAATTTACCCTATTGTTCATTTTGGTTTCCGTACCGTTCGAGCTGGTCCTGGGTCTGCTTTTTGCGATGCTTTTGGACCAACATATTCCCTTCAGGGGCCTCTTGCGCGGCTGTGTTTTGATCCCTTGGGCTATACCTGCTGCTATTTCTGCCCGAACCTGGGAACTTATTTACAATTACAGTTACGGCTTAGCCAATTACATTTGCCTTACGCTGGGCCTATCGACCCAGCCGGTCAATTGGCTGGGCACATCCGTGGGTGCCTTTTCGGCGGTGGTCGTAGCCGACGTCTGGAAGACCGCGCCTTTTGTAGCCATTATTTTCTTAGCCGGCCTGCAGGCTATACCTCGTGAGCTCTACGAACAGGGGCGGATTGACCGGGCAAATTCCTGGCACATGTTTTTCAGAATCACTCTACCCATACTCCGTCCGGTAGTCATAGTGGCTCTTTTGTTTCGCACTATAGACGGATTACGGGTCTTCGATTTGATATACGTGCTCACTCACGGAGGTCCCGGCGGATCGACTGCTTCGGTTTCACATTATGCCTACATGCATTTTGTCAGTGGTGATTTCGGTTACGGCTCGGCCATATCGGTAGTTCTATTTGTGATTGCCTTTGTTTTTTCGATTGTCTACGTGAAGGTCGGAAGGTTTAGCACAGAGGTATTGTAATGCGACGGTCTTGGCTAAAGACTTTGCTGATTTTTACCGGCGTGGCCTTCATGTTGGCCTTTTGTCTGGTCCCTTTTCTATACATGGTCGTTGTTAGCTTCAGTACCACCCCGGAGTTTCTGACGCCGGGCGTACCTTTCAAATTCACTTTCGATAATTTTGATGCCGTTTTGGTTGGCCAATCGCTTCATTTTATGGATTATCTGCGCAATAGTGTCTTGCTTTCTTTGATCAGCGCCTTTTGCTGCGTGTTCATTGGGTCCTTAGCGGCCTATGCTGTGACCCGTCTTCCGGTACCGGGCAAGATGTATTTGCTTTTTCTTGTTCTTGCAGTTTCCATGTTTCCTCAGATAGGCCTGGTCGGCTATCTGTTCAAATTCATGGCTGCCCTGGGCTGGATAAATACCTACCAGGGGCTGCTGTTACCCTACATCGCTTGGATTTTGCCTTTATCGCTGTGGATATTGGTGAGTTATTTTTCTCAAATCCCCATTGAGTTGGACCAGGCCGGCTTGGTTGACGGCTGTTCGCGCTGGCAGATTTTATATAAGATCATTTTTCCCGTAGCGGTGCCCGGCATTTTTTCCACGTTCTTATTGGCCTTTATTTTGGCCTTTAATGAGTTTATGTACGCTCTTATGCTGACCACTGATTACAGAACTCGTACCATCCCGGTGGGCATTACCATGTTTCAGGGTCTGCATGGCCAAACGCCGTGGGGCAACATAATGGCTGCTTCGGTTATTACCGTGTTACCGGCCGTGTTGTTAGCGATCATATTCCAGCGTTACATAATCGGCGGCCTGACCAGGGGAGCTGTGAAGGGATAAGGGTTAGTTGCATTCTTCCTAACTTCGTCGTGCGATCCAGACACCCAATCCTGCCAGCAGCAGTACTCCCGGAAGCACCAGCCAGAGCAGAAGGCCAATCGAGTTCCGCGAGTCTCTGTATGCTTTCTTCATCTCGTCGCTCACATATATCTGGTGTTCTTTGGGCGTTACCTCTGCGACTTTTTCCGGATTGCGAGCCAGATACCCTATGGCTACCGGCGCCAGATCGTCGTTCGATGCGCCGGGGTAGTGAAAAAGTTCAGCCGTCATTGGCTCTCCGTTCAAACCATAACCCAGCAGGATCGGTTTATCGGTGAACATATCCGAGTCGCCTATAACCAACAATTTACCAGCGTCGTGATCCACGTCATCCGGAGTCGGTTTTTTTCTTGGTCCATCGGCTGGTTCAACTCGGAGTCTCTCGGCGATTACGGCAAACGGATATGGCCCACGCGTCTGGCCGTCCATGCTGGTTGGTACTTCGCTGGTATCATTACTGGCTGTGTAGCCCTGGGGCACTTGCAGCAGTTCGGTGACAAAATAGTCCTTTATCTCGTCGGCATCCGGGCGTTTCTGCACTTGCCGAACGCCGTCAGCCACGATGAATCCGCGCCGACCTCTAGCCTGGGCCCCCTTCCAAGCGTACTCGACGATGGGATGTCTTTGTTGCCATCCCCTTGGCTGCAGAGAGACACCCACCTTAGTTTCCAGTTGACCGCCACCCGTGTTTGATTGGTTGAAGGCCACTGCCTGGTTGTCCGGCGAGGTGATGCCGTATCGGCCAAACAGTTTGCCCAAGCCGCCGTCGTGTCCGGGGTCGATGAGGACAAATACCTTGCCCCCACCTTTTATGTATTGATCGATCGTATCGATTTCTTTTGCGGAAAAGCGTTTGGTTGGTCCCAGTATTACCAGTACTGCACAGTTGGGCGGGATTTGCGTTTCTTTGATTTCTTTGACAACGTAGTTGTACTGGCGCAGCATTCGGCGAAGGCCGTTGGCCTTGTTTGGATTGCCTTGTCCGCCCAGCAGACTCACCTCGCCGTGCCCTTGGGTGAAGCACACCTGTTGAATTTTGTCTTCCTGCACCAGCCGCAGAACAGCCTCAGTCATTTTCTGCTGAAAATCTCCTTTAGCCCTCAGGGCCAGATAGCTTTCAGCCTGTTCAGCTACTGCCGGCGAGTTTTCAACCCATTTCTCCAGCATCATGAAGGCCTGCTCGTTGGTCTTCGGCGGCGGAGGTATCTGGGCTCCGGATCTCTCGAACATTGTTTGCCAATTGGTGCGGAACTCAGCCATTCGGCTCTTGTCCGGGAATAGCTCGAAGAGGTCTCGGTCGTCGAGGATGTACTGTCTATTCCGATAGACCAGCAATACTTGCCGATTGCTGCCCACATCGTATTGATTGATAAGTCTGCCGATTTGTCCGCTATCTTCGGCTGGGTCTAGAAACTGATAGGTGAGTTTCACATTGCCCGGGTGATTGACGGCCTCGGCAAATATTCTCAGCTCGCGTTCCAGCAGATTTCGTCGGGCCGCATCGTGTTGGCCGGCATATGTTGAGCTTGACACCAGGCAGTACACATCCACCCGTTCGCCGTCCTTGACCTGTTGTTCGAAGATGCGTTTGGCCTCCGGGCTCAAGGAGAACGCTTGGCCTGTGGAGATATCCATAGCCTCATGATGTTTGATCGCTAGGTAGTTACCGGTAACGTTGATGGTCAGCACGCAGATAAGGGCCACCACAATATTGCCCATAGCCGACAGCCGATCTCGTAGTTGCCCCTGATATAATCGCGGTATCAGCAGGGCTGCCGCTATCATAGCGATTAATACCGCGAGTATTCGCCGAACCGCGTCGGGAAAGACGCCGGCCAGCAGCGCAACTGCAACCACTGCCGGTGCCGTCGCCACCACCAGGATGAATCGCCATTTGCTGAAGTTTCCAGCCAGTCTGCTGTGGCAAATTGGTCCCCAGGCCAATCCCATCAGAACGGCCGACCATATTAGCATAGCCGATTCGACGATGTATCGCCCGGACAAATGTGTCTGAAGAAAAAGCAGCGTAGCGCCCGCCAGGGCTATCCCTACCAACAATTGTATCCAGTTGGTGGAGGTATAAGATTCAAAGACGTTCCAGAATATGCCTTGCCGGTGGGCTCTCAGGGCCACGAAGGCTGCGAACAGGCTCATGCCACAGACCGAACCCATAGCCAGAATGGTTCGCGAATCGATTGAGCCTCTTGCAGCCCAGTTCAGGTGCGGCATTAGCGAGGTATATTCCGTCCATCCGCCGACAGCTCGCCCGCCGGTCACTCCTACGAAGCTGACAATGTCGCCCAGGAAAATACTTATACCCAACACCAGTAGCACCAGCAGGGCGGCTACTACCTGGTTGCGGACCAGGCAACTGCAGAACAGTCCCACAGCCACAAAGGCCATTCCCACCAGAGAGAGTCCGACGTAGCTGCTGAGTATCTGGCGATAATCCAGATTTCCCAAGGCCCCATAGATGGCCATATGTGCCAGGCTAACCAGTATCACCAGGCAGAAGAATCCCCAGGCCCCAATGAATTTACCCAGCACTATTTCCCAGTCCTTCAACGGCAGCGAGTAGAGCAGTTCTATTGTGCCTCGCTCTCGTTCACCCGCCAACAGACGCATGGTTATTATTGCCGTCAGGATCAGCAGGGCCACCGCGAAGAAGTCCGACGCCAGAAAGGTCGCCAGCGGTTGAATAGCCAGGGGATTATCCGGTCGGATCGCCGTTAGCTCAGACATACTTGCTATGAACATCCGTCCGGACATTACAGCGAAACCTGCCGCTACCACATAACCCATAGGATGTAGCAACCAGCTTTTCAGTTCCCGCCAGGCCAGAGTCAGAACGTTACTTTTGCTCAGTCCTTTCCCCAGCGACAGCAGCACAGCCAATCCCAGCGGGATTACCAGCGGACACTGCTTAGTGGTAAGTCCAACTCCAAAACCCAGCCCAGTCACCACTGTCGCTATAATGATTACTGCTGGCCATTTGCGTTGTACCTTTATAGTGATTGTGTATAGCTGTTGTAGTGCGACCGTCCAGAGCACGATTTTGACTATATCCAGAAAATGTCGGCCAATCCAGGAGCCTATTGGTGATTGAAACTTTAGGGCGGCTGAAATGCTGAACGCCCCCAGGATTTTTTCACCCAGCAGCCCTGCGATAATCAACAGACCGATTCCCACAGCCCCCAGGGCCGTAGCCGCCAACAGCTTTGCCAATGATCCGCCGACTTTGCCGATCAATTCCGCCCTGCTCGCAGCATTTGATGAATCTTGCATATTTTTTGCCCTTGCCTGGTTAGCCGGTGGTTTTACCGGCGGGATTTTTTTATCAGACTACTTTTTCCGAAGCTGCTATGCGCATATAGGCGTCTTCCAGCGATTGTCCGTCTTTGACCAGATTGCTCAGCGAGTCATCAGCCAGCAGTTTTCCGGAGCTTATGATTAGCACCCTGGAGCCGATCTGCTCTACTTCGCTGAGGATATGTGTGCTTAATAGCACGGTGCAGTTTTCTGCCAAGCCGCGGATCATTTGTCGGGTTTCTTTGATTTGGGCCGGGTCTAGCCCGATGGTCGGCTCGTCCAGGATAACCACTTTTGGTTTTGCCACCACAGCCTGTGCCAAGCCCACACGTTGGCGATAGCCTTTGCTCAGGGTGCCGGCCAACCGGCGACGCATGTTCGTCAACTGGCAATGGTCCATAGCCCAGGCCACAGCCGATTTACGATCCCGCCTGGCTATCCCCCGCATGGTGGCCGTGTAGTCCAGCAGTTCTTCTACGCGCATTTCGTCGTACAAGGCCACCTGTTCCGGCATATAACCGAGGATTCTGCGGACAGCCAACGAGTCGGTCAGGCAGTCATGACCATCGACCTTTGCCGTTCCGGACGTCGGGGTCAAAAGGCCGGCCAACATCCGCAGAGTTGTGGTCTTGCCCGCCCCGTTAGCTCCCAGAAATCCCACTATTGTCTTGGTTGGCACATGAAAGCTTATTTTGTCCACGGCCAATACCGCTCCGAACCGCTTCGTCAGATTCGACACTTCTATCATTACTGGGCTCCACTTTAGGCCGATTATTTCCAGGAGAGATATCAGCTCCGATATATATTAATAACTTCGGATTGCGTTGACCTCAAGGCTTTTGCTCATTTTACTCTGCTGCAGCTGCGCTTGACGGCCGGGTACTTAGTCGGTATCCTGTTGTTCTGCTGCTGACGCAGGAGTACTTCATGTCGATTATGGCCGTGATCCCGGCTCGTTATGGGTCAACCCGCTTCCCCGGTAAGGCCTTGGCTAAGGCCACCGGCAAGTACCTGATTCAACATGTTTATGAACGGGTCTGTGCTTGCCGCCGAATTGAGCAGGTCATCATTGCCACCGATGATGAGCGCATTAGTAGTGCTGCTTCGGAGTTTTCAGCTCCCTGTGTAATGACCAGCCCGGATCACCCCAGCGGTACGGATCGCATAGCCGAGGTCGCTGCTTCGCTTTCCGCTCGGATTATCATTAACGTTCAAGGTGATGAGCCGGACGTTGCCCCCGACGCTCTGGATGCTCTTATTCACCGCTTACAAGCCGATCCTCGATTGAAGATGGCCACTTTAGCTCGTCCGTTTACTGCGGATGAGGATCCTGCTGATCCTAATTTAGTCAAAGTAGTCCTGGACGATCAGGGCTATGCCCTGTATTTTTCCAGGAGCCTGATACCTCATTATCGTGACCATTCTGCCGGGTTCACCGATCCTGGGCAGTACCTGCTGCATTTGGGTATTTACGGCTATCGCAGGGATTTTCTGTTGGCCTTTGCCGCCATGGAGCCCTCGCCCCTGGAGAAGCTGGAACAGCTCGAGCAGCTCCGGGCTCTCCAGGCGGGGGTACGTATAGCCGTGGATGTTGTTTCGTACTATGGCCAAGGAATTGACACTCCCGAGGAATATGCTGCCTGGGTCCGGTCGCGGAAGCCGCAGTCACCGGCAGATAACCGGAAGGATTAGCCTATGAAAGGACGGGATATACTAGCCAAGGTCAGCCGGATTTCGGACGAGACCGAGTTCTACACCCCTCTTCCGGATGGTTACCGACTTGGCCAGTGTCGCTACGTGATTGTAGTCGGAACCGTCATTAGTGGTCTGGGCAAGGGTATATTTTCCAGCTCCCTGGCCAAGCTCCTCAAGGACAAAGGTCTCAATGTCGCCCCCATCAAGCTCGAGGGCTACCTCAATATCGACTCAGGAACCTTGAATCCCTATCGTCATGGCGAGGTTTTTGTTCTGGATGACGGCAAAGAGTGCGACATGGATCTGGGCACCTATGAGCGGATGCTTGACCAGGACCTTTGCTCGGACAATTTCACCACTTCCGGCCAGATTCTCACCGAGGTTTTGGAGAAGGAGCGTCGTGGCAGCTATCTTGGCCGGGATGTGCAGATGATTCCTCATGTTACCGGCGAAGTAAAGATGAAGTTGCGAACGTTGGCCCTCAGAAGCAAAGCCGACGTCGTTTTTGTTGAGATTGGTGGCACGGTTGGTGACTATGAAAACGCTTATTACATTGAGGCTGCCCGTGAGTTGGCTTACGAGGAAGGGCCTGGCCGGGTTTGCTTTGTAGCTTTGACTTATGTCCTGACTCCCAAGACCCTCGGTGAGCAGAAGAGCAAGGCCGCTCAGCTCGGCGTTAAGCGCCTTATGGAGATGGGCATTCAGCCGCAGATCATTGCCTGCCGAGCTTCCGATCCGGTCACCGAGAAGGTCAGGCAGAAGATTTCCATCTACACCAACGTTCCCCTGGAGCGGGTCGTATCCATGCACGATCGAGAGTCGATCTATATGATCCCCGACCAGCTTCGTCAGGCCGGCATCGACAGTCAGGTGTTACAGTTACTGGAACTGACCGACAGGGTCAGCCGGAAAGCCGACAAAGATGCCCGCGCTAAATGGGATGATTTTGTCCGGCACATTACTCAGGCCTCCGGTCAGGTCACTATTGGCATTACCGGTAAATACACTGCTGTGCGCGACAGTTATGCCAGTATATTAAAAGCCCTTGAGCATGCCGGCACTGCTGCCGGGGCCAAGGTTTTCACTCGCTGGATAGACACTACTGATGCTAGTTCTGCTAATGTTCGCGAACTTTTGGAAGGCGTACAGGGTATTATCGTGCCCGGCGGTTTTGGTACCCGCGGGGCCGAGGGTAAGATTGCTTGTATAGAATATGCTCGCAACCACAAGCTGCCCTACCTTGGATTATGCCTGGGCTTCCAGATGGCCGTGCTTGAGTTTGCCCGTAATGTCTGTGGCCTTAGTGCCGCCAATAGTACTGAATTTGACCCTGATTGTGCCGAGCCGGTCATTGATATTCTTCCCGAGCAGAAGAAGATCGAGGGCTTAGGCGCCAACATGCGTCTGGGCGGCCAAGATATAGACATTGTCCCCGGCACCTTGGCTGCCGAGCTTTTCGATAATGCCGAACATATACGACTGCGATTTCGCCACCGCTATGAGGTCGATCCGAAGTATATTGATTTGCTTACTAAAGGCGGGCTGATTTTCTCCGGGCGTCATCCGGTGCACCCCATCATGCAGATTCTTGAGTTATCGCGGGATGTGCATCCGTTTTTCGTAGGTACCCAGGCCCATCCCTGCCTGACATCCCGGCCGCTACGTCCCAGCCCTATGTTTACTGGTCTGGTGGAGGCTGCTTTGAAGCTGGTTAAAAAAGAAAAAGGTGGATAACAATGTCCAAGGAAAAAAAGGAAAAAGAAGAAAAACCAAAACTCCATGTGGATGATGACTGGAAGGCCCAGGCTCAGGCCGAAAAGACCCGACATGCTCAGGATGCCGGCGAAAAGGTTCCCGAACGTGGCCCTCTGCCCCCTGCGAATTTCACTTTGTTGGTGATCTCCCTGGCGACTCAGGCTCGTATGTGCCTCGGCGACATTGAGAATCCTGAGGATGGTCAAAAGCAGGTCGATGTGGAGTTAGCCAAGCACAATATCGACCTACTGGGCATGTTGGAGGAGAAGACCAAGGGCAATCTCTCCGTGCAGGAGAAAAAGCTCCTTGATTCCGTCCTCTACGAGCTGAGGATGCGTTACGTCCAGTTGGCCTAGCTGGCCCCTGCAGCCGGCATGATTGATATAACCGGTGCCTCAGTGGCCATTTTGCCCCCATTTGTCATTGTTTGGCCGTCCCTGAGTCGGTTCTGCTAAATCTGCTCCTGTCGAGGGTATTTGTCTGCTTTTTGCGTTTTTATCCTTGACTTAGGGTGCTGTTACTGATACAATGATGCCTTGAATGGTGGAGAAGAAGGAGCATCTGTCCGGGCTGGCAAGCACTAGCCGGTGAGTTCAGCCTAGACAGATGGGGTGCTTCCGGGAGCAGTGTGCTCTACGGTTGGCATCCTGGTAGTTGAGTGGAGAGAGGAAGTAAGAGGTCGGGGTGCACGGTAGTAACTACCAGCGCCTCGTGTTAGTCGCTCACGTCGACGGCACGTTAGCTAATTCTATTAGCGGGAAGATTATTCAAGGCCGGCAGTATGAGGTCGTCCAGGCCTGTTGCGCTGCCCAGGCCCTTAAATTATGCGCCGAACGCAAGCCCGGTTTGCTTTTAGTTGATCTGTTCTTACCTTCCACTGCCACCCGTGGTATTCCTGCAACTGATAGTAAAGCAGCCACTGAAGTGCTGCGATCCGCCAGGCGGGCCGACAGTGCCGTTCAGGTTTTGGTTCTTGTGAACGGCTCGGCTAGTCTGGACCTGTGTTGCCAGGCTGTACTTGATGGGTTTAACGGTTTTCTAGATTCTTCAGCCGACTCTTTTGAGCAGGACCTGCTCGAAGGCCTCGCCCAGAGTGCCAGTCGCTATGAGCACGTCAGCCGGTCCGACTCATTGTCCTTGCCAAAGGAGCTGCTGGAGAGCGACACTATCGTCGGCGTATCTGATGTCTGGCGGGGACTACTTCGCAAGTTATGGCGAACTTCCATGATCAGCGACGTCGCGGCCTTGATTCAAGGCCCGTCCGGAACCGGTAAACAGGTCTTGGCTGAGTCTATCCACCGCTTGGATCCCAAACGCAACGGCAAGCATTTTGCCACGGTTAATTGCGCTGCCATCACCGGAACGCTGGCCGAGAGTGAATTGTTTGGCCACTGCAGGGGTGCCTTTACCGGAGCTACTTCCAATCGTCTGGGCTATTTCCGTTCTTGCGATGGCGGAACGCTCTTTCTGGACGAGGTCAGCGAATTGGACATGAGTCTACAGCCCAAGCTTCTGAGGGTTTTGCAGGAGGGAAGGGTCCTGCCCGTGGGCTCCGACCGTGAATTCGCTGTCGATGTACGTGTAATCGCTTCCTCCAACAAACCTTTGGATCGGTTGGTCGCTGAAGGTCAGTTTCGTTTGGACCTCTACCAACGTTTAAAGGTTGTCTCGCTGGCTGTGCCGCCGTTGCACGAGCGTCTGGAGGACATACCTTTGCTGGTCGATTCTTTCCTTGAGCGTTACAGCCACTACTATGGGGGGCAGATTCGCTCGGTCGATCCGCAGGTCTACGATATCCTCAGTCGGGCCAAGTTGCCCGGTAACGTGCGTGAACTGGAGAACATCATTCGCCAGGCGTTGGTTTTGAAGGAGTCCGGCACACGGCTGGAGGTTTATGATCTGTCCGATGAACTCATTAGCCAAGCCGCAGCCAGCCCTGCCCCACAGGATACTCTTATCCCTGCCGAAGCCGCCACCGCTTTGGGCCGAATGCTGGCCGATGGGAAAGTAAATCTATCGGAGGTGGTGGAGTCCTTCGAGAAAACGCTCCTCACCAAGGCCATGGACCACTGGGACAGCACTCAGTCGGGCTTGGCCCAGCGATTGGGTCTGACCAGACGAACTTTCTATAACAAGCTTCAGAAGTATTCGCTTGCCCCCTCAGCGCGATCCTGATTCGGACAGTTGACAACCATTCCCGCTGCCCCGACAATCCAGAGGTTATGCAGGGATTATTCAGCAAAGACGAGCCGAACCTATTGGTAGCCTCAGTGGCTTTTGATTCGCCGCTGGATAAGCTTTTTGACTATCAAGTTCCTTCCGAGCTATCTGCGCCACTTCAAGTCGGCCAACGTGTACAAGCTCCCTTTGGACGAGCCAATCGCCTGCAAATAGGTTTTTGTGTCGCCATTACCGACCTAAGCTCTGCTCATCCCCTCAAGACCATCCGTAAAGTTGTTGATAGCCGTCCCTTGATTTCCGCCGAGTTGCTGGTCTTGGCCCGATGGATCAGCTCTTACTATTGCTGCCCATTGGGGAAGGTTCTGGCCGGCATGGTTCCTGCTTCGGTTAAACGCAGCCTGAGTGTAAAGCCCCCCCAACTATATAGGCTCACCGATTCGGGCCGAGCTTGTCTTACAAACCAATTATCCGTCCGGCTGGGTCCAAAGCAGCGAGCTGTTTTGCAGACACTTGCCGAGGACGATCAGTCCGGTTCGCCTGGCCTGACTCGCCGGTCCATTATTGACCGAACCGATTGTTCAGGCCCAACACTCCGCAGTCTCGTGCACAAGGGTTATATGGAGCTGTTCGCCGCCGGTGACTGCTTCACCGATGAACAACCCAGCGAAGATGCCACCTTGAGTCCACCTGATTGGAGCCCTAATTCTCAGCAGCAGAAGGCCCTGGATGAGTTGAATGGCGTATTGGTTGAGCCTTGCTTTGGAGTCCATTTGTTGCAGGGCGTGACCGGCTCGGGCAAAACTGAAGTTTATATTCGCGCTATAGAACAGATTATCAAACTAGGCCGTCAGGCCATTGTTCTGGTGCCGGAGATTGCCTTGACCACCCAGACCCTCCAGCGTTTCAGGAGCCGACTGCCCGGTGTATGCGTTTTGCACTCCGGGTTGAGTTCGACTCAACGGCGTCAGCAATGGCTTCAGATTGCCTGCGGATACGGCAAGGTGGTCGTCGGCCCTCGTTCGGCTGTGTTTGCTCCTGCCAAGGATTTGGGCCTTATTATTGTGGACGAGGAGCACGAGCCTTCTTACAAGCAGGACACTCAGCCGCGTTATCACGGCCGGGACGTGGCTATCAAGCGGGCCCAATTGCTGAACATCCCCGTGATCTTGGGTTCAGCCACTCCGAGTCTGGAATCGCTTTATAATTCCCAGCGGCTGCCTCATTTTTCACTCATTCGTCTCTCACGCCGGGTGCATGACTTGCCCATGCCTAAAATCGAGGTTATCGATCTTCGCCAAGAGCGGCGCCTGCGCAAGGGCCTGCATATTTTTAGCCGGGCGTTGGAATCCCAACTCCGCCGGATTCTGGACCACGGCCAACAGGCCATTTTACTTTTGAACCGCAGGGGTTATGCCGGCTTTGTATCCTGCCCAACCTGTGATTATGTACTTACTTGCGAGAACTGTGACGTAACTTTGACTTATCATCGCCACAGCCGTTCGGTATCATCCGGAAGGGCCCTGTGCCACTACTGCCTCAGCGAATCCAGGGTGCCGGCCAATTGTCCTACCTGCGGCCAAAAGCTGATTCTGCTGGGCATAGGCACTCAGCGGGCCGAGCAGGAATTGGCTCGCAAGTTTCCCCAGGCACGTTTTGCCCGCGTGGATTCGGATAGCATGGATCGCCGAAAGTACAAGGATGTTTTGGAGCGTTTTGGCCGGGGTGATTTGGATATTTTGTTGGGTACTCAGATGATTGCCAAGGGCCTGGATTTTCCGAGGGTCCACTTGGTGGGTATATTATTGGCTGACACCTCGTTGACCGTACCTGATTTCCGTTCCTCCGAGCGTACCTTCCAGTTAGCTGCTCAGGTTGCTGGCCGGGCCGGTCGAGCCAGCCCGGGCGCCAGGGTAGTTTTGCAAACCTTTAATCCGGATTTCCCGGCCATTTGTTTTGCCACCACCCATGACTACAATGGCTTTGCTCGGTCCGAGCTTGCCCTTCGTGAATCTCTGGGCTATCCTCCTTTTGGTCGACTGGCCAGGGTGATTCTGCGATCGCCCTCATTATCTGCCGTTGGGCGAGAGGCCAACCACGCTGCTGCCATTATTGCCCAGGCCATCGGGCGTTCCCAATCACCTGTTAGCAGCCATGGCCCACTGCCTCCGCCGATTGGGCGGATATCTGGCCAGCATCGGTTACAGTTTATTCTGCGGGCTCCCCAAGCCAAGGCTCTGCATGAGGTTCTTAGCAAGGCCAGGACTGAGCTTTTCAAGCTGCCTGTCCACGTCGCCATAGATATGGACCCCGTGAATCTATTGTGATGCAATGTTGTACTTATCTTATGACTCTTACGACATCGCTATATGCCCCCGTCGCCATCTTGAAAATATTAGAGATCATCCACAAGCAGATAATTGCGTAGATTACCTTTGGTGTCCATTTGCCTATCTGCTCCATCATCCACAATGATTTCGCTTCTGCCTGTCCGGCCAACCGCTCTGTAACCTCTGCCAGTTTGCCACTTTCTTCACCGACCTGCCAGGCCTCCAGGTATTCCTTGGGAAATTCCCGGGTGAATCCCTCGCTCAACGGATAGCCCACTCTGGCAGTCTCGGCCGCTTGCTTCACCCATCCGCTGACTATGGCGTTGCCGGTCAGTTGAGCTGACATCTGGGCACAGCGAATCACCGGCACCCCGGCCTTGAACAGCGTATGAAAGGCCCTGAGGTACCTGCTGATCGCCAATTGCTTTATGGCCCTGCCCAGCACAGGTATCTTCAGAGCCGTCCAATCTACGATTATGCGCAACGGCCCACCCTTATTTGTGCCGTGCACGATGCACCATATGGCTGCAACCGGGACGAACAATGCCGCCAATGGCATGAGCACTCGCAACAAATAACCCAGATCACTGATTTTCCCCAAGAACCAGTTTGGAAACGGAATAACCAATGCTGCTACTATCAATACTAATACCGGCAGAGCCATTTCGGCGGTTACCGTTTTCTTTAGACTCGCGAAAAAGTTA
This sequence comes from Actinomycetota bacterium, assembly GCA_011682385.1. Classification (GTDB taxonomy): domain Bacteria; phylum Planctomycetota; class Phycisphaerae; order JAACET01; family JAACET01; genus JAACET01. The sequence goes on along the minus strand of JAACET010000009.1, from coordinate 2,029 downwards.
TACCATCGTTCCAACCTTTTTAGTGATCCCGGCAAATCGCCGGAGACTTCCCCAGCCTCGACTATGGCCACATCCAACGGAGCGAATTCCTTCGGATGTTTTCTCATCGCCTCGGCCAATCCTTCTCCTTCCAGCACCGCTTGTCTCACATCCTGCCAGGCTCGTCTAAGCCGCCCCCTGGTAGCCTTACCCGCCATCTCCAGAGACCGCAGAATCGGCACTCCCGCTTCCAGCATCAAGTAGAGATTGTGATACGCTTGTAGTTGATTATTGGCCAAGTCCCCGCCCTTTCGAATTTTTTTATATTACTGCTGTTCCAGCTATCCAAGCTGCCACAATTTCGCTGAAAGTTCAAGAAATAATCCCCACTGTACAGCCTGCTTGTCATCCTGATTAGATCAGGTATACTGATCGGCCAGGAGTTTTGTAGATGCGACGTTATATGGTAAAAAGGGTATCGACTGAGGTATCGCTTTCTCATAAGGTTCTTGGTGCAGCCTGGTCGGATGCAGACGAGCTGAGCATTGACAGTTATCCGTGGTTCAAATCCGGCCGTAAGGAATGCACGACTGCTCGATTGCTTTACGACCAAAAGGCTGTTTACGTTCAGTTTCTTTGTAAAGACAAGCACATTTACGCCGACCACACCGAGATTAATTCTTCCGTGTGTGAGGACAGTTGTGTGGAGTTTTTTGCCCAGCCTATTCCGCAGGTCGATCAGCGGTACTTCAATCTTGAGATTAATTGCTGTGGCACTTTCCTCTTGGGTTGGGGCAGAAGCATACAGGAGATTGCAGGCAGCTATGTGGACCCGGCCCTTTCGACCGCACATTTAAAGATTGCTGCTTCAGTCGCCGGCCCCCCAAAGCAGGAGTCTCCTGATGACAACGGCTGGTCTGTTGCTGTCCAGATGTCGTTTGAGCTGATAAGCCGGTTGAGTGGTCGTCAGATTCGACCGACCAGCGGCTCCGTCTGGCGAGCCAATTTTTATCGTTGTGGTGGCCGGACCAATCGACAATATGCCTGCTGGAACCGGGTAGGTACACCGAGTCCGGACTACCACCGTCCGGAGTTTTTCGGCGAGTTGCTTTTTGAGTAGCTATTTCTGCCCGCCGTATGGGCGTGGCCAATGCCCTCGACCCACGAGCCGGGGGGTTCTTCTAGCGGACCCACTTGAGTAGAAAGTATACCGCTTTTTGAAAATCGACAATCGAAATTTGACCGAATCGAAAATTGGCTTTTATCTATTCTCGACTCTCGATTTTCGATTCTCTGCCATTTTCGCTTGACGAAAATGGCGGAGGGAGAGGGATTCGAACCCCCGGTACCACAAGGGTACAACGGTTTTCAAGACCGTCGCCTTAAACCACTCGGCCATCCCTCCAGTAAATTCTAACCTGCCCGCGCACATTATACCCCTCGCTGAGTTAGGATGCCAGAGCTGGGCTTACCCTTGCCGGTAAAGATTCGAACCTGAAGATCAGTCTTAACTTTTGGTCTGTCGGAGTTACCTCTGTGAGTGACATTTTTTTCTGGCGCGATACTAACGCTTTGTTTACAGTGACTTGCGTTACTACTATTCGATCACATTTAGGAGCAAGTCATGCCAGACAAAAAGATCACGTCACAATAATTGAAAGCTGCATTGAACGCAGACATCGATCGTCTGCTTGAACAAGTGGCCCAGGCGATCAATAACGCCAAGCTGGGCAGGATTATAAATGACTCCGAAGAGCCTGTCCGCGACGCCAACGCCGAGTTCAGGCAGCGATTGTATCAGAAGGCACTGGACCTCTTGCAGAACAAGCAATTGCAAGAGGATTTTTCCCCCTCGGAAAAACGAACCGAACCGGACCTGGCGAAATAAGGGCAGGCAAAAGACCTCCTGTATGACCGTCAACGGCCTTCTAGAGTTCGAGCGTACTATTCTTTGGAATATTGCTGCGAACGACTTCGAAGATAACCAGGGAGATCATCACCTCAGCCAAGAAGCTACAGGTCATCTCCCGAACCGGGGCCGGCGTGGATA
>JAACET010000160.1 GCA_011682385.1 Actinomycetota bacterium | reverse complement strand
CCAGGGCCAGCCCATAGACCGGCTGCTGCCTTTGCCGGGCTTGGATGAAACAATTCAAGAACTTCGGCATACCGGACAGCCCTTTTCAGATCTGGAATACACCGTGGACCATTCCGCGGACCAGGTTAATGCTAATAAAACCTTCAGCGTTTCGGGGTCCAAGATCCAGCCAGCCAACGCGGATACCCACCAGCACAGGCAACAACGTTTTCTGTTGATCATTAATGACATTACTGAGCGTAAGCACGCCGAGCAGGAGCTGATCCGCCAGGCTGGCCGAGCCGAGCAATCCAGTCGGCTGAAGACTGAGTTTTTAGCCAACATGAGCCACGAGATCCGCACCCCCATGAACGGCATCCTTGGCTTTGCCGATCTGCTGGCCATGGAGGACTTGACCGACCAGCAGGAAGAGTGGGTTAATGTCATCCACACTTGCGGCCAGAACCTTCTGATGCTGATCGATGACATCCTGGACATATCCAGGATCGAGGCCAATGAGCTGCGCATCGAACCTTGCCAGTTCGGTATCAGTGATATGCTGACCGACATTCAGCGTACCACCGCCCCCGGCATCGAGGCCCAGGGCTTGAGCTTCTCGCTGGAGATGACTGAGGATATGCCCACCACCGTGAACAGCGACCCTCAACGGCTACGGCAAATCCTCACCAATCTATTGACTAATGCCCAGAAGTTCACTCAGGACGGCCGTATTACTCTGCGTGCCCGGGCCGACCTTTTGGACGAGGTGCCGGCCGTTCGTTTTGAGATCATCGATACCGGCATCGGGATTCCAGCAGAGCATCACGAAACCATTTTCAACGTTTTCAGACAGGCCGACAGCAGTACATCCCGCAAGTATGGCGGCAATGGTTTGGGGCTGGCCATTTGCAAGCGTCTGACTTATCGGCTCGGCGGGCGTATATGGGTCAACAGTGCCCCCTCGAAGGGCTCAACTTTTGTTGTCGTCATTCCGTTGCAGATTCCTATCCCTCAGTCAACCGATCAAGCCGCTTCATCGCCGTCCGACAGCGTTAGTCCCGTCCAGCCTGGTGGAATCTTACAGCTCAGCGGTCGGATCCTTTTGGCTGAGGATAATCAGGTCAACCGCGATTTACTCAGGATTATTCTCGAGCGTGTCGGCCTTCAGGTGGACCACGCCGAGGATGGACGTAAAGCCGTCGAGTTGGCCTCGAGCCGAGAGTATGACCTTATTCTGATGGACCTGCAAATGCCCTGTCTGGACGGCATGGAAGCCACGCGTATATTGCGTAACAAGGGTTTGACCACGCCTGTGATCGCTCTGACAGCCCACGCTATGGTGCACGAGCAGGAGCAGTGCTTGCGGGACGGTTTTGACGGCGTTCTGCCCAAGCCTGTCAATCAGGGCACTCTCTTGGCCACCATACAGCAGCATCTTTCCGCTGCCGCCCCGCTCACCTCCGAGCCTTAGGCTCTTTGCAGATATATCCTTTTTTGCCGAAGAAATCCAACGCTTCGCCGAGGCTGCTGAATACCGCCGAGGCCGTCTCCGTAACGAACGGGCTGGGGCTCACCTTTGGCCGCCAGATTACGTACACCTCTTTGGTCGCTTCGTGAGCGTGTTGCAGTTCACGTTCTACGCCGCTGCTCAGACCAGCCGTGCCTCCCGGAAGCTGTGGGATATACGAGACGATCATATCCGACTGGTCGATTAGTTTGAAATCTCGAGCATATATCTGGGCGTGAATATCGCGGGCTACACCCAGAATTTCATCGACATCGAAGCTCACCTTTTGTCCTTCGATGGGAATTTGAATAAACTTTTCGCCTCGCTCAGCCGCCTCTAGGGCCGCGAAGTGCAGACGTATTTCCTCCAGATCGCCCGGATCGAAAACAATGAAGTGTTCTTCGATAGCTCGGCGAAATTTTTCCAACTCCGCCAATACCTCCGGACAGTCCATAACGTGCGACATCGGGTACGATGGATACACGCGTTTGGTTTTCGGCCGAAACATCAATTGGAACAGTGTTCGGCTCGCCGAATCTCCCGATCCGCGGGCCAGCACGGCATACTTTCCCACTGCGCCGAGACCGCAGGCCATCAGTTCTGTGGCCAGCATTTCTTCTTCCCGCCAGACCATCAGGTCCTTAAGCGAGTGCTCCAGATCATGATCCTGCACCAGACGGGCATGGATAGCATCCACGTTATCGATCAGGGTCACGTACATATCCGCATCCAGCTCAGCCATTTGATCGAAATCGAAGGCCGGGAACAGCCCGTGCCGCCAGCGAAACGAGGCATGCGTATTTACCAGGATATGCTCGGTACGTTTTGCCGCCGCCAGGATATCCTTCATTACACTCCGCCGCAGACTATGCAGCCGGGCTAAGGGCAGATCGAGAATCCGCCCCGCCGCCACGTCCGGGGCCTCTGCATACATCAATTGCCCCACGTGGAAAAGGCTCAGCTCGTGCCCTTCGTTTTGGGCCATCACCTGCAGTTTTCCCAGAAACGGTTTCTTGTCGATCCCAACTTGTCCGGTTACTATTACTTTCACTGTTGGACCCCTATTTCTGCCGCGGATTCGTTCCCGTTGTCATTCCCGCACAAGCGGGAATCCGTGGCTAATTGCCTTTCTTCTTCTTCGTGGTGAAGTCTTTTTCGTTTCTTCTAATGCCTCCGGCCTACGTGCCGGAGGTCCTCTTCTTTGATTCTTGATATTTTTGTTCACCCTCGCAACATCTGTAACACCAACGCCCCTATCCCTCCACCAATCACTCCTGCCCACAGACATATCTTGACCAGACGGACTTTCCAGTGAAATCTCTTTAGCTCACCCGGCACACTGGACAAGCGGTAAAGCAAATCCACCCGACTTCCGATGCTCGAGTGCCGCCAGGAGCGAGCCTTTTGCGGTATGGCATTCAAGAGAGCCACCCTTTGCAGGGCCCCGGTAAAGCATTTTACTGCCGGCGGACATAACCGGTCTTTGGGCGGACCTTGTGGTTGAGAACCTTCTTCGCTTCGGCGCAGATCGTACAGCGGACAGCCCGGCTGACAATACCCACCCGGACAACCCATATGTTCTATAGCCCAGACGTCGGCATGGCGTTCGAATCGCCGTGATATCCACCCGAATAGTCCTACGAACCCAGCCATCAGCAGGGCAAACTGCAAAACCACAGCCGAGGTGCCCTGCTCAAATCCCACCGAGTATATTCCCGCCAGCTTCAGACAATCATACACCAGAAGATTGATCCCCACCATGAAAAGCCCATAGTACCACAAATGATGCCCGCGTATGTGCCCCACCTCATGGCCGAACACCGCCTGTACTTCTTCTGCGCTCATATCCTTTAGTAGCCCATCGGTTACTACCACATAGCGCAGGGGCCCCCAGAATCCCATCACTGCCGCGTTAGCTACGGTGTTAGCCGTCGGCCAAACTATTATATCCCGATAGTTCAACTTACCGCTGGTGCCAATACCTTCGAGTTTTTCTCTCATCGGCCCAGCTCGCATAGCTCGCCCGCCCCATGCCCAGCGGATAAGCACCGGCGTAATCAGCACAATCAACCCCACTCCCACGATTAAGCTTACGATCAGAAGTGCTTCGCTGGTTCCACCCGCCGGCAGACGCATTTCCATCAGTTCCAGACAGTCGATAAGTCCGATCAATAACCCCAGTGGAATCAGCACCGGCAACATGCCAGCCTGGAGCTGGAACAGCAGGTATCGTCCGCACGACCAGACTTGCCTATCGGGAATGCCTTGCCAGAACCGCAGTCGCACCGCCCGATCCAGTTTATACATCAGGCTCTG
>JAACET010000159.1 GCA_011682385.1 Actinomycetota bacterium | reverse complement strand
GGTTCTAAGATCGAAGTGTTTGATTACCTCACCGAGCAGACGAGCGTGAGCGAAACGAACGTAGCCTCCGACGGCAGTATCCTCACCGGCCACGGCAAGGGCGACTACGGATTGATGGAGGCCTTTACCTCTGCACTTACCGAGAACGATGCCTGCCGGATTCTCTCTGGGCCGCAGGAATCTTTGGAGACGCATCTGATGGTCTTCGCCGCCGAGAGGGCCCGTCGCGAGAACCGTGTCGTAGAAATGACGGAAATGGGCATATAACGCCAGGCTAAGAGCCACCCCCGGCGTTGAAGTAGTCGCTCATTGCTGTCGAGGCATTGTGGATTCGCGAATTATCAACTCCGGCTCACTCACATAGTGAGAGGCTTTGAACGGTTTTTCAGCGGCATTCTCGATTTGCCGGATCAGTTCGTCAATCGACAGCCTTGCAATCTCAGCATAGTTTGCAGCGACAGTCGTCAGAGCGGGTGAGGTAATCTCGGCTATGCGAATGTTATCAAACGAGGCTATACTCATATTGCCCGGTATGTTAATACCATGGTCATAGCAGGCCTTAATCAGCCCCATGGCGATCAGGTCCTTAAAAGCGATAATCGCTGTCGGTAAATTGGCGCCGCTGATGAGCATTCTGCCGGCTTCATAGCCATCCTTGGGGTTGTCGTCTACCGCAATCTGCAAATCGGGGTCTTCACCTAGGCCATGCTGCTTGATTAACCTTTTGAATACTTCATGTCTCCTGGCCGCGGTAGGATGGCAGCTCAAACCATCCCCGGAAAACTTATATCTATGGTAACAGAAAGCGATTCTTTTATGGCCCAATTCCACAAGGTGTTCAACAAGTCTTGTTGTGCCTGCCTCGTCGTCCAGGGTAACACTTGAAATCATGTCGCCGGGGATTCTGCGTATTACCGTTACCATGGGTATATTCGTCGAGGCCCAAAACTTGAGCAAGTCCGCATCCTTAAGGGCTCGATCTGCTTCGATCACTATCATGCCGTCCACGGATTGGGCCAGCTCCGCCAACATTCGCTTAGGTTCGACCTTTTGCCGCCGGGCATAGGCGCAACTAATCCATTCTGCCCGGTATTGCTTTTCTGCCAGGTAGCTCTCCATCATGGATATGCATTCCACTGCAAAGGCGTCGGTAATATCGTAGGCCATAACGGCAATTACCTGGTGCTTGCCCATTTTTAGTGTTCGGGCGGAACGGTTCGGCGTGTAGTTTAGTTTCTCAGCCAAAGCCAGTATCTTGCGTTTCCTGGCTGGACTTATTCTTATGGGGGCCTCATTAAGCACGCGCGAAACGGTACTCTGCGAAACCCCCGCCAGTTTGGCAATGTCAGTGGTGGTTACTTTTATTTTGACCTCCGTCCTAAAAGTGACCCCCGCATCGGCCACAGATTCAGGTTTTTGCAAACGTATGTTCACTAAAGTATATCCATGCTTACACAGAAGGGGCAAGAAAAAAACAAAATATGGCATCTGCGGTCGTCTACAATATCGCATCTAACTATAATACGGATACTTATGTCATTATAGCTAACTTCTGCCCGGCAGGGAGAAACAAGTTGACAGTGCCAAACAAGATGTTATACTTTTGAACATACGTATGTTCACGCCTGGGGCTTGACGCCGGGCAAGTCTGGTCAAACACTAGGAGCTCAGACGAGATGGATGGGAAAATCAGGGCGGCTGTAGTAGGTATCGGTAATTGTGCGAACTCGCTGATAAGCGGCATTCAGTGGTACAAGGAGTTCTATACCCGGGCTAAGCCGGGCGAGCGAGTTCCAGGCTTGATGCACGAAACGATAGGCGATTACAAGGTCAGTGATATAGAGTTCGTTGCTGCTTTCGATGTCGATGAGCGAAAGGTAGGCCAAGACTTATCCGAGGCTATTTTCACTGAAGCCAACATGGCCTACAAATATGATGTCACTATGGGCAAGTCCGGCGTAACCGTGCAGATGGGTCCGGTTCTGGACGGTGTGCCGGATCACTTGGCCACCTTTGACATTCCCGTCAAGGTGTCAAAGTCCAAACCTTCTGATGTAGCCAAAGTCCTCAAGGACAGCGGTGCGGAGTTGCTGCTCAATTTTCTGCCCACCGGCTCGGCCAAGGCAGCTCGTTTCTATGCTGACGCAGCCATCAAAGAGGCAAAAATCGGCTACTTCAACGGCATGCCCGAATTGATCGTCTGCGACCGCGAATATCAGAAGGCTGCCCAAGCCAACAAGGTGCCTATTGTTGGGGATGATGCCAAGAGTCAACTAGGAGGCACAGCCATCAACCGGGCCTTTGTTCAACTGCTCGTGGACAAAGGGATCAACATACAGAAAATGTATCAATTGAATTACGCGGGCAACACCGATTTTTGGAATCTTTGTCATCGGGGTGCTTCCAAGCACAAAACCAAGCAAGAAGCTGTAACCTCAATGGTCCCCTATAAATTCCCCATGGATACCGGTTTCTCGCATGTAAGGTTGATGAACGACCGCAAAACTATGTACCTTTGGTTTGACGGGGGCAATTTCGGCAATGCGCCTCTGCACTTTGAGGCTAAGTTGGAAGTGGAGGACAGTCCGAACTTTGCCGGTGTGGTCGTGGATGTTATACGCTACATAAAGATTGCTCTGGATCGCGGCCTTGGCGGCGTACTGGATTCAGTCTGTATGTATTATGCCAAGCATCCGCCCAAACAGATCCCCGATCCGGAGGCTAGAGTCAGGCTGGATGAATTCGTCGCCGGCAAAAGAGAGCGCTAACAATGGTTAGTAGGCGTCCAGACCTGGTGGCCGCTGGACATATTGTCCAGGAAACGATCTATTTCACGGATCGGACGGTCGGTCCGGTTCTGGGAAGCCCGCCGGCCTACAGCTTGGTTACGGCTGCCAGGTTGGGCAGCCGTACGGGCCTGGTTACCAAGATTGGGGATGACTTTCCGCAGACTCTGTTGGAGCCATTTGCTCAGGCTGGAGTGGATACCAGCGGGATCAGCCATTGCCGGCAAAGTACGCTTAGTGAACTTATCTATGATGCCGACGGAAACAAACAGATACGCTTTCCCAGCCGGGCTCAGGCAATAACCGCCCGAGACTTTCCCCCAGCGTATCACGGCTGCCGAGTAGTTTACGTCTGCACGATGCAAGACGACATTCCGCTTGAAAAGCTGGCCGACGTTGCAGCTCTCGGGAAAGAATCGGCCATCGATCTGGGCGGATACGGTGGTGTCCATATGAGCAAGCAACGTCGTAGTCAGATCAGGAACATCAGGGCCTTTGCGCTGGAGGCTGCGGGCCATTTTCATTTTGTCAAGGCCAGTGATCAAGACTGCCGGTCCATCTTCGGTGACGGCCAAGCGGAAGATTTTGCAGCTATGCTGCTGGCAGGTATAACCAAAGCAGCCCTGATAACCAGAGGCGATCAAGGTGTGACCATTGTCACTACTGAGGGATGTTGGCATGTGCCGGCTCTTCCGGGTGAGCCAATTGACGTTACCGGCGGTGGCGACGCCTTTATGGGAGGGTTTCTCTCTGAGTACATTCGTTGCGGCGACGTGCTCAAAGCTGCTGTTTTCGGTTCTGCCACAGCCTTGTGCGTTATCGAGAAGACCGGTGGAGTAATTCCATCTCGTATGCCAACGGAGGATCAAGTTCGCAGCAGGATACCCAAGGATATTATGCGATCTGTCGTCACCGTGTGAATTATTGGTCGGAAGAAAGGAACCAAATCGTGTCTGAAGTCAAATTTGCTGTCCTGGGTTGCGGGAGCATTGCCCACATTGCTCATTTCCCTTCTATTGCTAAAACAGCG
>JAACET010000063.1 GCA_011682385.1 Actinomycetota bacterium | reverse complement strand
TAGGCTGGATAGTGGAATTTGAAATTGCCCGGCCCAACACCAAACCAAGGAGACTGGGCAAACATTCGTGCTGAGCCCACCCAGTATTGCCAGCGGAAAGTCAGGGTCTTGGCACCGAGTGAGTCATATTTGAGTCCAACAGCAACGACGACCAAGACAGCGACGGCCACGATCACCACTATGAGCAAGACTATGGTCCGATAATATGGCTGCAGTCGTAGTGATGGGAATCTACGACTTGCTATACTCTTAGCTGTCAGGTAGCCAACAAACAGGATAAGTCCAAACCCCATGCCAGCCATTGCACCCCTGCTGCCGGTCAAGAAGATGGCGTATACCATTGCCGCTGCCACAGTCAACAGCACCAGACCCAGCGGGCGACTTAGTTTTCGGCGGATCGTGAAAATCCTGTCCGCCGCGAGTCCCAGAGCTGCCATAGCAGTAAGAATCAGGACGCTGGCGGTGACGTTGCCCAACGCAAAATAACCTGTGGCTTGGGCTTGGTTAATGCGCTCTTCAAACTGAATGGCCCGGCTCGTACCGGGGGTAACTCCTATGCCGGAGAGCATTTTTTGGGGGTTCTGCCGATATTCGGCCAACATCTCAGGTAGTTCTACATGAGACTGGTAAATGCACCTGACCGAGACTAATGCAGCTGTAGCCAGCACGGCTGTAAGCAAAATCTTGCGAAAGGAGCGGACACGAAGCAGATCAAGCAGCATAAGGAATGCCAACCACTGAGTAATCCAACTGGCTGCAAGGTGAGCTGCAATGCGGCGTTCTTGGGCCAAGGCGCTGGCAATAATTGTACACACAGACAGAGACAAGATGCTGATCGCCAACCATCTGGGCCAGCGGGACATCCGGCCGCTACGAGCAACGCCAATCAACCATAGGCAAAAGGCTAAGAGTAAAAGTCCGGCAAAGACCAGCGTGGTAACTGGTCCGGGGCCGGGGTCTGCATAAGCCCAAGCAGACAACGGACCGATCCAGCCGCGAGGATTCTCCGTGGTCAAAAAACGTCCGACAAGCACCGATCCGGTCAGCAATAAGGCTGCTCTGGACCAGACGTTGTCCAAATGGCTTATCCCCGATTCTCGCTTGGCAGTTCGATGCTTGGAAGTCATAGTCACCCGGATTTACCCTGGTCGACGCCAGCGTCAGAGGATTCGAGCAAGGCAATTATGCCCATAACCGCCAGGACTTGAGCAAAGATTAAAATGGCCCCCAAAGTCTTTACCTGAGTCAGTAACCTTGCGGACAACGCTGTGGCGGCTGTGGCCAGGTATATGGTCAACACAGTCGTCTTTTGGCTCATTCCACGCTGGATGAGCCGATGGGAAAAGTGGCGTTTGTCTCCCACCCACGGCGGCCGATGAGCTCGCAAACGCAGAAAGACCACAGAAGCAAAATCATATAAGGGAATAGCCAAAACGACCAGCGGAATAAGGGCGCTGTACCATTGCCCCTGATGGACCTGTGGGTTGTAATAGGTCGTCAGTACAGAGATCACCGCCACCAGGTAACCCAAGGGAAGAGAACCACTGTCGCCCATGAATATCCGGGCCGGGCTGAAATTATATAGCAGGAAACCCACCAAAGCCCCCAATAATATCGTGGCCATCGTAGGTACAAAAATCTGTTGGGAGATTCGGCCAACCCAGATAAACATTATCAAAACAATCGCGGCAGTCCCGCCCGACAGACCATCCATGTTATCAAGAAAATTAAACACGTTGGTCAACAAGACAATCCAGATCACTGTCAATATCGTCCCTATAGACCAAGGCAGAAAAGTAAATAAACGGATCTCAAAGAAAACAACCAGACCTATGGCTACCACGAACTGTACGATGAGCTTGACTAACGGATTAATACCGCGAAGGTCGTCAATCAATCCAAGCGTATGCAATACCGCCGCGCCTACCAGAATGGCAACAGCCCCGCCCGCCCGACTAAGAATGCCCGGCAAATAGACATCCAGCCCCTGCGGTAGCCAGAGGGGACTGATGCTGTGTACTTGACAATACCAGACCAAAAGCAAGCCGACGACGATGGGAAGAACAACCGCCCAGAAGATGGCTACTCCACCGCCTTTAGGAACCTTCCTCTGGCTAAAACGTTCCCTTCGCGGCTTATCAACAAAACCAGCCTTACCAAACACCCTTGCCAACAAAGGTGTAGCCACCGCGGAAATGACAAAGGCCGAACAAAAAGCAATGGCCAGTAGAGCCGGAATGGTCGATAGCGAAAAAAACTCCTCAACCGGACCGGTACTCTGGGCAATTGTTATGGGGGTATTCATCGGTCCTACTCCAAGTGTGTATTATCTTGGCCTTGGCTTCGAAGTTGCTCCGACAAACGCTCACGAACCTGGCTAAAAAAGCCGTGGTAAGTCGCATCAGCGTAATCCGGATATGTCCACGGCCAAGCTTCCCAGCGGCCAGCGTGAAAGTGAAGGGTAGTTTCGCCATAGACTCCCCGTCCAAGGTATACTCTGTGTGAATAGTCCTTGGTTGTAGCCAGCACCAACTTAGCCAGTGTAATGTAGCCGGGATCGAGATTTATGGCCCGTCGTCGGCCTCGACCACGGCTCTGGGCGTCAGCAAGTTCTGCGCAGTTGGACCCCAGCTTCAGGTCAACCAGACGGTCCGGATTAGACAGCTGACCCAAAGAAACGAATTGCCGACAGAGAGTATCTGACATTTCATCCGCGTAGTATTTCGTGCTGGTGAACGGCCAGACGGGACTGCATATATCTATAGCTCCCAGGTGCTGAGTGATCAACTCTCGGGCAACCGGCAACAACTCTTCGTCAATCGCCAGTATGCCGACTATGAACTTGGCAAATTTGACCTGCTTGACTTGTCCCATGGTAATCGGCTCAGACCGCTGGAATAGACTACCCGCAACCACTTGCTCCGAAAGAATATACTAACAACCACGAGCGGATAATTCCACTGCTACATGGCAGCGGAAGACACTGGACAGGGGCTCGGCTCGGATGTATGCTTGGCATTGGGTTCTGGATTCCTCCGAAAGGCAAGCCTACACCTTGGGATTAGGCAATAATGTCCGAAGAAAAAACAACTCTGGACTTTGGCCGAAGCGTCTTGGCCACAGAAGCCAAGGCAGTGGCAGAGTTGGCCGAGCGACTGTCGGAGGAATTTGAGCGGGCCGTGCAAATGGTACACGACTGCAAAGGAGCAGTAATACTTACCGGAATGGGTAAAGCCGGCATAGTGGCTCAGAAGATATCAGCCACACTGGCCAGCACAGGGACACTAAGCTACTTTTTGCACCCTGCTGATGCCTTGCACGGCGACCTGGGACGAGTGCAGGAATCGGATCTTGTGCTGGTTCTGAGCTACGGCGGAGAAACCGAAGAGATTTCTCGACTGCTCAACATCCTGGCTAAGATCGGGTCCAGAATCATAGCCATGACGGCCAGGGAAAGCTCCACGCTGGCTCGCAAGGCCGACGTGGCTCTGCTACTGGGAGAAATAAGCGAGGCCTGCCCCTTGGGATTGGCGCCAACCACAAGCACGACCTGTATGTTGGCCCTTGGAGATGCCTTGGCCATGGCCGTGATGAAGATACGTGACTTTGCCGAGCAGGATTACGCAAGGTACCATCCCGGCGGATCGCTGGGCCGACGCCTGAGCCGAGTGGACGAATTGATGAGTTTTCACAAGGGAAGAAACCTGCCGGTGGCAAACGACAATATAAGCGTACGGCAGGCATTGGCAGCCGTTACCCATCTGAGCAAACGCAGCGGAGCCATACTGCTGATAGACCGGGCAGGAAAGCTGACCGGAATCTTGACCGATGCAGATCTGCGTCGCCTGTTGGAAAAAGATATAGAGTCGGTGCTAGATGAGCCCATAGCAACGGTTATGACCCGTGACCCCAAGAGAATACGCAGTGGAACACAATCGTGGGAAGCTGCTAGAATATTCGAGGAGTATCGGGTTGATGAGCTGCCGGTAGTAAACGAGGCAGATGAGCCGGTAGGTTTGATAGATGTGCAGGATTTGGTGGTACAGAAGGTAATCTAAAGGAGCGTCATGCTTATGTTTTCAGGAACACTGGTAGCTCTAGTTACGCCATTCAATGACAGCCAGGTTGATTGGCAGAAACTGGATGAGTTGGTGGACTTTCAATTAGCAGCGGGCACTAACGGGATCGTGCCCATGGGCACAACCGGCGAGTCACCCACGCTGACCCATCCGGAACACGAACGGGTGATCGAAGCGGTCGTCAAACGGGTGGGAGGTAAAGTGCCTGTAGTGGCCGGTACGGGATCCAACTCGACCAGCGAGGCTGTCCGCCTGACAACATTTGCCCGGAAGGTGGGGGCAGACGGTGCGCTGCTGGTTAATCCCTATTATAACAAACCAACCCAGCAGGGACTATATGAGCACTTCAAGGCTGTCGCTGAGGAAGCTGACATTCCCGTGGTGCTGTATAACATCCCCGGCCGATGCGGTGTGGCCCTGAGCGTAGAGACTATTTGCCGGTTGGCAGAAGTAAAAAACATAGTGGGAATAAAGGAGGCCACCGGCGTGCTGGATGTGTCTTCCGAGATCGCAGCTAGTTGCGATTTAACTATCCTCAGCGGCGATGATTCACTTACGCTGCCGATTATGGCTGTAGGCGGCAAAGGAGTAATCTCGGTGGCAGCAAACATCGTACCTCGCGAGGTGGGCAAACTGACCTCAGCTATGTTGGCAGGCGACATTGAAAAGGCTACCGCCCAGCACCAGAAGATTTTCAAACTTTTCAAGGCTATGTTTATCGAGACCAATCCAATTCCGGTAAAGACAGCCTTGGCCTTGATGGGTAAATGTAGAGAAGAGTTTCGACTGCCGATGTGCCCAATGTCGCCAGCCAACAGAGAGAAACTCATCGAAGTGTTGAAACAATACGGTCTAGTATAGAGTTCAGATTATGAGTAAATTTGAGATAAAACCATCCCAAAGATTGACACGCCTTCCGCCGTATCTTTTCGGTCGGCTCAATAGCCTACGAGACCAAAAACGCGCAGCGGGTATCGATGTGATCGACCTGGGGATGGGCAATCCCATGGACGCTGCCCCGGCCAAGGTAGTGGAAAAACTATGCGAGGCTGCCCGCAATCCGGCTAATCACCGCTACTCAGATGCCAAGGGTATAGCCGATCTACGCAGAGAAGCAGCCCAAAAGTATCAGCGCAAATGGTCCGTGGAACTGGACCCGGATAAAGAGGTCCTGGCCTGTGTGGGATCCAAGGAAGGGCTTAGCCATCTGTGCCTGGCCATGCTGGGTCCGGGGGATCTGATTGTTTTGGGTGAGCCGGCTTTTCCTATTCACATTCATGCAGCCAGTTTGGCCGGGGCCGCTGTGGTTTGCGTGCCGTTGGGCAATGACCAGGACTTTTTGGATCGGATTCAATACGCCCTGGAGCATCTGCAGCCGCGCCCGAAGATGATGATCCTCAACTATCCGCACAACCCCACAGCGATAACCGTCGATCCGGGATTTTTCGAAGCCGTGGTGGACTTAGCCAAACGCCTGCGTGTGTTCGTGGTGCATGATTTCGCTTACGGCGAAACGGTTTTCGACGGCTACAAGGCTCCAAGCTTTCTAAGTACTCCCGGAGCCAAGGATATTGGCGTAGAGTTCACCACTTTGAGCAAGCCGTATAATATGGCCGGCTGGCGGATCGGTTTTGCCGCCGGCAACGCCAAAGTGATTGAGGCTCTGGCTAAGATCAAGGGTTATTATGATTACGGCATCTTCCAGGCCGTACAGATTGCGGCGATCACAGCTATGGGCCAAGGCGATGAGTTTGTCCAAAAGCAGTCGCTGATCTATCAACGGCGACGCGACGTGCTCTGCGATTGGCTTGATAAGCTTGGTTGGGAGCACGAAAGGCCTCGCGGCTCAATGTTCGTTTGGACTAAAATTGCCCAGGAGCATCTAGCCGGGCGAGGGACCGTCGAATTCGCCATGGAGCTAATGGAACACGCAGAGGTTTGTGTGGCCCCCGGAGCCGGCTTCGGCAGGCTGGGCGAGGGATATGTGCGCATGGCCCTGGTGGAAAATGAACTACGAATCGAACAGGCTATGCAGCAGATCAAGCTCTGCCTGGAAGGTAAACCAATCACGCGGTGACACAGACGCCAGCAGCCAGGCAGGGAAGACTTCGGACCGAACATGGAATAACCCCTCGGAGACAATGGTGACCATGCATAAAGGATTCCCGGGGGGAGCTGTTCTTCCGGATGATAAAGACCTTACTGAAGGTTCATCGATTGAAAAAATCCCCAGACCATCTGCAGTACAAATCGTGCTGGATGACGGGACAAACAGCACCACAGTTGAGACTACCGTACGGGCGGGTGAAATCGTAGCCCGAGGGCAGGTCATCGGTTTGCCGCAAAGCGATGACGGGGTTGCGGTCCATAGTTCAGTATCAGGACAAGTCCGGCAGGTTGCCGAGTCGATTCTGGCAGACGGCACTAAAAAACAGTCTGTAATCATCGAGACTGACGACGAAGACAGATCGGTGCTGTCTCAGGAAAAGCCGCAGTGGAAGGTCTATTCTGAAGGACTGATAAAGTGCTTGCGCTGGGCCGGCATAACACAGATGGGGCTGGCCGGCGGCTCGTTGGTCGCACGAATTCGCAAGTCGCTAAAGGCAGGACTTCGCTATGTAATTATCAATGGTGTGGAAAGTGAGCCGTTGATAACGTCCGAAGTTCGGCTGATGACAGAGCATGCAGACAAGATCAGACACGGGTGTGAGTTATTAACGGAAATTCTGGGATTAGCTGCGCCGAACAGCAAATCCTCAGGCCCTGAGGGTCTCTTTGCCCTCTGTGGACTTCGGCAGCAGGCTGTGGGGGTCATGCGAAACGCCCTCAAAGGCGGGACGTTCCGCCTGGCACTCTTGGCTGACCGTTATCCCCAGGATGAGGAAGTGCTTCTAACTAACACCTTGACTAATTCAAAGCTGCGGGCTACACGTGATCCAGCCGACGCAGGAGTATTGGTGATAAATGTCACCTCCGTCTGGGCCCTGAGCCAGGCCTGGTATGATGGTGAACCGGTCACCGAACGGGTCATCACAGTGGCTGGTGACGGAACCGAGAATACGGGCAATTACCGCGTGCCGATCGGCACAAGAGTACGGGATATCATAGAGTACGTCGGCCCTCTGCCGGAAGCAACTCGATACGTCTTGGGTGGTCCGTTCCGAGGTTGGAGCAGACTGTCTCCGGAAGGAGTCATTACCAAACAGACGACAGGCTTGACCGTACTGACTCAAGCCCACCGGCAGGGCCCGGAAGCTTGTATCAGGTGCGGTTGGTGCATAGATGATTGCCCTGTAGGGATTGACCCAGTTCATTTGTATCGCTTGGTCGAAGCTGGCCGAATCGATAAGGTGGAAAAGGCCTGGATTGAAGACTGCATCGAATGCGGTCTGTGCTTATACGTCTGTCCAACACATTTGCCGTTGTTGGAGAGAATACGGATGGGTAAGTGGGCCCTACGCCAGAAAAGACTAACCAGACCCTATTCAGAAATCAGAGACTAGTCTGTGAGAACCAAAGAGCCAGTCATAACCGGACCACATCTTTGCAGCGGCGAGAGCGGGCGCAGGATACTATGGACCCACGTCGGAGCTTTGTGGCTGGTGGTGGTAGTCAGCACAGCCTTTTTCGGATGGTCGGCCCCAGTGGTCCTGGCCGGCACGGTGTTGACCTGCGTAGCAGTGGACCTGGCCATGTCCCGCTTGGTGGGCTCGCGCAACCCAGCCTCCCTGCCTCATGCGGTATTCATGGGACTGCTGGTAGGACTGACTCTGCCGGCAATGGCTGATACCAGCTGGCTGCTGCAGATAGGTGTGGTTGGAGCCGTCGTAGCTAGCCTGGTAGGCAAATGGATATTTGGCGGAATGGGCCACTACGTGTGGCATCCGGCCCTGGTGGGAATACTGGCGATACACTTTCTATATCCGGCGCCGGTAGGAATGGTAGAACAAGATGAGCAGTTCGGCACCCCGCGTCGAGCAAAGTATCTGCTCTTGAGTAATAATCACCTTTTTGTGGGTGATCTTTCTAAGAGCCAATCACCAGGGTTCTACCAATTTGGCAAAAGCCGCAGTGGACTGCTCCGGCCAAACAGTTATCAGGGCTGGAGCCATTCGGTCCCGTCCCCGCCGAACCAGACCTGGCAACTATACCGTCCAGTCCAGACACTGCAAGCGCTGGCTAAGGGCGGGATCAAGAACGAGGAGCACACCTCGCAGCAAGGTTTCTCAGCTGTGGAGAAGGCCCTGTACCTTTCCTTGCCTCCGCTGGCTGACGCCGTGGTAGGATCTGCGGGAGGGGGGTTTGGAGAGACATCGGTCGTCGCTATTATGCTAGGCGGCCTATATCTGATATACCGTGGGTACGTCCGCTGGCAGTTGCCGGTAAGTTTTCTAGCTGCGGCGGCCGTGGCTGCAGCTGTCTTGCCTATGCCGGTCGGCTCCGGCGGAGAATGGGTGTGGTTTCCGGGCTTCGTTGGCATCGGTCAGCCATCTGAACTAGGTGTATTGCCGATGATCGGGAGCAGCCATTGGTTCCGGGCCGCAGCTGTGGGGCTCACCTATGTGAGCTTTCATTTGTGCAGCGGAGGGTTGATGCTGGCCGCGTTCTTTTTAGCTAACGACATGGCCACACGGCCAACGCGGCTGAGCGGTCAGATCATTTTCGGCCTGGGTGCAGGAGCATTAACCATTGTGGCCAGGCTATACGGGGGATGGCCGATGGCTCCTTTGGGAGCTTACGGCGCCCTGCTGGTCATGAACACTTTTTCACCGTTGATCGACTGGCTTACCAGGACCAAACCACCCGGTAAATGAATCCACCTATGTCGTTGAGTGTAGCACACACATCGGTATGATGGGAAGAATTTGTATAGACGAATCCACCGCGAAAGAGTAATCTACCCAGTATGAGCGACAAAGAACCTACCCAAAACCAACAGGTTGTAAAAAACGCAACCGAACCAGTGCCCGAACAGGCAGAACTCGAGCAGAAACCTCAAGATGAGCAGCAGCAATTGACGCTCCAATCGGTGGTTGAAGCAATTCTCTTTGCCAGCGACGAACCGTTGGAGGCGTCTAAGATCGCAAAAGTGGCTGGGGCTGGCGACGCCCGGCAGGTTCGCAAGCTGGTCCAGGAACTAAATGCGGAATACAGCCGACGTGGCGCAGCTTACCGCATCGAAGAACTGGCCGGCGGATACGTAATGCTAACCTTGCCGGAGTACAACAGTTGGCTCAAACAGCTTTTGCAGACACGGCAGGAAAGCAAGCTATCACAAGCAGCCTTGGAAACCTTGGCTATCGTGGCCTACAAGCAACCCGTAATGCGAGTAACAGTCGAGGCACTGCGGGGAGTGGCTGCTGGTGAAATGATCCGCAACCTCATGGAAAAGGGACTGGTCAAAATTGCAGGTCGAGCCGAGGAACTGGGAAGACCGTTGCTGTACGGCACCACACGCAAGTTCCTGGAGGTGTTCGGATTGAATAGCCTGCAAGACCTGCCTAAGGTTGAGGAACTACGACCGCGAGAGCCGACAAACACCAAAGCGGATCAGACGGCAGTCGAGTCTGACGAGCCCATAGATTCGACAGAGGCAGAGCAGGCACCTCAGGCAGAACCCGCCGAGTAGCCCAATCAGGGGGGCACAATACGATAGATTATGGCCCGGGGGGTGTTGGCCGATGGCCCTGAACCGAATCGCCGAAGATCGACCAGGCCGGCCCGCTGAAGATCAAGGAAGAAGCCGGGCGTGATCTCGGGCGGGTAGCCGTACGTACCGGCCAAACGGCTGATCTCGGAAAAGTCAACGTAGATATGAGTAAAACCTTCATCGACTAGCCAATTGATGATCTGGCGGGGGGTCGAACCCGATCTGGCCTGTTGAGCCAACGGATTAATATTGAAAACAGTGTTGTATCGAACAGGAAGGGTCCAGTAGAAACTGGCTGCATCACCTACCATCAGGATGCGTGATTTGGGGGGCAAAATAGTGTTGACATAGGTCAAATAATCCACCCCCGGCAAATCCCGGCCCAGGAAGATACCAACACGATCCTGCAGTCCCACAGGGGAAACAGAACGCACAGCCTGGAGAAATGTGCGAACCGACCAAAATGGTCCGGCTGCGCAAGCCAGAATCAGCAAAAGCATAACGAGCCATTGCCGCAGCGATCCTGTCGATATCAATATTATCGAACGGCCAGCTAAGAGACAGAGTGGAACCAGGGCCACGATAAAAAAACGAGAGGGCATGTAAGTAAAACCGATCCAGGCCAACAGTTGGCAGACAAACAGAACCACTAAAGGCAAATCCACGCTCAGGCGGTGCGGGTTGCGGCGTCTCCAGGCAAGAAACAGGGCTGGGATCGGCAGCACGATGACGGCTAAGCCGAACTGCGGGTGTACTATAAACTCTCGCAACAGAGCCTGGCCTCTGTTGCTATAGGAATGAGGAGCGGTATCGAATGAATGGGCGGCATTCCATCGCTCGGCTAACTCAGCCGAGAAATCGGGCCCACCTAATTGATTGTAGAACAATGGGAAGAATGGATTACCCGTAAAAGCTACGTTCTTTACCATCCAGGGACAAAACACCAAAAAGGCCATAGCTGAATAAATGAGGATAGCTCTAATATTTGCTCTGCCGGCCACAATCTGCCCAAGCACAATCAAGATTAGTACAGGCAGGGCAGTCAGAACGACTGCGGTCAATTTGCATCCACAGGCTAAGCCGACAAAAATACCGGCCAGTATAGCTGATCGAACGGGAGTCAGCCCTAATCGCTTTCCGGCCAAAACCACGAAGACAGCCACTATGGTGTACAATAATAAGGCAGGCTCAACGTAGTCCATAGTAGCGACTACCAGCAGCCATGGACAAGAAGCCATAATTATCGAGGAAAACACGCGATGTGCGTAAAGATATCCGGCGGTCCTGTAAAGGGCCAACACCGCCAAAACAGCAATCCAAAGATTCAGAAAGTTGATCAAGTACACAGCGTTATACGGCGGCGGAGTCCACGGCCGATTAACCTGTTCCGGCCCCGAAGATGTCGAGGACGAATCCGACTTGATAGCCATGGCCAATAGATAGAGCATCTCCACGTTAGACGGCATGTTGGTATAGACATTGTCTGGGAGAAAGCGAATGCGACCGGCGTTCAGATACTCCTTTGGGCCGACTAAATGATACTCCAGAACGTCGTAACCGCGAGCCTCGCTGGGCCAAAGGATCCCAGGTGGCAAGGCAGCCCCAAGAACTGCCAAACCAAGTGGAACAGCCGCCAATAACCAGACCCATCTAACAGGTGCGGCCGACCTGCAAGAGACATCCCCCGGAGCTTGGGGTGGGCGTTGCAAACTCAGTCTCTGCAATATCAACAGGCCTGTGGGAATGGGCAATAATAGCAGGGCGATCACGAAACCCCTAGATAACAGCCCTGCTAAGCCAAGGCCCAAAGTGCCCAGGGATAGAAAACCCAGTCCCAGGGCAGTGGCAAGTACAAAATGGGTGAGCCGATCCAAGGTCGCGGAGGTCTTGCGTAACAAACAATGGAGAATATTCAGACCGGCGGCAGCGGCCGAGACCAATACAACAGCGGCCAAAAGGCCATCGGAAAAAAGGATTGTAATGGTGGCCAGGCCATTTTGTCCCGGCATGAACAGTACCACCACCAGAGCTAACCCACAGACGGCCAAACAGATAAAAACAGACGACCGAATAATGAGAGTTCCTTCCATAAAAACGCGTGTCAAAAACTGTTTTGCACCAATATTCTTTTCCTCTTTTCCAGAGGAACCCTTTGATCATCCTTCCATCCGTGCCCGGACTACACCGGCACACACCGTATGGGTGGGACCCG
>JAACET010000158.1 GCA_011682385.1 Actinomycetota bacterium | reverse complement strand
GGCATGGGTGGCATGGGAGGCATGCCCGGAATGGGCGGAATGGGCGGTATGCCCGGCATGATGTAATTAATTGTGTAATTAGATAATTAAAAGATTAAAACGGCCAGTTACTCGTGGAGGACACACAGAGATGAATTTGAAACCATTGGATGACAGAGTTGTAATCGCCCAAGGCAAAGCGGAGAACAAGACTGACGGTGGAATTCTTTTGCCGGACACAGCCAAAGAGAAGCCGCAACGCGGCAAAGTCGTATCTGTCGGCCCCGGCAAGCTCTTGGATGATGGCACACGAAGCAAGCCTGCCGTGAAGAAGGGCGACGAGGTCTATTACGGCAAATACGCCGGCACGGAAGTGGAAATCGGCACAAAGAAGTACGTCATAGTTAGAGAAAGTGATATCTTGGCCTTAGTCGAGTAATCCCGCGCTGATAATCGGTGCAGGACTAACGGAGGATATTGGATAATGGCAAAGCAACTGATGTTTGATCAGGAAGCTCGGCGGAAGATCCAGCAGGGCGTTAGCCAGTTGGCCCGGACCGTCAAGGTAACCTTGGGTCCCACGGGTAAGAATGTTATTCTGCAAAAGAGTTTTGGCGGCCCTAAGGTCACCAAGGACGGGGTAACCGTCAGCAAGGAAATCGAGCTGAAGGATCCCTTTGAGAACATGGGCGCCAAGATGGTCAACGAGGTGGCCAGCAAGACCTCGGACGTAGCCGGCGATGGAACAACTACGGCTACTGTTCTGACAGAGGCTATCTATGCTGAAGGTCTCAA
This sequence comes from Actinomycetota bacterium, assembly GCA_011682385.1. Lineage (GTDB taxonomy): Bacteria > Planctomycetota > Phycisphaerae > JAACET01 > JAACET01 > JAACET01. The sequence goes on along the minus strand of JAACET010000158.1, from coordinate 3,112 downwards.
GGCTGTCGAGGCAGGCTACAACCCCATGGCGGTGAAACGCGGCATCGATTCAGCCGTAGCCGTCGTGGTCGAGTCTCTGGCCGGGCAGTCTCGAAAGGTCAAGAGCAACCAGGAGATTCAACAGGTCGGGACCGTTTCTGCCAATAGTGACCGGCAGATCGGCCAGTTGCTCGCCGACGCTTTGAAAAAGGTTGGTGCTGAAGGTGTCATCACCGTCGAAGAGGGCAAGGGCCTGGAGACGACCCTGGAGTTCGTCGAGGGTATGCAGTTTGATAAGGGATTCATTTCGCCTTATTTTATGACGGATCCCCAACGACTCGAGGCGGTGCTGGAAGACTGCCTGATCCTGATTTACGAAAAGAAGCTTTCCAATCTGCGGGAGCTGATTCCCTTACTGGAAAAGGTGGTAGCCAGTGCTAAACCGCTGCTGATCATTGCCGAGGACGTTGAGGGTGAGGTTCTGGCTGCTCTGGTGGTCAACAAGCTTCGCGGGGCCATGAAGGTCTGTGCGATCAAGGCTCCCGGATTCGGCGATCGTCGCAAAGCAATACTCGCCGATATCGCTGTGCTGACCGGCGGGAAGTTTATTTCCGAGGACTTGGGTCTGAATTTGGAGAGCTTCACGATCAAGGATCTGGGCCAGGCCAAGCGGGTGGTAGTGGACAAAGAGAATACCACTATTGTCCAAGGGTCCGGCAAGAAAGCCGATATCACCGCCAGAACGGAGCAGATCCGAGCTCAGATCGAAAAGACTACTTCCGATTACGATCGCGAAAAGCTCCAGGAGCGGTTGGCCAAGCTGACAGGTGGTGTTGCCGTAATCAATGCCGGTGCAGCCACGGAAACGGAGATGAAAGAAAAGAAGGATCGCATCGAAGATGCTTTGCACGCTACCCGGGCTGCCACCGAAGAAGGTATTGTCGCCGGAGGAGGCGTGGCCCTGTTGCACGCCAAGGAAGCCGTCGTTGCCGGCAGAAGCAAAGTCCGTGGCGACGAGAAGATCGGCTACGACATCGTAGCCAAGGCCATAGAAGGTCCCGCCAGACAAATCGCTGTCAACTCCGGTGTTGACGGCTCGGTCATTGTGGCTGCTATTCTGGAGAGCAGCAACAACTGGGGTTATAATGCTCGCAGTGGTGAAATGGTTGATATGTTTAAAGCTGGTATTATCGATCCTACCAAGGTTGTACGGGCTGCCTTGCAGAACGCAGCTTCAGTCGCAGGGCTGATGCTGACCACTAAAGTGATGGTCACGGAGCTGAAGGAGGGCAAAGAAGAAGAAGCCGTCCACGGGGCCGTGAGTTAGTAATGTGCGTTTGATATTTTGGCGTAAACGGCGGGTCGGCGTTTCCTGTAAACATCGATCCGCCGTTAACTTTTGCTGAAGCTGGGTGGCTATGGCTGAGAAGCGAGACTATTACGATGTGCTTGGCCTGAGCCGAAGCGCGACCGCCGAGGAGATCAAGTTGGCCTATCGGCGGATGGCCATGAAGTATCACCCGGACCGCAACCGGGACGATCCTGAGGCCGACCTTCAATTCAAGTCCTGTTCTGAAGCCTACGAGGTGCTCAGCGATCCGGAAAAGCGCAGCCGATACGACCGTTTCGGACACGAGGGCCTGCGAGGGGTCAGTATGCATGACTTCTCGCACATGGGCTTTGAAGATATCTTCAGCATGTTTGGTGATATCTTCGGCGGATCCTTCTTCGGCGGACGGACACAGCGAGCTCAGCGGGGTTATGATTTGGAGACCAGCGTCGAGCTTACTCTTAATGAAGTGGCTACAGGTGTGGAACGGACTCTCGAGTATAAGAGGCAGGACTACTGTGAGGCCTGTCAGGGCAGTGGTGCTCAGGCGGGTACGCGCCCGCAAACCTGCCGAACTTGCGGCGGTAGCGGACAGATACGTCAAGGGGGCCTGGGCGGATTCTTCCAGATGTTGCGCACCTGCCCCACCTGTGCCGGACAGGGCCAAGTGGTGGTGGATAAATGTCGCAACTGCCGCGGCACCGGCAGGCAGGTAAAGCACCGTTCCGTTTCCGTCAAGATACCACCTGGGATCCACGACGGCCAAGCTGTGCGCCTTGCCGCTGAAGGAGAAGCGGGCCAAAAGGGAGCACCCCGCGGCGACCTGTACTGTTACGTGAAGGTCAAGCCGCATCCATTCTTGCTCCGCGATGGCGAGAACCTGCTGTGCGAGTTGCCGGTGAGTTTCTCCTTGGCAGCCCTGGGCGGTGAGGTCCAGGTGCCTACGCTTGACGGCCTGGAGACTCTGGAGTTGCCGGCCGGTACTCAAGCCGGCCAGAGAGTGCAGATGCGCAACAAGGGCCTGCCTCGTCTGGAAGCATCCGGACGCGGCGACTTGTATGTACAAATTCTGGTCGAAATCCCCCGCAAATTGAATAAGCGGCAGAAAGAACTGCTTCAGCAGTTCCGACAAACGGAAGAAAAGACCAACGGCTTTCCCCAAATCAAAAGTTTCTTGGATAAGCTCAAGGGGTATTTATCGAAGTAAAAGCAGAGATATTCACGATGGGACACGGGTATGATGAAACGCAAAGACCAGAAGAAAACGCATCAGGATAAGCAAGCGAAAGCTCCGGCTCCCCAGCCGCGGCAGGATAAGGATTATCAGGGCAAACAGGAGCTGTTGGATAAGCTCCAGAGGGTTACCGCTGATTTTCTGAACTATCAAAAGCGGATGGCCCGTAATGCTGAGGAGGCCCGGCTGTGGACCAAAGCCGAGATGATCAAAGACTTCCTGCCGATAGTCGACGACCTTGAGCAGGCCCTGGAAGCAGGCAAGAATGCCAAAGACATAGACAGCCTTTTGGAAGGTTTCAAGCTGGTCTACCAGCACATGCAGGATCTGTTAGCCAAGCAACAGGTCGAACCGATACCGAGCGAAAAGCAGAAATTCGACCCAGCCATCCACGAGGCCATGCTGGAGCAGGAGTCCGTTGACCATGAGCCGGGCACGGTGCTAGCCGAGCTGCGCAAGGGATATATTCTTGATGGCCGCACGCTACGGCCGGCAAGGGTGGCGGTCAGTCGAAAGCCCAGCGAAGAGGCAGAACCAGCGCCGGAAAAGCCGGAGCCGGCAGATTAGAA
>JAACET010000157.1 GCA_011682385.1 Actinomycetota bacterium | reverse complement strand
AAGGGATTGTAGTAAGGACCAATGTAAACGCCCTGCGATCGCAGTTGGTCGGTGAACTGCCTAAGGCCATCCACTCCTCCCAGCTCTTTGAGAACCCTTCGTGAACCGTAACCGTAAAAATAATTCTGGTCCAGATGCATCCTGACAGGGTCAGTGTCCAACCGGCATTGCTGCCGCCAAGCCCGGACATGTTCGCGCACAAATTCCGTCGTCAAAAAGGAGCGTTTTCGGCCTTTTTCGTCTACGCTGAATGCATCTACCTTGTGAACACCGCGATCGTCAACTTGCTTGCTACATAGGTCAATACTGATCTTATACGTCGGCGAGCTCCACCATTCAGGAGATTTAGCGGAATGTTTGACCATCCAGCCTAAGGCAAAAGACAAATCTCGATGGGCTGGAAGAGCGTCGTAATTTCCTTCCAGGCCGGTCAGAAAATAAACTCTAGGCATGGCGCCCTGCCGGCACGAGGGCTGACATTGTTCAAAGAGTAGGTCGAACTTTCTATCTTTTACACTCATCCTCGTTACGCCGACCGGCAGCGGTCCGGGCAGCGACAGACCAATCCATCCCGCCCAACTATTCAGGGCCGCCACCCGGACGGGTACGTTCCATATCCAGGTTGGCGGATTATCTCCGGGATCGCACATGCCCGCGCCATCTTCTTCATCCGGCGAAAGGCCATCAAAACAACTTGAAATGGGGACCTGATTATCCAGATCATAGCTGCGAAAGCAATCGTTCACGTCGGACAGATAACTCTGCCAACCATCGCCGTCAATACAGCCGGCTGTTAGATAGTACAGTCGCTCGAAATGCCCGATCGAGCTCTCCAGATGATAGCAGGCATAGCCGTGATCAATCCGTAGGTGAGCTGTGGCCTCCAGTCCATGAACATCCGCAGCAAGATGGTATTTATCGACTTCTCGCCACGGCCCCAATGTGGTCTTGTTGTTGCCGGAGACCGGCGCAAGACAAAACCGGGCCACCTCCCGGCCGTCTTTACTAATGACCGCGTAATCAGCGTCTACATCAAAAACAAAACCTTTATCATCAGAAATAGATAACAAAACGGTCTCCCTCCTGTATCATCAGCAAACCGACGGTGAATACACAAAAAGGTAACTGACCCGCTCGTTTTGCCCCAGATAGATTCGGCCATCGTTACCGGTTACTGCCGCGTCACATTCGTAGCAGTGCCAGGGACGTGGCGATCGTACGTGGATAATACCCAAATCACGCAAATCTCCTTCGGCTGGGTCATACCTGAACAGATGGCAACAATGCTTGCCAGCCATACCGTAGATACAGTTGTCCGCCCCTACGGTCAGACAGCGGATGTGCGGCTGATTAAGCGGCTTGCCTATGGAGATGAGTTTATCTTGGTTGACCATAAAACGAAACAGGATTCCATCAGCCGAGGTACCTCCATAAATGGAGTCCGTTTGTTCGTCGTAGACCAAAGATTCCAGCCGATTGTACATCTGTCTGCCGCTGATTATGGGGGCATTAATGTCCATAAAGACCAAGCGGTCTTTTTCCCGGTCATACTTGAACATTTTCGTCCACCGACAACCGCCAAAAACATCTCCGCTGGCGGTAATAGTCAAGGTCCGGGAGAAAAGCCCGTCTTTATCTACAGGTCCTTTCCATTCCAGCGAATCTTTGTCGAGGTCAAGAACGAAAAAAGTTCCGCTGTTACCGCTCAGCCCGTAGATCCGTGGCGAGCTTTCGTCGGCAATTAGTGCAGCTATTGCCTCTCCTTTTACCGGACAGCATATTTTCTTGAGGCGTGTAGTGCTGTCGTTGGAGTCGTAAGCATAAAGATAGCCATCTCCCGAGGCGGTGTTGAGTCCAAAGAACAATCGATTGTCAGCGGTCACCACCAACGATCCTTTTTGAGCGGCCCCTTCAAGTGTGCCCAAATGGGTAACACCAGGTTCCGGCCCATCCTTGGAATTGTAAATAAAAAGATGGCTCTTCACTCCACTGCACAGGCCAAAGACATTTCCCTGTTTGTCTTTAGCCAGGGCGTTGATACCTGACTCCCCTGGAGGAAACGGCAAAGGCAGGGCTGTAAACATCTCTTCTCTGGCATAGCAGGATTCCAGGTAGTCTGGGGGGAAGGGCAGGTTAACATAGCCTGCTTCTTTGGGGCCCAGGACGATTTCTCCGGCGTCCCCGCAGAAGGCAACCGTGTCAGCCTCTCCCGGCTGAGCTACCTCATGGCCTATGGGGAAAGAGGGAACGGGCCATTTTCTTTTTCGCAAGGCTTCCGGATTGATCACGATTGCTAACCCCAGTTTCTGGTTGGAACTTTGCTCGAGGTAAAATTTCCGCTGAGGCCTTTCGGCCTATAGATATAAACTCGCGGCGGGCGATTGTTCGTGTCGGCAAAATAAAGATTGCCGTAAGCATCCTTGGTTGCCTTGGCGATATATTCAGAGTTCCAGTCTCCGTCGTCTATCGGACAAATCTCTTCTTTGGCCAATGTCTCGGTATCCATCCTGAAGAGATGCATCTTGTAGGGTAATCTCCTGTTGAGGCACTTTTTGGAAGCGGCATAATAAAGATACCCATCGTCTGCGAAAACAAGGCCGCCCAGATGGTCGGTCTTATCTTTGCCGTAGCCAGCCCCCAGGTCAGTCACCTTGTTTTCTTTAAACTCGTATCTAAAGAGCCTTTCTGCAGATGGGTTGTGCCTGTGTTCACAGTTCCATACGATCCCATATACGCTTTGGCCATCGGGTGCAGCCACTACGTCGTACACAGAACGGGACTCCAGAGGGGCCTCGGGATCAATTGGGAGTCTGGCCTTCAGCTCAACCAACCGCCCCTGGTCGGCATCGTATTTGATGATGAATCCCAGATCGTTTACGGTGTAGCCGTTTTCTTCCGGGTCCGTCCATACCACTTGAGCATTAGTATCGCCTATTCTGCCCAGGTCGCTATACTTCCTCCTGTTGAGGTCATAGACATAGAAATGATCCCTGGGCCAGGTAATTCCATACAAGAGTCCTCTCTTTTGGGCCAAGGCCATGGCTCGGCTGCCTTCGTTGGGGCTCATGATGCCGAAATCTTCCAGTGACTCTGTGACAGGATCATATGAAAAAATGTGAAATCCCTCAGCCATGCGCTCCGGGTCATCCCAGGTGTGAAATGGCCGCCAAATGGGGTTGCCCAGACCCGGACCGGAGTAGTGGGTTGCGCAGTACAGCTTTCCATCGGCTGCCCCAATAAGACAGTAGTGAATCTTGGCGTGAGGAGCTCGGCCTGAATCTGTCGGTTCACCCAGAGCAGGACTCACCTCTAACAGATACTCGACTTGGTCCTTTCGCGGATCGTAACGAACAAGGAAAACGCTCAAACCACCCGTAAGCTCTCCGCATACACCCATATAAATGTTTCCATCCGCTCCGGTGTTGATCGACCAGACGGTATCGTGTACGGGCAGTTCGGAGAAGCATAGGGATCGTAATACGGATTCGTGTGCTGCTTGGCCAAGCTTTGGTGTCATTTTGAATCTCGTTTTTTTTGCACTAACTCAGCGACAACCTTCACGATATCTGGAACGGTCAGTCCATATTTGGCCAAGAGTTCTTCAAAAGTCCCGGATTCGCCGAAAACATCGGGTATGCCTAACCTTCTCATTATTACCGGCTTATCTTCCTCTGCCAGTACCTCAGCCACAGCGCTACCCAGTCCGCCGATGACACTATGATCTTCAAGGGTAACTATAAGGCCGGTCTGCTCGACGGCTCGGACAATTGTCTCTCTATCGAGCGGTTTAATAGTTGAAACATTGATGACATTCACGTTTAGCCCGCGTTTTTCGAGCAACTGGGCAGCTTCAAGTGCCCTGGATACCATGATCCCGATGGCCAAAAGGCTAGCGTCCTTACCCTCCT
>JAACET010000062.1 GCA_011682385.1 Actinomycetota bacterium | reverse complement strand
AGAGGGCTAACTATGGCGTACGTTGCGCCCGTAGCTCAGCTGGATAGAGCAACGGATTTCTAATCCGTAGGTCGCAGGTTCGAATCCTGCCGGGCGTGTTAACTCTTTTTCCCGTAACCTATCGGATTTCCCATAGGTTACAGGATTTGTTTTCGATGATGTATGATCAACCTTTTCGCTTGATTGCGCTCGATTTCGATAGATTTTCTTAGGGTTTTCAGTCGATTTCACGGTCGATTTTTTCGGTGCCAAATCAATGTCGTCTGTTCCGGTCCTTGCAATGGATTCGGATTCCAAACTCCCATCCAGTGAGGGAAGTTTTTCAATGGCTTTGTTTCTATCTTCCAACACCAGGTGAGTATAGTGACGGGCGGTTAAATTTACGTCGCTGTGGCGTAATAGGTTCTGAGACGCCGCGAGACTGACCCCGGCTCGTGCAAGACTGGTAGCAAATTGACCTCGTAGGGCATGGAAGTCGAAGCGTCGCCCCAAATCATCCTCGCAGGGGATGGGTTTGAATTCTCTATCAGGCCCCCCCGTCCGGTCCAAAAAGAATCGCACGGCTTCAGCTCCACAATCACGCTTGGGAAGGGGGAAGGCGGGAGCACTGGGCGATTTCAAGCCCAAAAAAGATCGTAAAACATCCGCTGTCTCTGCCTGGAGAGGTAAGCAATCCTCCTGCCTGTTCTTTGTAGCTTCAGCTTCAAAGGTCACCGTAGGGGGAATACTGTCCAAGTTGAAGCTCGAACGCTTCAGGCTCCGTAACTCACTCCATCGTAGACCTGTCACAGCCGCTAGTTGGAAAAGCAACGCCCATGTTGAACCGCTTACGTTGCGGTATGAAGGACCAGACTCAGCTGCCCTCAAAAAACGCCTCATCTCAACACCGCTCAAAGCCCGTCGTTCGACTCTTCTATCCGTTCGCTCATTGACCTTGGACAGACCAACAACCGGATTCCGGAGAATACGTCCCGTTCTTACTCCCCAGCGACAAAATCCATTGAATGCCGTTAAGTAAGCATTCGAAGTCCTAGCACTCATCCCCTTCTCTCTTCGGTCGGAAAGCCATATTTCAACACGGTCATCACAGACATCGCCCCAGCCAATAAATCCACAATCGGTGATAATTCGAGTTACTTTTTTGGTATGTTCATTAACATGGCGGGAAGTATTGTTTTTACTTCGTAAATGCTTTTTCCACAACTCAATGGTGAAGCTCAATGAATCGAAACCAGCAGCAGTTTTTTCGTCCAGTATTCCCCATTCCGCCAATTTATCGCGGACTCTCCGTGGCTGTGACTCAATGAAAGTTCGTAGCTCCGAAGACAAAGGCTGATTGGCTGCTCTTAGATTGACTATTGCGGCGATGTTCCGACCCATATGATCAGAAATGTTTTTGTCCGTGGTTCCGGGCAAAGCACGTTCTGTTCCAAGATGATCACGAAAGAAGATTTTGAACTTACGGCTTTCCTTCAAGATGCCATCTTCGTCTCTGTATTTTGTTTTTCGAATGCTACATGGTTTTCTTGGTCTGCCCATAGCCTAACCTCCTGCTCTCCCATGTCTGCCTTGGAGGGCTTCCGTTATCAATCCAGTCCACAATTTCCTTGCGGCTCCAAAGGAGGGCGCCGCCTATGCGTCTAGGCGCCGGAATCAAACCTCTTTTATCATGGGCGCGTAAAGTACTCTCACCCAAGCTTAGAACCTTGGCCAACGCGGTGATGGTGAGTAGTTCAGGCTTGTCCTGGGACTCAAGCTTGGTAAGCTCTTCAGAGATTGCTACGGCTAGCATTCGTTGTTTCATGGTAGGACGCCGAACCTCATTGTTTAGGTCATCGAAGAGTCCCGCCTCTATGTCGGCTTCTGCCTGTTTTTCAGCAGCACGTATAATTGAATCGTATTCAGATAATGACATATCTCAATCCTTCTTGCGGCGTCTCCTGGTCACCTTCAATTCAGACGGAGCTGGTGGATTCTTATCAAAGGTTGCTAGGACTTTATCCCTGACTTCCTTATCTGAATAAGCAGGAATCTCCCAGCGCCGCTTCTCATAAAGAACTATGTAGTTGGTTGGCCGCCCTGGTGGCCGGTGACGGACGGCCCCCAAATCCTTGGGATGGATTCGCCAGTCCCGCCCCGCTTTCCGTCCCTTCAAACGCCCAGCCAGTAATAGCTGGCGGACTCGGCCATCTGTAACGTCAAGTTCTTTGGCAACTTCTTGGACAGTGAGCAACTTGGCCATGTTGTATTCTCCAGTATTTGTCCGAAACTATAACGGAGCAATAGGGAGAAGTCAAGAGAAATCTGAAAAATTTTTATCTGGGTGGGCGATGCCGTCCTAACATGATGTCGGCCAGTAGGTTAAAGAGGTGAGGGGACCAATGTTCTAGGAAGGAAGAGCGGACTGCTGTTGATACACTGGCCCCTCCCTCGGTAGAAAAAACAGGGCGGAGGATGGAGGCTAGACGCGCTGAACAAGGACGCATCCAGTTATGAAACCTCCGCCCATGCTACGAAAATCACAAACAAGCCGGGTCAACCAGCGGCCCCTCCCGGTCATCGACCGTTTGTTCCGGGCCAAAGTTCATGGCCATCATTAGCAACGGTTTTTCCGAGTTGGTGGGCTGGGCTTTTTTTCGTTTGGGCCAGTCCTTCAGCGGTGTAAAAGCCAATGGGCTCCACTCGCTTCGGGGGCGGGACGATCCGCAAATAAACTTGGACATTGTATTTTCCTTTCTAAAGTCTGATTGATGCAACCCGGCTCAATGCCTCGCGGGCGGTTTGTCGGGCGGCTTGGTCACGTTCTTGTCTCTGTTTTTCCGAGTCCGGGGCCATTTCATCAATAGCATCCTGTGCCCTCATGTACGCTCGATGGGCGTTCCGAACCTTGTCCCGCAACTCCGTGAGTTCCGCCACCATCGCCTTTTCATCAATTTGAGGTGGGGCGTTGATAAGGCCGGGAGCGTTGACGCAAGTTGCCAGCCCATGCTCAATATCGTACTTACGCTCAGAGAACCGGGAGGATGCCTGGTCAAATACGAGCTTGAGATAAATTGCTTTTGCCCTCTCCAGTTCTCTCGGGTCCGTAGGCGGGTCCATGAGGGGGCCGTGTGGGTTCACTTCCCTTTTTGCACCTGTGTGAAAGTAAAGCCAACCCCCGCGCTTTATCGCAGGACGGTTCGGATTTTCATGTTCGTCATCAAAGGCTTCCACCCTATCACCTATGCTCGTGTAATCTTGCCAATGTTTCTTTTCAGCCATTTTTTTACTCCTTGTTATTCTGCGTTCATAATCCCATGAATAAAACGGTCCACCCTGTCACCGGTGTTCCCCACGCCCCACACTCCTACCCTGGGGCCGGGGGGGAGAAAGGCGCAAACCAACGCTCCACAAGCCGAGTTGGAAAGGTCATCATGTGCCCCTGGTGCGTGGTCTACTTTGTCTTGGCCCCCACTTTTGGTAATCCTGATGAGATTGGAAATCTGGTGAACTAGACGCTCATTATCCAGCAATTCAATCTTACCAGTGCACAGTAACGGTAAAGCGTCTAGGTAAATTTGGCTCTTGTTTCGTTCGCTGCAAATGTAGTGAATCCCTGCCGCTCTGAAGGTCTGGGGCGGGAAGTCCCCGGCGTATCTGTCACCGCTTACTTCACGAATGTTCCACTGTTCCAAAATACGTGCTGCATCTCGAATTGCCGCGTGAGGGTTACAAGGTGATCGCCATTCCCGGCACAAATCCAATACCAGCCGGTCATCCTCAGCATGAGCAATACCCAGCGTTGCGCTATCGTTTCTGCCCCCACTGGCATCGAAAAAAGCACTATATTGATAATTGCCTTGTGGGATATTCTCCACCCGGCCTTTGACCACTAGGGCTTCGACCATATCCGGGGAAATAAACAGCATAGCACCTTTTCTGAATTGGCCTAACCACTCGCTGCGTGCCCCGGTGGGGTCTTCGGCCAAGGCCTCGTCAATCATCTTTTGGCTTAGGGTGGGGTTCATCACCCGGCTTTCACAGTTCCACACCAGTACTCGGGCCTTGTCGTTGCCCCAGTTGCGCTTGTGCTGACGATATACATAACCAACTTCCATCCACGCCGTCGTAATGCCGATAAATTTTCCCCCGGTAGTTGCGAGGGAAGGCTTTAGGCCCCGTACCAGTTCAGTGTCCGACTTGACGCGGGCGGATTCCTCAATGCCAAAAAAGGCTAACTCATCGGCTATCGCACAACAAATCGTGTATCCCCGGCTTGCTTTGTGGTCCCCAGTAAGGACCGCAACTGTGATACCGTTGCGCAGTTGAAAACGGCTGGAATTCTCCGCTACCACTTCCGCCGCTAACATGGGGGATTGAAAAATTGCCCGCAAATATCCGAAAACGATACCCGCTTGATCCCGCGTAGGGGCCAAAATAGCAACCATCCCCTGTTCACCCGGAGCGAGCTTGGTTTCATGTCCGGCAAACACCGCTTCAAAAGCCCCAATGAGGGCGGCTGTCCGGCTCTTGCCGCTCCGCCGTCCGATGATGAACAGGGCTTCCCGGAATCCCTCAGAGGGAAGGTTGCTGACCTTTTGCCGTCCCGTACATTGTCGAATCAACACGCGGTCCTTGCGGCGGACCGGAAGACCGTACAAGCACCGCAAAGCACTCATCCAGTTTCCCCACGTGGAGTGGTCATTGCCCAGAAAGTCGCTGAACAGGTTCCGGTCTGCAATGGCGTCTATGATGTTCATTTGCCGTTGTCCTTTTGCTCAATGTAACTGGAAAGGGACGAAACACGGCAGACTCGCTTCAATCCAAGGTGGCGCAACAAACCGATGAGGCAGTTTGTGGATTGAATATACGACCCAGCGTCCAACTGACCCTTTTCAATGGCGTTGACTTCCTGTGTTTCAAGTAGGGCAATCAAGAACCCCGCCCGTTCGCAAAGTAGTGCCTTTTGGAAACTGTCGGCTCCCACATCGGCCTTCAATGTCTCCACCTTGGCTTTGAGGGTCTTGATGACTCCGAATCGGCCATCGGCACTTTCAAGGGTCCGAGGCTCCCAAACAACCGGCAGCTTTCCGCCGGGAACCTTTTTTGTTCTGGGGCCGCGTTTGGGCTCCGGTTCACGCATTGAGGATGGGGCTTTGGGTTGGGACATTGATTGCTGGTTCATTGATGTGATCCCGTCAGTGAGTTCAGAAAAGCCGTCCCCATCTCAGCAAGCATCCGCTGGAGCGTATCAATCCGATCAGGGGCGGGTAACTTTCGCCAATCATCCAAAACTTGGAACTGTGAACGCTCAGGCGTGGTTGTCTCGCTCATTTCCTCAGCCGCTCTGCCATGACTGGCACTGGGGTTGGGTAATCGGTTGGGTGTGGTTGTTTTCGTTGCTATATTGGCGACTAGGACGTTTTGGCGAAGCTGTGGTTGGCTGCACATGGGCGGACCTTCTATCGGCTTTGGTCTGACGTGAAGGTAGATGTTGGTGGTCTCGATGTTCTCATGGCCGAGTGCGTCTCGAACTTCAGCGAGTGTGCTGCCGTCCGCGAGCTTGTTGGTGGCGAAGGAATGACGCAGCGTATGAGGGGAGACCTTCTCAGCATCGGGCAACTTGGCCCGGACCGCTGCCCGTTTGATAGCGTCACGGACGTATCGGTTGTCCAACTTCGCAGCCTTGTGAGTGGTGAAAAACCATCGTGCCCCGGAAGGTCTCTTTTCATCCCACGCACGGAGAATAGCCATATCATCGGGATGAACCGGAATGTTACGGTCCTTGCCGCCTTTGCCGTTACGGACTTCAATCAGATTGTCGGACCAGCGGACGTTACCGGGCTTCAAGGACGTAACCTCATCACACCGCAGGCCCGCACCCGCCATAATGGTAATCAAAGCCCGAGTACGCAGCCCTGTCCGGGAGCGGCAAGAGCAGTTGGATATCATGGCTCCAATGGCCGGTTTGCTCAGTACCATTGGCAGCTTTCTTGGCGGTCGTCTCGTTCGCTTTGTCTTCATAACTAATATTCCTTCCAGAGTGCCCAGCCGACTAAAAACATCCGCTAGCTCTTATTATAGGTATTATATGGGCTCAATAACGGTAGTAAAGAGAAAAATTCCTGCAATTCGGTATTTTTTTATCTGTGAAGCGGAAGGCCGGGCGTCCCCCGATGAGGGCGGCTGTCGGTAGGCAATGGGGTGTTGGGGGTGCGTTCAAATGCAATCTTGATTTGGATTCAAGACCCATTTTTCAATTCAATTCAACAAAGATAGATAGGGGAATTACTGCCCGATTGATCGGATGGACGCGCACCCGTTGTTCAGCGCGTCCTTGCCTCTGCCCTGATTTCAGATCAATCTCGAAATGCGGGATGTAGCCAGATGTCTTCACCTACCTCGTATACGTTTTCGAGGTCAAAGCCCGACCAGTTGATCCGTTCAACAGTTGAGCGGCGGTATGTTGCTTGGATTACTTTGCTCTCTTCCGAATTTCCGTATTTGTCGGTGAGCGCAAATGTCCCATTGACGTCAATTATACTATAGGGATACTGCGATTTTGAAACAGCTTTGAGAATATCTATTATGTCGGCCTTGGCTCCAAATTTGATCCATGAGTTGGCCAGATTGTCATTTATTGAGAATTTGACCAGAACAAAGTCCCCATTGACGTTGATGTCATGAATTCTCCGAACGTCACGATTGCAAGAGCCTAGAGTTTGTGTGATCTCATATATCAGTCTTTCGTAGGTTCCGATTGCTGGAACAGTTTCCTTTGGTTCTGGTTCCGGTTCCGGCTCTGGTTCTATAACTGACTGCGTGGACTCGCTTGGTTCGGTATTCGCCGGTTGCGTAGATTGGGAATCCGTGTCTGTACCGGGATCAATCAAGGAGCTAACTATGCCAAGGAAGATGGAACATCCAATTACAATGCCTAGGATACGGAGGCAACCGCCCGGCTTCTTCAGTGCAGCGCCACATTTCGGACAAGATTTAGCTTTCGTACTGACTTCGTTTCCACATTCTTTACACTTATTCAGAGCCATTTGGTCTTCCCCTTTCCAAAAAAAGGAGCGTAGCAATCGGCCCGGTTCCGACCCCCGGCAAGGGGCCATCCACAAGACACGAAAGTACGCTCCATCTCTGGAGCATCCAGCCGTTGTCCTTGTGGATATTCGATACTTTGCCGGTATTTGGAACCAAGGATTCCGCTGATGCGGAGTTTCTGATTGTCTACTGCTCGGTTAGCTAATCACCTCCAAGAAACACGTTCTACTATACTCATGAAAACCTTTTCCTCCGTTCGGATATTATAAAACTTTTCATTGAAAGAAAAGTAAAAATTAAGGAATTCTCTCAGGCAACCCGGTAAACGGGAGGATGGGCGTAACCCTTTTCAATTCCTAGATGGAGGGCTGGTCTGAAGAATACTACATGGTATTAGATTCTATGCCTGAGGTATCACTTTGTATATCGGACAATTTATTTTCTATCGATTTTAGTCTTTTCTCCATTGATTCACCATAATGAGTAATTGAACCCTCAATCTCTTGAGCTGTGCTCCACATCCCTTTGAGTATTCTAATAATTTCAGAGTTTTCATCGCTCATAATTTCATCCTTTCTAAAAAGTATCATTCCGCCAAAATTCAATCACACAATTATATCAGACATCTGGTTTTGGTGTAACCTTTTTCAATTCAATCCGATCAATCGGATGTCCGACTAATCGGACTCACCATCCCATCTGACACAAATCATCATCCGTCAATTCCAATTGGTCGATGCCCTTATCGATTTTCTTTTGAATTTCGGAAGTGGGGTCATCCTCTCGCAGCCTTCGCAAATGATTGATAGTTTTGCCTAGACACTTTTTGAACTCATGGAAAACGAGATCGGCGGACTTCTCAGTTTGCTCTTCCCGGCTCTGTCGTAGAAGGCCCCGGACTTCCGGCCCATAAAACGACCATTCACCACTGGCGACCTTCGCCCCAGCCTCAGCAATCTCCCGGACCTTGACGTTGGGGTGTCCATATTCATTCTCAGCCAACCCAACACTCAAAATCTGCTCCCTCAAGTCCTCCGGGAAAGTTCCTTCACACATCTTCAGCAGAATCGTATTGGGGATGTTTTGCACCAGTTCTTCCCGCCCCAAACAGACTTTATACACCTTCATGTAGGCGTAGGCTTGGGTGGAACGGTGGAAGCCGAGTTTTTGGACCCATTGCTTGAATTCGCCTGCCGGGCACAGTTTATAGGCAACCCTATACAGGTGCCCCAATTGAAAGGCGATTCGTTTGGATTCTTGGACCAGATTACCGATATCATCCCCCACCTCATCCAAGTCCCATCCGAACCAACCGGAACCTTTGGAGCGGATTATCATTCCTTCAATCTCATCCCCACAAGCATTGGTGAGGACTTTTTGCGGGTCAACTCGGGGACGGGGGGATGTTGTTTGGATTGACATTGGTTTCTCCTTGTTTGTGATTGAATTTTTCACCGTAATTTTTTGAAATAAAAAAACTCTGACAATACCACCGGACACCCCGGACTTGGTCCCCACAACCACATCCCCATATACCCGGATGATTTGCATAGAATTTTGTCGTAACCCTCAAAAAACTCGACAAATACGCGGTTCACGTAGAACAAAGCGGTAATAGCTGGACCGCATAGCCTTTTCAGCCACTTCAACATCCTTACTTCGGACAACAACGCTGTCGTGAATTCCCAGCACCGGAACTCTTGAACGGACCAATTGAAGTAGGATGTCGAGCATGATATAGCCGTCTGTCTGCATCAGGTCCTCGCCAATGTTGGAATAGAAGCGACCAGCAGCCATAAGAGCCTGATGAGCGAATTCAATACGCTCTAACAAATCTTGGGGGTTGCTTTGCTCAATATCATAGATGACTTGCCGGACGTCACTAGGAGCCTCTTTCAACTTCTGGAAGGCCACCCCCTCAGCTTGCCTACGGGAAAAGGTGTTCCAGCATGCGTTGGTCACTATTTTGATAATTTGGCGGAGCTTGGCACGGATAGCTTCAGAAGCCTTATTGTCGCTCCAGAAACGCGGCAGGATCGTGCCGGGCTTGTAGGGGTCACCTTCCACCTCAATAAACGGACGGCAGAAGTTGTACAACATCAAAGTATGATACCCGCTAAAATCCAACTCAGCAGCCGGTTCTCCGCTGATTGTCATTCTTCGGCGCAAGTCCTTGCTCACGCCCTGAGCACCCATAGGGCCAAAGGTGTACAGCCGTCCGTAACGGTGCATATGCCCCGACCAGATTAACCGCAGACTAGTAGAGACTTGTGCTTTGCTTTGCGTAGTGGAGCCGTCCACCCTCATACTGGGAGCTTGGATTAGCCAAAGATGACCATTATTGAAATCGTTGACTTCTCGAATCAAATCCTCCCATACCCGAATATAATTCATGCCGTTTTTGAACCCTTCGGGGTCCCTACCCGCCCTCTGCCTTATATAGTGCTTGAGGTCAATGGGCTTGTGCTGCTTTTCGGGTGGTAATAATTCACCAGTGATTAGGTTTCTCTTGCCGGTGCTCAACTTGACCAAAGGGCCATTGTCATAATGCCGACCACGCAGCCGCTCTAGCTCCCAAAGCTGACGAAGCTCAAACAACTTTTTTGTTGGGAAGTATAATGTCACCCTACCGGACATCTCAGACCCGGTTGCTCGCCGGGCCATACGCGATCCCACAATCTCATCCCATACCTGAATGCGGGGCATAGCTCCGGGGGCATGGGACCGGGCATCGGCTACAACACGACCGCGCAAGCCTTGATGCAAAAGGTTGTGGAGAATGTGACGTGCCAAACGGTGTTTTTCCGCCAAATTGTAGCCTGAGAACTCAAATTTGGGCAAACATTCTGAATCTGTGAATTCAACAAACTCATCGGTCAGCACCTCCTCACGATACGTCCGGGAAGGCATCTCCCGCAGCATTTCCTTATCCAGTTTTTCACTCATAATGTTATCCTTTCAATTCAATCTTTGGCCGCTCCTGTAGTAGCCCTCTATTATCTATTCGTGTCTTGACAGGAAAACGAATCCCGATTTTCGAATCGAATTGACTGATTAATTTTCGCATCCTCTTGAAACACCAGTTGATATGGTAAATAAATTTTTTTTACTTTTCAGCTTTGTTATCTCTGATTAGAATAAGAATGGCTTGGCGTATGTTCTCTGGTAGCGTGTTCCATTTTTCAATGATTCTCGCTAGATCATTCTGAATCTTACTGAGGTTTTCAGTCGAATTCGCAGTAGATTGTTTACTTGGATTTTCGGAAGTTTCTAATTCAGAAGGGTTTAGTAACGGATTTCTAATCCGTAGGTCGCAGGTTCGAATCCTGCCGGGTGCGATTCAATAAGAAAGAACAGTGAGGGATTGTCTGGGCCCACGCTGCCAAGGCTCACAAATGAACGGTTACTTAGCAGGTTCAAGCGTTTCAGCCGATTCTGTGGAGAACTGTTCCTCCACCTGCTGGCGGTAACATGGGCCACAGTTGTAGCTACAGAAGGGATACATCCGGCCATTGGGGGTTGCGTAATGTACCACACAGCGCTGTACCCGCGGGGTCTCGTAATTGTAGACGTCCTGGAAGTGCATGGCAGCCATGGTCATAACCCGCCACTCGTGCTTGGTAACATCGGCCAAGCGGGCGGTATTGTCGGGGAACTTGTTGCGGAAACTTACGTAACCGTCCAGGAACTTGGTAAAACGCTTGAAGTCGAAGCCGGCTGGTGCCTGCTCCTCGTGGTAATATTTCTTTAGCCCCTGGAAGGTGCGGATAGCGTTGAAGGTCCGCAGCCTGGGATAGCGTTTCAATCTTCCAGCCTGGCGCAGCATGAACTTCATAACCGGGTCTATATCGATGAACATAGGAAACGGCACCGCCTCGCCGGTGTGGCTGTTGACTACCAGGTAAGTGCCGGCTCCGCAGTGGCAATGGCAGGTGCTGCCCATGACCGCTTCACCGGTAAGGCCTTCTATCAGTTTACTGAAAGGATTGATGACACTTAGGGGGTACCAATCACGGTGCATCTGCACCAAGCCGTTGGTTTGCTGGTCCATACATCTGGCCAAATCGCTTATGGTAAAACGCATCTTCAGACGTTGAGCATAGTCGATTCGACCGGTAATTGACACGGGCTGCCAACTGATACCCACAATCTTGTCGGTATTCTTGATGGCAAATCTGGTCATATCACCAATCTGGTGGTCATTAAGTCCTTTAACCAGTGTGGGCACCAGAATCGTACGGATACCGGCCCGGTGAGCATTGTCGATAGCCTTTAGCTTAATATCGAGCAGTGCTCGGCCACGGGTCTTGCGGTAGATTCCATCGTCCAAACCGTCAAACTGCAAATAAACCAGATTCAAGCCGGCCTCGCCGGCCTGGTGGCAAAACTCCTGAGATTTGGCTAGCCTTATACCGTTAGTGGCTATTTGTATCTGAGCAAAACCCGCTTGCTTAGCCAAGCGAAGACATTCGATGAAATCGGAATGCAGCGTCGGCTCTCCGCCGGAGTATTGCAGACACGGGGCTGGGGCGGGTTTGACGCTGCGAATCATGGCCAACATTTGCCGGACCTGTTCCAGATTAACCTCGTAAACTTTACCGGTCACAGCGGAATTGGCAAAACATACCGGACAACGAAGATTGCAGCGATTAGTCAGATCAACCACAGCCATGGCTGCGCAACTGACGTGCTGACTGCACAATCCGCAGTTGGCAGGACATTCGCCCCTCGCATCGACCTGAGGATTATCAATGCCGCTACCTGTACCGTATTGGCGACGCTCCATCTTCTCGAAAAAAGCGACGTCGGTAGCTATCAACTCGTGGAACTCGCCGTGCTCGGCGCAACGCTTGACCATGATGACATTGTTGTCTTCCGGGACCAACTCTGCATCAATGGGAACAAGGCATTCCGGGCAGAGGCTACGGGTAGGTAAGGGCCAATTAAGGGTACGGAAAGCCCGACCAAACAACTTCTCGAGTCGTTCCGATATGCGTAACATAGCATCAACTCCTGTTCCCTGGGGCGAGAAGAATACTATGAACCGAACTTACTGTTTTGTGTACGACTGTCCGAAGATAGGCGCAGGCACTATCGGATATACTCCTCGTGACCTGCTGCAACCAGTATATACATAAGTTCCAAGGCCAGTCAAGTGTGTTTTTGCGTTTTCCGACGGCCCGGGTTTGCACGGATCACGATTTCCCCGCGTGCCGGCGTCTGAAGAATCTCTGGCAGAGAGTAAAAGTTTGGATTATCATCTGGAAAAGGTGAATCAAAAAGAGGCCTTTTCGGCTGGAGAAATACTAATGGCTAAATCAACCCTTGATGCAGTAGTAGCAGGACATCTGTGTTTGGACATCAGCCCCGATCTGAAAACCTTGACTGAACCCGTACATCTGGAAAGAATATTCGCCCCGAGCAGACTAACCGATATCGGCCCGGCAGCGTTGAGCACAGGTGGAGTAGTAAGCAACACAGGCTTGGCCTTGCGACGATTGGGACTGCGGGTAGGACTGATGGGCAAATGTGGAGCAGATACATTCGGCCAGACCGTTCTAGAACTGCTGAACAAAGAAGCCCCCGGCTCCGCTGCGGCCACTACTCTGGTCAAAAATGAACCCACCTCTTACACAATAGTACTTTCGCCACCAGGTATCGATCGTTTCTTTCTGCACTGCAGAGGGGCCAACGACACCTTTGGTTTTGCTGACCTGGATATGGAGGTCATTCGCCAAGCCAGACTGTTCCATTTCGGTTACCCTACTCTGCTCAAACGCACTCTGGCTAACAAAGGCAGAGAATCAATCAAGATATTCAAAGAGATACATCAACTTGGGGTGACTACCTCTCTGGATCTGTCTATGCCCGACCCTAACAGTGCGGAAGGACAACTGAACTGGCGAGAACTACTGCCCAAGCTATTGCCCCACGTCGATGTGTTTCTGCCCAGTGTGGAGGAGCTAATGTTCCTCCTGGCCCCGGCGAGCTTTAAGAGTATGACGCGTCGATCCAAAGGTCGTGACTTGTTGGCTAATTTAGATATGAAACAAGTCATGCGTTTGGCGGACCAATGTTTGGCCATGGGTGTCAAAATCATGGTTATAAAATGCGGGCGACTGGGTATCTACGCCCAAACCACCACGGCAGAACAACTCTCAAAAATGGGCAAGGCTCGGCCTCAAAAAAATGTCAAAGATTGGGCGGGCCGTGAAATATTTGAGCCGAGCTTCCGAGTCAAAAAAGTTGTTTCCGCTCTGGGAGCTGGCGACTGTGCCGTGGCTGGTTTCCTTGGGGGGCTGCTGCGCAGCGTCAGTCTGGCAGATGCCCTGCGATACTCCACGGCTGTGGGAGCTCAAAACGTTCAGGTGACCGATGCCGTTTCCGGAACCAAAAGCTGGAGACAGACTACCGCCCAAATCCGCAAGCGCCCACCCAAGGTGACCCTGCCTATCGATATGGGTGGCTGGCAAAGGGTGGCGGCTGAGCGACATTACCGGGGACCGCACGACCACGTCGGCTGAGTGGGACGGAATAAGGGCGTTGGGCCCCAATAGGCCGTTTTCAGCGACTAATCCGGCTCCGGTCCGCTGGGCAGCTAATCCTAACCATTAGATTTATTCGAATGGCCGTCACGCCTGAGGGGGGTTTTCGTCTTGCTTAATAGATGGAAAGTACGCTCTGAGTATGCGGTTCGGCTTCCAAATCGAACGGATAACCAAGGATGTTATCGGTCGTTCAGGCAGTCCCGTTGTGCTTTGACACAGTTTTTCAGGGCGCAATTAGCGGTTCTATGTACTGAAAGGGTAATTATGACGTGATAGGTCGTTTTGCGCTAAAGATGGAGTGGTCCAATGGTCTGCAATTTGCTTTAGGCTGATTCTTGGTGTATAGTACAGATGTTCTAGGAATTAGCTTAGGTGGCCTTTGTAGCTAGAGGCAGCAGACGTTAGTTGTGGCTTCCATGCGACGTGGGTGCGCGGGTTGCTTTTGTGCTACTCGCCTGCTCCAGCGCGTTCGTAGGAGTGCAAACATACAGCCTTTACAGACCTGATACACAATGGGGTCTGCAAATATGCAGAGCTTTTTTTGGAAGAAACTGTATCTACCTGATGGGTCGCGTATCGTTTGTCGATACGGTTCAGGTGGACAGAATATACTTTGTGAGACCAAGCCTGGTCAGGAGGGTGAATAATGCGAATACGTCTTGCGCAGATAGTGATGGTATCGGTGTGTCTGATGTGCGTTGGTATGATCGTCGGACCGGCTCGAGCTGATTTCAAAAACTTCGGTATCTACCAGGATACCAACGGCGACGGAATTCTGAATCCGGGCGATACCTTCATCAACGGGTTCATGAGTTGGTACACCTTCGATTCAGCCGCCACCAGTTACAACTATGGTGATCACGGCGATGCTGCCATAACGGGTAGTTCGGACCTGACCGGTGCGCCTTGGGCGTCCGCTGATGCCAACCATAATCCACTGAACTGGCTTCGCATGGATGACGATGAGTTGCACATGTATATGTCCTGGAGCCATTATGACAATACTTCCCAGGAGGGTATAGAGAACCAACGCGGAGGCTTTGCCTTGGGAATGATCGCCAATGACTACATCCGTGGAAGAACTGATCTTTCGCCGTCGGGCGGATACGATCTGGACATTGCCATCCGTAACGACGGCACTGCGCTACCGCAGGTAACCTTGAGCGATGATTACACCGTTACTGGCGGGGCTACGACGGGACGGCCTCCGTTCCCGGGCACCAAGGACAACGCCTCGCAGGAGCTATATAAAATCACCGATCCAGACGGCACGGATCCGTATAACCATCATTTCGAAGGCCGCTGGAATTACACAGCCTCAACGGCTGACGGCGGCATCATCGGCGGCATCCACAACAGTGACTATGACATCGACATCAGTCCGTCGGATATCGTTACGTCGATACTTGGTGACGGGCTGGTAATCCGCATTGATCCGAGTCGCTTCACTGAGGTTAGTAAGATTATCGTCTATGACTTTGGATTCGGCAACGGAGCAGTGGATACCCTCGGTAACGTAGCACCAGCCGGTTATCTAGGGGCTGGGGCTGATTTTGCTGGTTTAGGGATCGAAATCCCCATAGGAACCGATGCAGACAAGACTTTCTTCATCGCCAGTATTCCTGAAGTCATTCCTGAGCCTGTAACCTTACTGAGCCTGACAATCATGGCCTTGGCCAGTGCCCTGGTGACTCGCAGACGTCACAGCAGAGTCTAGCACCGTAGATGATCGGCGGAACAAGATGTTTTTCCCATATGTACAAAGGGGCCGAAAGGCCCCTTTGTACTGCGCACTTCCGACGGACTTCTGTTGTAAGATGCGTTGCACCAGAGTTAAAAAGAACAAGCTGTCCGCGATAACTCGGACAGCTTGTTCTCAATAAACATATCCCGATTCAGCTAACTGTCATCTAATCAGATCAGCTTTGCCGGAAACATTCAGAACCTGCATCTTGTGCCGAACCATCTCGATAATGGCTGAGCGAGCGGGTCCCAAATACTTGCGGGGGTCGATCTCGGCGGGTTTGGTGGCAAAAACCTCACGAATCATGGCCGTCATCACCAAACGCAGGTCGGTGTCAATGTTGATCTTGCATACACCGAACTCAGTGGCGGCCTTGTGGATCATATCCTCAGGCACGCCGCGAGCATCCGGGAGCTTTCCGCCATACTTGTTGCAGCGGTCGACGAATTCCTGCGGCACACTGGATGAACCATGCATGACCAGCGGAAAACCGGGTATCTTCTCCTGAATGCGAGCTAAGCGGTCGAAATTGATCTTGGCCTCGCCGGAGAACTTGTTCGGGCCATGCTTGGTGCCGATGGCCACAGCTAACGAATCACAGCCGGACTCGGTGACAAACCGCTTGGCCTCGTCAGGGTTGGTAAACACAGCATCACGGTCTTCGACCTTGACGTGTTCTTCCTCACCTGCCAATTTGCCCAACTCGGCCTCCACGACCACACCCTTACTGTGAGCGTAATCCGCGACCTTTTTAGCCAGAGCGATGTTCTCGTCCAAAGGCAGAGCCGAACCGTCAATCATGACTGAAGTATAGCCATCCTCGACGCACTCCTTGCAGAGCTCAAAGGTGTCGCCGTGATCGCAGTGCACGGCAATAGGCAGATCGCTCTGAGCGACGGCTACATCAATCATGGCCTTGAGATACTTAATGTCGGCATAGGCTCGCGCACCCTTGGATATCTGCAATATCAGGGGAGCATTCTCGGCCTTGGCTGCCTCCACAATGGCCTGGAGCAACTCCATATTGTTGACATTAAAGGCACCGACGGCAAATTTGCCGTCATAGGCTGCCTTGAACATTTTTTCGGTAGTGACCAATGGCATCTGATTACTCCTGTACGTACGACGATTATTCTACAGCCGGCTGTTTAGAGTCTGGTCGGCCGGCAAAAAACCAGGTCATTCCTTTTAGCATGATAGCTAGTGCTTGTCCAGAGGCTCAAGCCGGCAAAACCCAGAGTTTTTTATTTTCCCGGGGCCAGTTCAGCTCCGGTTGAGCCAATCACGTGCGAATCTGCGAGCCTGAGCCTTTGTCTTAACCAGTTCGTTCAACTGGGCCTCGTATGCAGCCGTCAGACACGCTCCGAGCCGTGGGCTCGGACAAACGCCCATGTCCAGCAGATCCCGGCCGGTAATCAAAGGTTTGGGGCTGACCGCCTGCGGCTCAATCTGGCGGGACCAACGCCGCAATTGCCGATAAGCCCGCTGAGGAGCTATGGACCTGTAGAGCAGAAGCAACTCGTCGAAACTGCCACTGGCCATCATTCTCTTCAACTGAGCTAGTGATATTTCTCGGCCGGCCGAGTGTTCGGCAAGTAGGTGGCTGGCTGTGGCCAGAAGCCAATCGGCCTGACGCACGAAATGGTTACTGAGTTTGAAGCGACGACAGATGGCCCTGGCCCTCTTGCCGGCCCGGCTGGGCTGATCCGTCTGCGCAGGATCGTACAGCAGGCAGGCTAAGGCTGCCAAGGAGTTGGCTCGGCCAAGCTTCTTGAGCCGTTTAGCAGCCTGTACGTAATCAACCTCAGGTAGAATCACCTGTAGCAAGTCCAGTTCAGCAGCCAAAGTTATACCCTCGGCTCGAGAAGGACTCTGGAGGATTCCCAGCAGCTCCTCAGCTATCCGTTCTGCGCTGATTCGCTCGATCTTTTGAGCTTGGGAGCGAATGGCCTTGGCCGTGTTGGTCTCTATGGCAAAGCCCAAGGTACAGGCGAATCGGACTGCCCGCAGCATTCTCAAATGGTCCTCTGCAAAGCGACAGCGGGGTTGTCCAATAGCCCGAACAATCTTGGCCTGTAGGTCTTTCTTCCCGCCAACGTAATCGATGAGCTTATCGTCAAGCGGATCGTAGAACATTCCGTTGATGGTGAAATCTCGCCGTAGAGCGTCCTGCCTGGCATCACTGTAGACCACCTTACGGGGACGACGGCCATCCTCATAGCCAACGTCGCAGCGGAAAGTCGCAACTTCCACCTGTGTTCGCGGACCCAAGACCACCACGACTCCAAACTTGGCCCCAACCATCAAGGTGCGCCGAAAGAGCTTCTTAACCTCCTGCGGTTGAGCACTGGTGGCTACGTCGTAGTCCTTAGGGCGGACACCCCGCAGCATATCCCGTACGCAGCCGCCAGCCCAGAACGCCTCGTGACCCGCATCACGCAAACGCTGCACAACTCGCTGGGCAAAATTACGCGGAGCTAGATATACCATGTTGGGAAAAGTGTACGAGGTTTGCCGGATTTTGACCATCCCAAAATAACTTAACCGCAGAGCGGCTCGACGGTGAGCAAATAACAAACCAAATCGTGATAATCATCTGAATGTTGCCGATAAGCAACACGATCGCTAACGCTTTACGACACAAACTATTACCCCAACACCTAAGACTTAGTTCGTGCCAGTATGTTGAGATAAATCAACACTAGTGGTATCTGATCAAAGGTCCGGATTTCCAGCCACTTTGGTCATCGGACACAACTATCTACGAATAAAACGTTTGGGCTGAGGGGACAGAGCCATAGCAGTTATCAGTATTGATAAGGACGATGGCACGAGCTTTGCACAACTCATTAACGGTAGCCAGCCTGGCAACCTATATTTGGCAACCGTTATCGGAACCAGCACCAGACCGGCGTAGGCACAATGTTCTAGGCTGGTTAGCTCGGGAGAGAGTGTACGAGGAAATTACTAAACAAGGGCTCACAGACTATGAACGAAACAACCTTCCAGAAAAGACTAGCCGAACTGCTGAGCGAAATTGCCACATTGCCAACTTCTCAGAAGAGCAAGCTGGAACTGCTAGTGGCGAATACCAAGAAAAGACATGAACAGCTCAAGGTCAGCGCTGCCGGCGTTCAAGAGAATCTTGACTATTTGCGGATGGCTATCAAGTATCTGTTATTCGATCTTGAAGCCACACGTCGTGAAAACGCGTATTTGCGCAAGATGCTACAACAGAACAGACCCGGCCAATAACCATCTGTAAAGCGGTTACACGAAAAGCCTTACTCATGGCTGTGTTTTCCTTTTACTAGGCCTGGAGATTGAGAGAATAAGGCCGGCCGGGTCCAAGTTCTTGGTGCGACCACAAAGCCGTCAAGAACGCCTGCCAAAACAGATTCCTTCCACAAACTTATTGCGATCGATTAATTGGGATCGGTTTGGCTAAAACCCGGATGCTCCGGTTCTGCGGATTCCAGGCGCAGAGCCACATCTATAGCCCTGGCCAAGGGACTGGACAGGCCGTTCAGAAGCTTGGCCTCTTGCGCGGTGAACGGATGCTGGTTCTTACGCTGCATGACCACCGCGCCAATTGTTCGTTGGCGAATATACAGGCCACTGGCCAACAGGCTGCGAGGCGAGACCGTAACCGGCAGAGTATCCTCAGAAATGTCGGAATCAGTCCGGCCCAAGGCCGACGCCGCTTCTGCGGCCATAAGCTCATCGGTGGTATGGCCGTAGAAACCGATCTCCGAAGTTCGGCTATGCAAAGCGCAGCGGATAATCCCCTGGATTAAATCCTGGTCATACTCGTCAATGTTGGCCGGCGGCCCGCCGCCTATAGGAGTAAACAGACGAGCCTGTGCCCTGCTAAGAGGAAACAGAAACACCGCGCCACTGGCTCCGTTAAAGGTATTTGAGAGATACCGCAGAATATTGGCCAGGAGAGACTTCATCTCCAACACACCCTCAATGGCCTCGCGGCAGTCCTGTTGCGTCTGCAATTCCAGAAGCTTTTCCACCGTTCGACGATAACCACCAACCAGGTCCTGACAAACCAACTCAACTTGCTCGGCCAACCGTTGTCGACGATTACGCAAACGCTTTAGATGTCCAGCCGTCCTGCGACGCCAGCGGTCATTGCTGCGATCCGTCTTGGCTCTGGACAATAGGTGATTGATCCGCTCAACAACCACAGGGGCGTCCAAGGGCTTGATTAGAAAATCATCGGCGCCAGCTCTGAGGGCCTCAATGATGTTGGATGGAGAACTGTCCTGGGATATGGCAATGATACCCGTGTTCGGGTGCTGCTGATGAATCTTCTGGACGAGCCATTTGCCGTCGGCGTCAGGCAAGGAGAGATTCGTCAGCACCAAATCGAAAGGTTCCTGGCTGATCCTTAGAACTGCTCCGGAAGCAGTGGATGCCGAAGTCATGCTACAGCCGCAATCGGATGCTACCAGGTCCAGCAAAAAGTCCCTGACCTCATCCTGTTGATCGACCAACAGAACATTGGCGGAAGGGTGGTTTTTACAGGGGAGATTCTCAGCCACGCTACACCCGCAGAGCCAAAGAACTGGATACAGAACTTTTTAGCCTTCTTTGGCAAGGGGTAGGGCCATCCACACAGTTGTACCCTCACCTGGGTGACTGCGAAGCCAGAGGCGTCCTTGGTTCGCCTCGATGAACGTTTTGGCCAAGCTCAAACCCAGGCCGCGACCACGGCCGGCAGGCAAAGATGAGAAAAACGGCACAAAAACGTTCCGAGCCACCGTAGCCTCCATGCCAATACCGCTATCGGCTACCTCGAGGAGCAGCTTTTCTTGCAGTTGGTCAAGATAACAACTTACACGGATGCGACCAGGCTGCGAACCCAGTGCGGCTAAGGCATTTTTCAGTATCTCCAGAAGGGATTTTTCAAACATATCAGGGTCGATAAATGCTGGTGGAAGGTCGTCGGGCAGATCAGAAATTACTTCAGAATTTGTAGCTTGAGCCTTGCCCGCCAAGGCAGCGCAGAGCTTTCGGATTATCGGCTCCAGCGGAGTCGCTTGAAACTTAGGGGCTGGAGGCTCGACGGCAGCCAACAGGTCGGAAGCAATGGCAGAGGCCTGGCGAGCCTGCTGGTCAATAAGCTCCAAGGCCTCCTTCTTGGCAGGATCAGTTTCCTGCTGGGCCAGAACCTGGCTGCGCCCGGAGATGACAGCCAAAGGATTATTCAACTCATGAGCAGCCCCCGAAGCCACCTGGGCTAGTTCGGCATCCAAGGTCTTGCGGTCAAACATTTGAGCAGCCCGGCGAGTAATTTCAGCAAATCGCTGAGAAATATCTTCGGCTTCAGCCAGATCACTTTGGGCCTTGCCCAACTGTGTCTGAAGGTCGGCAATGTTTGAAACCACCCGAGCCAAATGCTGCCTATATCGTGCAGGACGAGATGGTTCGTCAAGCCCCAGGAGTCGGCTGGCGTCGTCAAGTTCTTCCGGAATACTCCGGCGAAGATCAGCTAAAAAGTCGGGACTGAGTCCGATATGCCCAGCTATCTCAGCGGCAGTTACAGGTAGATTAAGGTTGCCCGACCGGCCCAACGACAACTCACGGGCCAGGGTGTCGGCAAATATAACGGGCACAACAGACTGCTCGGACAATACCTGGCAGGAAAGATGGTGCAACCAAATGCACTTGCTCAGCATAGGAGATAAAGATAATCTCTGGGCCAACCGTCGGCCCAAGGCAGTATGGTCAAACTCGAAGACTTGCCTTTCCGCATCCAGTAAATCGCTGTCACTGGTACGAGCTAACTGCCAGGAACGTCCTAATCCCTTGGGCATACTACCTGATAGGACAAGTTTGCCGAGATCATGTAACAAACCGGCCAAGTAGGCTGACTCGGAATCGTCTTGGACAGTCCGGAGCTGCCCGGCAGCGGCTCGGCTGATTAGGGCCACGGCCAAGCTGTGGCGCCAGAGCTCAGTACGATTGACCCGAAAAACCTCCGTTGTCTGTGCTTTATCATCTATGTTGTGTACTACTGTGGCCAACACCGAGGCAATGATCCGGCCGGGGGGTAAAGCCTGCCAGGACTGCTCCAGATTTAACAGCTGATTAGAGATATCAGCGGCCGTCGAAAGGACCGCGACCGTCAGGGCTGGGTCCGATTTGACGATGGCCTTGAGAGAATCCGTCGAAGCAAAATCTTTAGCCAAAGACTCCAGAACACGCTGGGACACACAGTCAATGGTGGTCAGAGGGCCGGCAGCGTCCAGAAAATCATCCAGACGCGAATTGACAGCAGCAATATCGTGTGAGACCTGGACCATCTTCTCTCTCTACGAATCGTTGCCTCGACAACTACATACCCAACAGAACACAAATTCGGTCAATCAGGTGATTGACATCAAAAGGCTTTTGAATAAACTCATCGGCCCCATCGGCCAGGAGACGGTCGACATCGTTCCTATCGATGACGCCGGAGACAATAATAATCTTAGTGTCCGCAAGGTCCGGGTTGGCTCTAACCGTCTGACAAACCAGATTGCCGTTGATGTCCGGAAGCAAATAATCGAGCACGAGCACATCAGGACGGAACTTTTCAGTGAGCAGGCCGGCTTCATAGCCGGAGCCGGTAGACCTGGTCTCGAAGCGACCGTCATTTTTCAAAACATCAACCAATAATCTGACGATCTGCTGGTCGTCTTCGACTATCAACACCTTCCGCTTGGCCGAATCGAGCTGGCCCAAAGGAATGTTGTTATGCTTCATGAATCTTATAAGACTGTCCCGCGGGATGCGACGGAACTTCGAACCGGGCACCAGAAAGCCCTTAAGCTCGCCCCTGTCGAAACAACGAATAATGGTCTGCTGAGAAATACCACAGATCTGAGCAGCTTCACCTGTAGAAAAGACCTGCTTGGCCATGGCCTGCCTCCAAGAGAATAAACCCACGGCACTCGTTCAAAATGGACAGAATAAGGACCCTAAGTAGCCCAACTTAGCCAGATTGTTTATATTATACCGAATATCAGGTTTAATTCAATAGGCGCAATAATGCAGACGTCTCTTAGGCATGCTGATGAATTGCAGGATATGGACCGCCCCCCTGAATCTACCGGCTTGCGTGGATCTTCCGGCAC
>JAACET010000156.1 GCA_011682385.1 Actinomycetota bacterium | reverse complement strand
CTTTTATGGGCGAAAAATTCAGTAAGAAGGACGGCTCGGGCTTTGTCAATTTCATGGGAGCAGAAAACACATGGGTACCCATGGAGCACCACGAATATTCGGATTCTGCTACCATCGGAAACCCGTTCCGTGGAACCAGGGAGAAAGGACTGAAGTATTTCGAAAAGTCCGGCCAAGCCCTGGCGGCCTTCCTGGAAGAGGTGAAGAAGTTCAAGGTTAAAGCTACTGATCGAAGTTTTAACAATCGAGCATAACCTATGCCGAAGACTATTCTGATCATCGCGACTCTGGATACCAAGGCCCAGGAGGTCCGTTTTTTGAAAGAGTCCATCAGGAACAAGGGTCACAACACGCTGATAGTCGACGCCGGCGTTTTCGGAGTCTCTGGTATCAAGGCGAACGTAACCAATCAGCAGGTGGCCCTGGCTGCTGGAGCAGAACTCGAGAAGGTGCTTAAGTCAAAGGACAAGGGCAAATGCATAGCTCACATGATTAAAGGAGCTGCCAAAACCGTGGAGTCTCTTTTCCGCCAGAACAACTTCGCTGGTATCATTGGCATAGGAGGCGCACAGGGAGCGGCAATAGGCACTGCATGCATGAGAGCCCTTCCCTTTGGCCTGCCCAAACTGATGTTGACCACTGTAGCTTCCGGCCGGGCCTGCTTTGGCGAGTTCGTCGGAACCGCCGACCTGACCATTATGCATTCTGTGGTGGACATATTCGGGCTGAACGGTTTCAGTAGAAAGATCCTTGAGAATGCCGCCGGGGCCATTGTGGGAATGGTAGAGGCGGACAGCACAATCCCATCGTCCGGCAAGCCGGCTGTAGCGATGACCGTCTTGGGCAACACCACCCCGGCTGGTATCCAGATAAAACGCCTTCTGGAGCAAAAGGGCTATGAGGTCATAGGCTTTCATGCCAACGGCACCGGCGGCGTAGCCATGGAACAGTTGATGACAGAGGGCAGGTTCGATGCGGTTTTGGATTTGACTACGCACGAAATCATTGATCGCGAATTCGGGGGACTTCACGCAAGCCTCTCCGGCAATCGCCTGACGGCGGCGGCTGAGCTGGGGATTCCTCAGCTTGTTGTGCCCGGCTGCATTGATTATCTGGTTTTTGGTCCGCCGGAAACCATTCCCGCTCGATTCAAGAATCGGCCCTACGTTGTACACAACCCACAACTGACTCTGGTCCGGGCCAACGGCGACGAAATGGTCCATGTAGCCCGGATCATGGTGGAAAGGATCAACAGATCCAAGGGCCCGGCTGCGGTAGTCGTGCCCACCAAGGGCTTATCCATGCACAACATTGAGGGTCAGGCGTTTTTCGATCCTAAAGCGGACAGCGCCTGTTTAGATGTCTACAGAAAAGAGCTTCGGCCTGATATTCATCTGCACTGCATAGAAGCCCACATTAATGACCCGGTTTTTGCCGAGAGGGGCGTACATATTCTGATGGACCTTTGCCCTGTTGGGCTCGCCGAAAAGCCATGAAGCGAGGACAGTTAAAATGAGACTAAAAGACAAGGTGGCCATAGTGACCGGCTCTTCCGGGGGGCTCGGTAGAGTAATCGCACTCATACTGGCTAAGGAGGGAGCTAAGGTAGTCATCAATGATATCAATGAAGATGCCCTGAAGGCGACCGCGCTGGAGATTGAAAAGCTGGGCCAGCCTGTCTTGGTCTGCCCGGCCGACGTTACCAACAAGGCCCAAATCGAGGGGATGGTCCAAAGCGCTGTAAACAAGTTCGGCTCAGTTGATATCCTGGTTAACAATGCCGGCGGAGCGCTGCACACACCAGCCCCGCTGGCAGAGGTGCAGGAAGAACACTGGAACAAGGTTATCGACGTGAACCTCAAGGGGGCCTTTTTTTGTTGCCAGGCTGTTATCGCCCAGATGCGCCGGCAGAAGACAGGCGGGAAAATCGTTAACATATCCGCTATGGCGGGCAGAACCTACGCCACGTTGGCCGGCGCCCAGTACACCAGCGCCAAGGCCGGCATCGGCGGCTTGACCAGGCATCTCGCTCGCGAATTCGGGCCCGACGGTATTAATGTAAACGCGGTGGCCCCAACGGTCATGCTCACGGGAGAACGCGTTAAGGGACTTTGGCAGGCCAAGACCGAAGAAGAAAGGAATAGAACTCTACAGAGCATTCCCCTTCGCAGATTGGCTGAACCCGAAGAGGTGGCCAGGGTAGTGCTATTCCTGGCTTCTGAAGATGCAAGTTATGTTACAGGGGTAACGCTGGATGTTAACGGCGGCAGGTTTATGTGCTAGTAAGTACAGTCTTTGCCAAGGAGTGCATATATGACAGACGCAGGTGGAAACGACAGGTTGAGAGGAGTTTTCGCCCCGGTGGCCACTCCTTTCGAGAATGGCCGGATAAGGTTCGACTGGCTTGAGGAGAACCTCCAGCGGATGGGCCAGAGCCGTTTGGCCGGCTATCTTGCCTTGGGCACCAATGGCGAGTTCAGAAGCCTGTCGGATCATGAAAGCATTGAAGTGATTAAGGTCTTCGTAAAAACCAAAGGCGATAAAACCCTTATGGTCGGCACGGGACGCGAATCGACCAGGGAGACAATTGTCTTTACCAATAAGGCGGCTGAGCTTGGGGCGGATTTTGCCAGCATTATTACGCCACACTATTTTGCCTCGCGCATGAAGGACCGCGAACTGATTGGCTATTTCGAAGAAGTGGCGGACAATTCTCCGATACCGATTCTCCTATACAACATTCCCAAGTGTGCGGGCGGAGTGACAATTTCCGCGGGTGCCCTCAAGCATCTTTCAGCTCACGGCAATATTCTCGGCCTTAAAGACAGCGGTGGAGCCAGTATATTTACGTTTCTGATCTCGGCGGAACAGGGATTTTCTGTGCTGGCTGGATCTGCAAACTACTTTTTGGCCAGTCTGATGCTTGGGGCAAAGGGTGGCATCATATCCCTGGCCGACGCGTTCCCGGACATTTGCTCTGCGCTTTATGAGGCAGCAGCGTCCGGCAAACTCGCCGAGGCACACGAGCTGAACAGAAAACTCATCCTGGCCAATTCGGAGGTTTCCGGCAAGCACGGCGTGGCCGGCGTCAAGACCGCGATGGACCTGGCCGGTTTCCACGGCGGCGAGCCACGTAGACCCCTCTTGCCGATCGGCGCCGAGCAAAAGAACGCCATGCGCTTGAAACTTCGAGAATTGGGGTTCCTTGACTAGGTGAGGATTCCAGCAAATAACGAAGGCCGACCAATGAATAAATCGAATATTTTTGATTTGACCAACAAGGTTTCCATAGTCACAGGTGCTGCCGGCGGCCTTGGCAGGGCAATTGCTCTTGGCTTGGCCGAACACGGCAGCGACATCGTTCTTACCGACAGGACCGATGTTGATCTAAGCAAGGTTAGCCAAGCAGTCGAACGCACCGAGCGGCAAGTGCTGATCCAAAAAGCGGACATTACGAACGTCAAGGAAGTCTCCGAACTGGTGCAAGCGGCGCAATCTAAGTTCAAGAAGGTTGACATTCTTGTAAACAATGCTGGTTGCAATATTCGTAAACCGGCCTTGGATATAACGGAGAAGGATTGGGACACGGTTATCGATGTGAATCTGAAGGGTGCTTTCTTCTGTACCCAGGCGGTGGGGAAATTAATGATCAGCCAGCGAAGCGGCAAAATAATCAATATCGCCTCCGTTATGGCACTGGTCGGAAGCCCGGATTACCAGACCATAGTACCCTACTGTGCCAGCAAGGGCGGGCTGGCCCAGTTGACCAAGGCTTTTGCCACCGAATGGGCTAAAGATAACGTTCAGGTTAACGCAATCGCCCCGGCCACAGTCGAGACTCCGCTGGTCAGCAAGATGCTCGAAGATAGCGTGGTTCGCGAACAAGTCTTGAGCAGAATTCCTTTGGGCCGCTTGGCTACTCCGGAGGAACTCGT
>JAACET010000061.1 GCA_011682385.1 Actinomycetota bacterium | reverse complement strand
ACTGTTCGCCTGTTCACAGGATCCGTAAAGATGGTATGGCTCTATATGAGTTTCGGCATTTCATTAGGTATCTGGATAGTATTAGGCCTATATGTTTTTCCAGAAGTAAAAAAGACCTATGAGAGAAACGGGGTTTTCACGAGTAAACTTCTGAACCTTTGGCTTGTCATGTGGGGGTTCTACCATCTGGCGGTGATCCTGTCGTCGTTATCTGGTGTGTGGCTGATACGGATTAGCAAAATGTTGGCCTTAGTAGGTGGTTCAATTCTGATTGGAGTTGGGGTGCTTACACTGGCAGCAGGAATGATTGAGTTCCGTTCCTTGTCCAGAAGTTGTGGACAAGACATTTCAAAACTTATAACCACAGGGATATATCGCTGGAGTAGGAATCCGCAGTTTGTCGGCTGTCTTCTTTATCTTTTAGGTATATCGCTTGCTGGACGATCAGGGTTTGCTTTTGTGCTTACTGGAGCGGCCACTATTGTTATCTGTTTGTATACTACTCGGTTGGCAGAGCCTTATCTCGAGCGTCTTTATGGAGAGGAGTACCGTTTGTATAAATCAAGAACCGGAAGGTGGATTGGAATACCAAAGTAAAGAAGAAAATTAACTCAAGATCACCTGCCAAATCACTGCACCTGACCGCTATTCCGCGGAACTCCATAGTGCCAGGTAAGCTTGGTTGTTGGGTGCAAGAGAAATGAAGGTATTGGTCGCAATTTCTGTGCTGAGGCTTCTCTGTAGATGCATTGGCCTGAGAGCCCACGGCCGAAAAGACGAAGGAGGCAGGCTCACAGGCTCGTGAGCCCGATATAAGCCCGGGGTTAGGGGCGTCTTGCCACGGCGTAGCGGGACGCTAGAGCGTTTTTCGAATTAGTATTCAGGAGAATCTGGGGGAAAGCCGATAACCATAAAAGACTTCTGCAAAATGACTGATGGAAGCGGTGGCTTGCCTGAATGGAAGAGATTGCAAGAAAATAATGAGCGCAACTCATTATTGAATATAGAGTTGGGCGTTTTACAGAAGGCTTTTGAACAGAACGAAAGGAGGCGGAACTTGCTCAGGGACTACATCAGGCTGCTGCGGCCAAAACACTGGATCAAAAATATCTTCGTGTTGGCAGGGATCGTCTTCGGCAAGCAACTGCTGGTAGGTGAGTCAGTACTGCTGGCACTGCAAGGATTCGTGTGCTTCTGCGGACTAAGCAGCGCAGCCTATATACTAAATGATCTGCGAGACCGGAAGGCGGATCGACAGCATCCGACAAGAAAAAAACGGCCCTTGGCTGACGGAAGCGTCTCGGCAGGGCCAGCGGCGGGGCTGGCCATCATCCTGGCAGGGGGCTGTCTGGCCTGGGCGGCTTGGCTGGACGGGAAGTTCGCGGCTATAGGCCTGGCCTACCTGGTACTAAATATAGCCTACACGGTATGGCTGAAAAATCAGCCCATCGTCGATGTAATAGCCATAAGCATAGGATTCGTACTGCGGGCAGTGGCGGGCGTAGTGCTGCTGGATGTGGAATTATCGCCCTGGCTGATCGTCTGCACCTTCTGCCTGTGCCTGTTCCTGGGGTTCGGCAAACGCCGGGGCGAGCTGAACGAACTGGGCGAACAAGCCAGCGCGTTCCGCAAAGTACATGAACTGTACACGCCGGCAATGCTGGATCATATGCTGTCGGTAACTTCAGGGATTACCGTAGTAGCCTTCCTGATGTACACCCTACACCCGCACACACAGGAATGGATCGGGAATAACTATCTTCTGTACACCATGCCGCTGGTACTGTACGGGATATTCAGATTCTCACTGCTGATCCAATCAGGCCGAGCGGCCGGGCCGGTAGAGGTGATACTACGCGATCGGCCCTTTCAGGCGACCCTCCTCGGCTGGGGGTTGATCTGCCTGGGCATAATATATGGCAGCAGGCTAAGCGAAATCGTTGCGGGCGGAAGTTAGGCATAGAACATGGAACTCAAGCATTGAAGATCTCAAATTTCAGATTTGAGATTGAGATCAAAATCTAAAGCAGTCAATACTACCGGCAGAGCCGGTGGATTACCTAGGATCTAGAACTCGACAATTCAAGAATTCACCATCGTTCCGATTGGAGGGGTCGATTATGGGCCGAGCTAAAGTAGCAGTGCTGCGAACGGATACGCACAAGGTTTTCGACGATGTGCACCGGTTAATGAACCTGGTGGATTATCGGAAGTCGCTGAGCAATGAAAATCCAACAGCTCTAAAGATCAATATCAGCTGGCACTACTTCTTTCCGGCGTGCTCGACAAATCCGTGGCAACTGGAAGGGGTGATCCGAGCCCTACTGAAAGACGGCTACACCAAAGAAAAAATATATGCCTGTCACAATCGTACGGTGGTAGTCTCAGCCAAACGCGGTGAACGAGCGAATAAACATAAATACGTGGTAGATAAATACGGGCTGAACAATGTGCATTTGTATGAAGGGGAGAAATGGATCCGCTACGAGCCAAAGGGCAAAATAAGGGTGCTGAACGATATTTTCCCGAAGGGTATCCATATCCCCGAACGGTTTGTCGGCAGTAATATCATTCATTTGCCGACCATGAAGACGCATGTGTTCACAACCATTACCGGGGCGATGAAAAACGCCTTCGGCGGTCTGCTGCACGAACGGAGGCACTGGACACACTCAGCCATACACGAGACGCTGGTGGACCTGCTGACGATTCAAAAAGAAATCCATCCGGGAATACTAGCCGTAACAGACGGGACCTTTGCCGGCGATGGGCCGGGACCCAGGTGTATGACGCCGCATGTAAAAAACATGATCCTGGCCAGTACGGACCAAGTGGCTATCGACGCGATCTCGGCGAAGATGATGGGATTCGATCCGATGAGCCTGGATTTTATCCGGCTGGCACACGAAGCAGGGCTAGGTGTGGGCAGGCCGGCAGAAATCGAAGTGGTGGGCGAGGATATATCAGGAATAAATTGGAAATTCGAAGGCAGCAAGAACACCTTCGCCTCGCGAGGACAAAAGGCCATCTACTGGGGACCATTAAAACCGCTGGAAAAGCTTCTGCTGCGGACGGCCCTGGCGCCGTGGTCATACGCGGCCAGCATACTCTACCACGATTGGTACTGGTATCCGTGTCACGGCAAAAAAAGAGTGATCGAGGCCTACAAGTCGCCGTGGGGAAAGCTGTTTGAAAATTATGAGCGAGCACAACAAACCGAGAGAGGGTTTGAGAAAATCTAAGAAAGGTGAGCTATGATACATACAGTAGCCCTGGCGGTGGCGCTGGTACTGAACGCGACGGCTAATCTGATGATCAGGGCAGGTGCAAGGGGGATTGCAGCCAAGTGCTCAAGCGAGGCGACAGTGCCGATAATGCTGGCCATGAAGGCCGCGATAGTCAATCCGTGGATCATAGGGGGAGTAGTGTGTTTCGGACTAAACCTGGCAGCTTATAGCTATGCCCTGACAAAATTGCCGGTAAGTATGGCCTATCCGATTATGGTCAGCGTGGGTTACGCTATCATCATCTGCGGGGCAGCAGTGTGGTTCTCAGAAAAGCTCAGCCCGCTGCAAATGGTGGGAGTGGGCGTGATCCTGGCCGGCGTGTGGCTGGTGGCGTCGGGAATGGTCAAAACGGCCTGAAGGCGGGCTATCATCGCACAAATCCAACCCCGGAGAAAGTAAAAATGATATATACGTTGGCCCTGGTAGTATCATTGGTGTTCTGTGCGGCAACTAATCTGCTGATCAAGGCTGGGGTCAGGGCCATCGAGGCCCAGCAGCAGGCGGGGACGGACTTGTCAATACTGGCGACCGTAAAGGCAACCGTGTGCAGCCCTTGGATTATTGCGGGAGTGATATGCGGGGCTGTAAACCTGATAGCCTATGTCTTTGCCCTGAAGAAATTTCCAGTGAGCCTGGCCTACCCGATCCTGATCAGCGTAGGATATGTCATTATCATCGGTGGGGCGGCAGTATGGTTCTCCGAAAAGCTAACCGCCTGGCAAATGGTGGGCGTGGGAATAATCATGGTCGGCGTATGGGTGGTGGCAACAGGTATGGCAAAGACGGCATGAAAAAGAATAAACTCCAGTCATGAGTAAACCAAGGTTCTTTTCAGCGCATTTAGAAGAGAAAGTAATTGAGCTGATGGGCGAGGAGGCTCATCACCTAGCTAATGTCAGGCGGGTGCGAGTGGGCGAACAAGTAGAGCTATTCGACGGGGCCGGACAAATAGTAATAGGGCGAGTAAACAAACTAAATAAAAAATCGGCCCAAATTGAGGTCCTGGAAAGGCTCAAAAAGGGGCTGGCGAAATTAGAGGTAGTTGTGGCCTGTGCGCTGGCTAAGGGCTCACGGTGGGATTGGCTGATAGAAAAATGCGTAGAGCTGGGGGCAACAAAAATTTGGCCGGTGCTCTTTGAGCGATCGGTAGTCAAAGGGGCGGGCTCAACAACACAACTGGAGAAATGGAATCGCCGAGCCCTGGAAGCAGCTAAACAATGTGGACGGGCATATTTGCCCCAGATTGCACAACCAAGGGTGTTGGAAAAGGTTCTGACAGATACAAATGATAATTGTCTGGGGGTGGTGGGGACACTCAACGAATCAGCAAAACCAATACTGGTGGTGCTGGAAAAGGCCAGACCAGAACGGGTGGCACTGCTGGTGGGACCTGAAGGGGGGCTAACTGAAAAAGAACAGGCCTTAACTGAAGCAAACGGATACGAGCCGGTCTTTCTGGGCAAAAACACTCTGAGAGTAGAGACGGCAGCAGCAGGGCTATTGGCGGCAATACGAGCCTGGCAAGATAAGAACAATCAGCTCTCATCGGGTTGAATATAGAGCATACGCCAGCAGTGGGGACATTGCCTGATCTGGTCCTTGCTCATGAGAGCATCGACGGTATCGATGGTAATACCCATATGGCAGCCACTGCAGGAATAAGTAACCTGGCGCTTGCCCATAGATGTGACGGCGGCCATGGCTTGGCCGTCGTGGTTCCGGCCCACGCGCTCGAACTGCTGGACAACCTCGGGCGGAAGCGAAGCGGATATCTCGGCCTTGGCGGACTCCAACTCAGATAAACGTTGCTGATTTTCAGCCCGGGCAGCTTCCGAGGCCCGCTGCAAAGCATCCAACTGAGCTTGACCCTGCTTGATCTGGTCATGAGCCTGCCGGCACTCGATCTGCATCTGATCCACCTGGGCCAGCAAAGCCAAAACACGCTCCTCCAAACGAGAGGTCTCGGCCTTGTCGGAATTTATCTGGGATAGAATACTGCTGTACTCTTTATTATTCTTGGCCGCGTTGAGGGCATTACGCAGCTTGCCAATAGCGGATTCCTGGGTCTTGAGGTCCAACTCC
Organism: Actinomycetota bacterium; assembly: GCA_011682385.1. Taxonomy (GTDB): domain Bacteria; phylum Planctomycetota; class Phycisphaerae; order JAACET01; family JAACET01; genus JAACET01. Next base: position 8,601 of record JAACET010000061.1, on the reverse strand, counting down.
TGGTTGGCAGCGTTGGACTGGAGGTGCTTGAGCTGCTCGGCCTTAGCCTCGACCTGATCCTGCATCTGCTGAAGCTTGCGCTGCTGGGCAGAAACAGAACGCTGTTTGGTAGTTAATGAATCCCGCAAAGCCCAGAGCTGAGATTCAATCTCCTGCAGACGCAGCAGTGATCTGATAATCGGCCCCATGGTGCTTCCAAAAAGACCAACAAAGCAAAATCCAGGGCTATTATGCTTTGAAATCCCTCAAGAAGCAAGCAATGATCGGAAGTTTTCAGCAAATCATGCCACAAAGCTCCGGACGTCGTCAGCCAGAGGCTATAAATCAGATGGGTCGGGCAGGTTACTGGGGCCCTCATCAAGGAAATTCTCAAGCTTGCGGGCCCGGACCGGGTGCTGTAGCTTGCGGATAGCCTTGGCCTCCACCTGCCGGACACGCTCTCGGGTGACCTGGAAAATACGGCCGACCTCCTCCAAAGTATAGGTATAGCCGTCACCAATGCCGTAGCGGAGCTTGATAATCTCCCGCTCGCGGAAGGTCAGAGTCTTGAGAACTGCCTCTATCTTATCCTTGAGCATCTCCTGGCTCGCCGCCTGGACAGGGGACTCGGCCTGCTCGTCCTCAATGAAATCACCAAAATAACTGTCTTCACTCTCACCAACCGGGCGGTCCAAAGAGATCGGATGTCGTGAGATTTTCAAAACTCGACGAACCTCACTGACCGGCAAATCAGCTTCCTCGGCCATCTCCTCGATGGTAGGTTCTCTACCAAGATTCTGAAGCAACATCTTGGAAACGTTCCGCAAACGGGACATGGTCTCTATCATGTGAACGGGAATGCGAATAGTGCGAGCATGGTCGGCCACGGCTCTGGTAATGGCCTGCCTGATCCACCAGGTGGCATAGGTACTGAACTTGTAGCCGCGGCGATACTCATATTTGTCCACGGCTCTCATCAGGCCGGTGTTGCCCTCCTGAATGATGTCCAAAAAGCTCAGGCCACGATTGCGGTACTTCTTGGCAATAGAAACAACCAAACGCAGATTGCCGCCAGAGAGCTGACGCTTGGACTGCTCGTACTCATGGAAAAATCTCTCGGTGTCAATCACACGCTTCTGCAAGTCCTGGGGCTTCTCCATAGCCAGGTTGGACAATCCCACCAATTCCTGCCGCATAACCTGAAGCTCCTCAGAATCGCTGTTGTCCTCGGCCAGGGCCTCTACCTTAGCCTGCACATTGGAGATCTTATCCAATATGTTCCGCAGCTTCTTCATAAAGGGCTGAACTCGACTCGTTCGCAGACTGAGTTCCTCCAGGAGAGTGGCGGCCCGGCGACGACGAGATCGCAAGCGGCGCAATAACTCGACCTGGCCGTTACCCTCAGAAGTCTTACACATTTTGGCCCAATCGGCCCGATTCTGAGCCAACATGCTCCTGACAGTTGAGAGGTTCTCCGGTAGCCGTTTCAAAATGGTACCTTTACCAAGAGTCTCGGCTGTCGATATCTTCATGGTGCGGTCAAAAGGCAATTCGCCGGCAGAAACCTGAGAGAGAATCTCCACGGCTCCGGCTAAAGACAGGTCCGACTCCAGGACCTTACGCCGAAATCGCTTGCGAGACCACTCGATCTTCTTGGCCAGGGCAATCTCCTCCGCACGGGTAAGCAGCGGAATCTCTCCCATCTGCTGGAGATACATACGCACCGGATCGTCGATCCGGACAGTGGGCTGCTCAATGATGCCCGGTATGTCCTCTTCGGCCACCTTGGATGAATTGCCGCCAGCACGTTCCTCCTTCGCGACAACGTCTTCCTCATCCAAGAGGTCAATGCCGAACTCGTCGAGAGTCATCAAAAGGCTGTCAAGGCGATCCGGGGAAACACCCGCCTCAGGAAGAGATCGATTCATCTCCTCATAAGTCAAGTAACCCTTACGCTTACCGCGCTCTACCAAAGCTTTGATATTCTGATCCAACTTTTCCACAGAATGTTCCTCCAGATTCCCACACGTTCTTAGACCATCAAGCGTCAACAACCAGGTCAAACACGGATGCCCGGGTTGCGCCGGTTCTGGGTCTTGAGCTGGGATTGTACCTGCTGCAACAATTCATTCACCTGCTCGTCGGACAGATCAGAGTCGGCCCGACGGATCGACTCAGCAGCGTCCAGCGAATTCCGACGCTGCCGATAGCTGCATATGTAATCCATGGCTCCGGAAAGATTAGGCTGGAAATTGCCCTTCCGGCTGCCCTGCTCGGCTAAAGAAGTTATCAGATCAGCCTGGTCCAAACTCGACTGGCCGGCCAGTAAATCGGAAAGCTGGGGCTGGTCCGTATCGCCGGCCCATTTGAAAACAGCCTCAGCTACAGTCTGCAAATCAGCCTGGGAAAAGTCCTCCGGAGCAATAACCCCAGCAACCTTCTCAATATATGAAGGCTTGTTCAACAGCACCTCCAACACCTGACGCAGGGCCTTATCCATAGCACTGAGCGGTGTCTGTGCCGAAGCAGTAGAAACAGGGCCAGACGGATCGGCCGGCTGAACTCGGCGGGCCGTGCGGGACTTGAGCTGATTGACCACAGCCAAAACCTGGACAGGGGACATCGAAAGCAACTTGGCTATGTGATTAAGCAACAAACCCCGCCAAATCGGATCGCTGCTACCAAAATGAGCTGAACGGGCCAGGGAAGCAAGAAACTGCTCAATGGCTCGGTGCTGGCCGGCAGGACTATCAGAATCCTGCTGGGCACGGCGAGCCAACTGCCATTTATACTCCAGTGCATCAACGGCATGGTCTACGATCTGCCCGAAAGCGTCTATGCCGTGGCTGATGATGTAATCGCAAGGGTCCTTGCCCTGGGGGACGGCAGCAACACTGAGCTGAATCCGCTGACCCAGAAAAACATCAATGGCTCTGTCGGCGGCCTGCAAGCCGGCCTGATCAGAATCAAAGACCACGACCACTCGCTCGCAAAAACGCCGCAGCAGTCCGGCTTGGAGGTCGGTCAAGGCAGTACCCATGGTAGCTACCACATTCGTCAAACCATGCTGATGGGCCATCAGGCAATCCGTGTAACCCTCCACGACAACGGCCTGGTTCTTGCGAACAATAGAATCGCGAGCCTGGTCGAGCCCGTAAAGGCAGGAACTCTTACTAAACAGAGGCGTCTCGGGCGAATTAAGGTACTTGGCCCCGGACTTCTCATCAGCAAGTTCGAGACTCCGTCCGGCAAAAGCAATTACCCGCTGGCTGGCATCAACAATAGGAAATATCAAACGATTGCGAAATCGATCATACCAGCCCTGGCCTGATTCGCGGGCAGTGACCAAACCCGCCGCGGCCAAAGATTGGGCAGAGCGAGAGGTCGAGGCGGCTGTCTGAATAAGGCCGTCCCAGCCCGGAAGGGCTAGACCCAACTTAAACTGCTCCTGAATCTGAGGAGACAGGCCACGGGTGGCAAGATACTCGCGAGCGGACCGGCCAAGGACCTGATCCTGAAGGTTGCTACGAAATACGCCGGCAGCCCAGGAATTAACGGAGGCCAAATCAACCTTCCGCTGGGCTGTCGGGCTGGGCTGGGAGCGGGCTATGGGAATGCCCAGCCGCTGAGCCAAAGACTCCACGGCCTCGGGGAAACTGACCCGATCCTTACGCATGATGAACTGGAATATGCTGCCACCAGCACCACATCCAAAGCACTTAAAAATGCTCTTGCTGGGGCTAACACTAAAAGAGGGCGTCTTTTCCTCATGGAAAGGACACAGGCCCAGGAAATTCTTTCCGGCCCTTTTGAGAGCAACATGCTCGCCAATAACATCGAGGATATCGGCGGCGTCCTGCACCTGTCTGATTGTGGTAGAGTCTATCATCCCTCCGCACTCTCTCCCTCCGCACTCTCTCCCGTACGGCAACAGAACTCCCTCAGAAGCTGCCAAGGCCAGTACTTCAGTCCAAAACTACTCTCAGGTCCGTTTAAATGCTGATCAAAAGTGTGCAAAGCCGCTACTTGAATATATGCTGAACACTAAAAGTATACCACAGAAAACACGGATAGTCAAAAAAATCCATCGCAAACCCATCAGAATCGATAAACAGGGCGGGCCATAAACCGTGTGGAATACGGCAATCAGGCGGACGGTCTGCATTATAAAGGTGAGCCCAAATAAGATTGTCTTGCTTGGCAGTCTGTCGGTGTCGATGGCTGAAATTCAATCCCCGGCAGGCTCGAAAAACCAGGGGTAATCTGTATATGTAAAGTCTGCCAAATCGAATCGGCGGGGCTATTTCACACCGCCGGACGGCACGTCCGTATCCACGGGAACAATGAAAATCTCAACCCGCCTGTTGGCTGGATTGCCACGGTGGCCTGGCTGGTTCGGCTCCACCGGACGCCATTGGCCAAAACCCATCACCGCAAGCCGTTGCTCGGGCATGCTCTTCTTGAGCACCTCCATGACTGCAATGGCTCGGTGCACAGAAAGATGCCAATTAGTGGGGTGCTTGGCTCGGGTCTCAGGACGAACTATAGGTATATCATCAGTATGGCCCACAATCAGCACCTGAAGGTCGCCGGCTTGATCGGGGGAACATATTTTACCCAAGGCAGCCAAGACCGGCTCGGCACCGGCGGTTAGCAAGTCAGAACCGGGAGCAAAGGTGAAATCCGATTTCAACCGCACCAGGCCCTTGGCTGGGTCGTAACTCAAAAGCTCAGGATTGTCCTTGGCCAACTGGATAAGAGCGGCGCTGGTCTGGGCGGGCAAAAGACCGGACCGGCCTGCTCGCTCGGCCAAGGTCTCAAACTCGGTGACCAACTCATCAAACTTGGCTTTTTGAATCTCGCTCTCGGCCTGAATTTTGGCCAGACGCGCTCGCTCGGCCTGCAATTCCCCGGCGATAGACTCGCTCCTGCTGCGCTCGGCCTGTAAATCAGTCTGCAGGCCTTCAATCTGCTCCCGAGACTGTTGCTGATAAGCCCGTAGGCGAGCGTCCGGGGAACAACCCGTCGATACCAGTAAGGCTGTAGCCAAAGCAAATATTAAAAATGTTGTGACCAGCCGCATGAATATCTCCTTTCCTTGGAGTTTAACCAATCGAGAGCCTCATCGCAAATACCGAATTATGAAAGGCCCTCACAACCGGTAAGCACATGCAGATACGTTGGGGCTGGGACGCTCAGACACGCCGTCTGCCAAAGATAGCGCCAAAAACGAAGATCACCACCGCAACAACCATCGAACCCATCAGGAAATACAGCAGATTGTCAAAAAGAATGGTCAAATATACAGGTGTGACGCCCTGGAGGACTGCAACGAGAGCGCTAATGGCCAAACCCAACAAGACGACAGCCAAGATCATGGCGGCAACAAAAGGACGAGCAGCCCTTCCAGGGCTGACCTGCATCTGTTCGGCCATCGCAGGGGCCTGCTCGATACCCTGAGCCTCGGCCATACCGGAGCCCAAGGCTGACGCCAAACCAGTGCCCATGCCGGCAGCAACGCCGGCTGCAGTCTCATCTTCTCCAGGATAAATCTCATCCAGAACAGCTCCCAAAGAAGTGTCGTCGCCTTCACGTGTCAAATCCAATAGGCCCGAACCACTGCCTGAGCCATCCAATTGCAATATCCCCTCGCTAGAGCCAGACCCCTTGGAAACAGCGTCCGTGTCTGCCAAGCCATCCTGGTCCTGACCTAAATCCTGGATGCCCTCACCACCAAGGGCAGTGTCAGCCTTGGCCGAACCTGAAGCACCGGCAGCAGTATCCGTCATCTCCAGAGCAAAGCCGCTGGCGTCAGTCTCAGTCGGCGCCGAAGAACCCCTGGGAGGAGCCTGGGCCGCCAAGGCCTCTACCTGTTCGGCTTTGAATACGCGCCTGGCACCGTCGAGCAATTCGCGGAGCTTGCCCTCCTGCACCAAAGCCCGTATAGCTTCGTCATTAAGACCAAGCATGGTCTTCACTTCGTCAATAGTATAAAACATCTTGGCCATGTCAGTTCCTAACCATCAATAAGAGTAGGAAAAACCGCCCTTCCACTGAACAATAAATTCTACTACGGCTACGGAGCAGAGTTCGACTCAGTGGTGGTATGAGTCGGGCCTTTATCCGAGCTATCAGGTGAATCCGGCACCTTCAGAGCCGCTTCAAGCAACTTCCGAACACCCTGAGGCGACGGCTTGCCGGAATTAAAATCCACCAACTCTCGATCATATCGGAAACTGCGGGCTGACATAAGACGCAGCCCTTTCGACCACGGTCCACCATAGCTGTACAATAGTATAGTCTGATTCTGCAGGTCAATCAAATAAAGTCCATAAGCGTCAGAGGCCAATTGAGCCGGTACCGCCAAAAAACCTTGGGCATAAACAGATCCTTCCTGCGGCAGGGCCAGAGTGGGAGCAGTCGCAAAAAAGCTGCCGGCTAAATAGGCAACCAAAGCACCTATGACACCAGCTAAGACGTATGTGCCAAGCCGAGGGCGGCTGGGGCTGACGGAACAAAACTGTGGCGGGGAACCGTCCATGAGTCTCATAGCCTTGAGGGTTTGCGGGATAACCGGCCTTTAGCAACAATTATATCCGCTCAATTGACTTGTACAAGCCAGGATTTGAGGGGTGGGCACAGCGAATACGGCCAGCGATGTAACTGATTGAAATGTAAACTGTTACGAGAATAACCCGGCCGGTGTTTTTTTCATTCTCATTCTTGCCGCAGAGCGGTATTTGTACTAGAATTCGACTTTTCTACATAGGTTTACCTGGACCAAAAGGACGCAGACCGATGGGCATGACAATCAGCGAAAAAATACTGGCCCAGCATTGCCGAAAGCAACAAGTTAGACCCGGCGAGATCGTCTGGGTGGATGTGGACGTGCTGATGACCCACGATGTGTGCGGGCCGGGGACAATAGGAATATTCCAGGAGCAATTCGGGAAAGATGCACGGGTGTTCGATCCGGATAAGGTGGTGATTATCCCGGATCACTACATACACACCAAAGACACAACCTGCAAAAGAAACGTAGATGTCCTGCGACGATTCGTAAGCGAACAAAAAATCGAGCACTTCTACGATCCGGGTACCGAGAGCTATCGCGGGGTCTGTCACGTAGGACTGCCACAGGCGGGACACACCAGGCCGGGAGAGGTACTGCTGGGTACGGATTCGCACACCTGCACACACGGGGCCTTCGGAGAATTCGCCACCGGTATAGGAAATACCGAGGCTGCTTTCGTGCTGGGCACAGGAAAACTCTGGCTGAGAGTGCCGCAGACTATGCGCTTTATATTCGATGGGCAACTTGATCAGCGGGTCATGGCCAAGGATATGATCCTGAAGGTCATCGGCGATATCGGTGTGGACGGAGCAACCTATCGAGCTATGGAGTTTGCCGGGGAGACAGTAAAAAACATCGGCATGGAAGAACGGATGACTCTGTGCAATATGGCTATCGAGGCCGGCGCGAAAAACGGGATCATCGTGCCCGATAAAGTCGTCGAGGATTACGTTGACCAACGCGATCAAAGCGGAAAAAAATACACGCTGCTGGATAACGATCCCGAGGCGAAGTTTCACAGTGAGCAATCTTATCAGGCAAACGAAATCGAGCCGATGGTAGCTCAGCCGCACAGCCCGGCAAATACGGCGACGGCTCGTGAACTCAAGGACACTAAAATAGATCGCGTCTATATCGGGTCCTGCACGGGAGGCAAGACAACGGATATGTCGGCGGCGGTGAGTCTGCTGGCAAACAAGGCAGTGAAAATAGATACCTTCGTAGTGCCGGCGACCACAGAAGTGGATCGCGATCTGGATGAACAAAAAATAGGCGGGAAATCACTGCGGGAAATATTCGAACAGGCTGGGGCTACGATCGGTCGGCCATCCTGCGCGGCCTGCCTGGGAGGTCCGGAAGATACGTTCGGACGAGTAAACGAACCGATGCGCTGCTTAAGCACGACCAATCGGAACTTCCCGGGAAGGATGGGACATAAAAAGGCTGAGGTGTTTTTAGCATCTCCGATGACTGCTGCGGCGACGGCAATCAGGGGAAGTGTCACCGATCCGCGAGATATATAAAAGGTGTGCAAATGGACAAAGTAATACGCGGTAAAGTATATGTGCTGGGCGATGACATCGATACGGACCAGATTATTCCGGCGGGATACCTGAAGTACGACCCGACCATAGCGGCTGAGCGGAAACTCTTCGGCAGATTCGCCCTGATCGGAGTGCCAACAGAACAGGCGGGTCTGCCCGAGGGGAATATACCCTTCGTAGATCAGCAGCGCGAAGAAAATAGCAAAAGCGAATTCAATATTATCGTGGCCGGTAAAAACTTTGGCTGTGGGTCCAGTCGGGAACATGCGCCTCTGGCACTGGCTGAGGCGGGGGTAAAAGCGGTAATAGCAGAATCGTATGCCCGCATATTCTTCCGCAATACGATTAACGGTGGATACATAGTCCCACTGCAAACACCGCGCCGTTTGTGCGAGACGGTCCGGACGGGCCAAGAGGTGCGGATCGATACGAGCGGGAACAAACCAAAGATGATCGTAGCCGATCAAGAGCCCATCGAGCTTTGCAGTATGGGGGACGTTGCGG
>JAACET010000060.1 GCA_011682385.1 Actinomycetota bacterium | reverse complement strand
CCAACGGCTTCAGATAGGCGTCCATGTAGCTGGCCTTGTCTATTGGCGAGGACTCTTTAGCCCAGTCCAGTTGTGCTTTTTGCACCCAGGTCCGAGCCCTGGCAAAGGTCGGCACTAATTTCGTCCCATTTTGGGTTATCCAGCCCCCTGCATGGTCGAAATGCAGATGTGTTAGAACCACGTCGGTTATGTCGTCAGTACTGAGATTATGATCTGCCAGGGCCGTATCGAAGCTGAAATCATCGTTCTCTAGCCCATAGTTGCTAATGAACTTAGCGTCATGCCAGTTACCAGCCCCCACATCCACCAGGATGTTTCTGTCACCGTCGATTATCAGCAGCACCCTTAGGGCCTGACTGATTCTATTCTTATCGTCCGGCTCATATTTCTGCTCCCAGAGCACGCGTGGCACCACGCCGAACATTGCCCCGCCGTCCACTCGGAAATACCCAGCCACGATTGGATATAAATTGACTGCCATGGCCGCATTATATATTTATCACTTGCTTTGTTGTAGTATAAATTGTTCTGGTCGGTCCGAAAGTCGTCTTTTCATCCGCGGAGGGTTTTCTATGCTCCCCGTTAGGTAGCCATGCCCACGGCCTTGCGGATTTCCCCCAGCAGTTGATCTACTTTAAATGGTTTGAATAATACTGCCGCCAGTCCTTCTTTGCGGGCCCTGACGATGGAGTGGTTTGGATCGTATCCGAAACCGGTCATCAGGATCACCGGCAGATCCTGGTTTTTGTTCTTTGCCGCCGCGAATATCTCGTATCCGTTTTTGCCCGGCATCTTGATATCGGAGAGGATCAGGTCGTAGTCGTTTTTGTTGATCATTTCTACTGCTTTGTTTCCTTCAGCCACGCTGTCCACGCTGCATCCGAACCGCCGCAATAGATCGCCGATAGTCTGTCGTATCATAGGCTCATCGTCGACAACCAGGATTTTCTTGTCCTTTAGCCGTTTATCCTGTTTTGTCTTGATCTGCGCTCCGTTCAGCAGTCCTGACCTTTGTTTGGAGACATCCGAGGTGGATTTGCGGATAGCCTGGGCGTTATCTGCTATGCTTTGAATTCTGCGTAGCATATCGTCCTGACCGATGTATTCCTCCTTCAGGGCTGTTGCTTCTCTCAGGATATCGTCTAAGGGCTCGGCAATGTCGGCCGCCACGCTATTGGCCAATTGTCCGCTGGCCTTGTATCGTTCTACGATCAGCAGGTCCAGGATATGCAGGGCGATGGCCACATATTGGGCGAATATTTCGGCCAGTTGCCGATGGTTTTCGCCGAAGGCCCCCACTTGGTCGGATTCAACGTTGAAGGTTCCGATTACCTCGTCCCGCAGCCTCAACGGCACGGTCAAGCTCGACTTTGCATCTTCCAATCCCGGCAGATACCGTTCGTCTTGGCTCACGTCGTAGCAGATATAGCTTCGTCCTGTTGCCGCCACGTATCCGCAGATTCCGGAGCCTTCCGCCGAGGCCAGCAGTTCAGCCTCAGCCGAGAGGTTTTTTTTACCTCCGCAGATCACCAGTTCGAGCTTATTGGTCTTGCGGTCCAGCAGTCGTATGCTGACGCACTGGAAGGGCAGCAGATTTTCTGTGAAGCGCAGGATTTTATCTTCCAGCAGGTCCAGTCTCTGCTGCATATTCATGTCGGCCATTCTTTCGACATCCAATCGCACCAATTCTTGGCCGGCTCGGTCGATGGCATCCAGTCCTTGTTGTAGTCTGCGGGCCTGTGATTCTTCCCAGCTCACGGCCACCACCTGAGCCAGATGTTTTTCTTGGGTTCGCAAGGGCGAGACTACCACTTGAAAGAAGCGGTTGCCTGCGGTGCTCAGGGAGAACTTTCGTACCCCCCATTTAACTTGTTTCTCGGAACCGCTTTTTGCTTCCTGTTCCCGGAAGTGCTCGTAGGCCTCGCGCGAGTACTGGCATATCTTTTCCGTTACTTCTTTAGGCCAAAGCCACATGCGTTTGTTCGACCACAGCAATCGGCCCTGTCGATCTACTGTACAGATCCCCTCGCTCAGCGTATTCAGGATGGTAGAGGCCTGTTGGATTCCCGAGGACCGTTCCAAGGGCAAAAAGTCAGCCGTCTCTGATATCACGGCGTCGAAATTGCCTGCCCGCATCAGCCCCAGGGCCTGTCCGAAGCTTTCAGCCTGAATCACTTCGTGTTTGCGGGTCAGCCTTTTGATGAAGGCCTCGCTCTTTGAGGACCGCCCTCGCAAGACCAATAATCTCAGCCTGGTTTCGTCGCTCACGGTTATGCTTCTCCAAGTTCCTTAGCCACCTCTACGCTCTGCCTGCCGATCAGTAGCTCCTCGTTGGTAGGAATAACCAGTATTTTCACGCCACTATTGGCAGCCGATATTTCACACGCCTGCCCCCCTGTTGCCGTTTCGTTTGCTTTTTGGTCCAGCAGCATTCCCAATCCGGATAGGCCTTCCACTGCCCTTTGTCGAACCGCCACGGAGTTTTCTCCGATACCTCCGGTAAAGACCAGCCCATCCACTTTACCCAACACCGCCGTGTAGGCCCCAATGTATTTTTTCAGCCGATAGGTGAATATCTCCAAGGCCAGTCGTGCTCTTTCATTTCCTTCTTTGCCGGCCTGTATTATATCGCGCATATCGTTGCTCAGTCCGGAAATTCCCAACAGTCCCGATTGTTTTTGCAGGGCTTTGTTTATTTCCTCCAGCGACATGCCGGATTTGCCTGCCAGATGAAATATTATAGCCGGGTCCATATCTCCGCCGCGTGTGCCCATCACCAGCCCTTCAGCCGGTGTCAGTCCCATGCTGGTCTCGACGCTTTGACCTGCTCGGATAGCCGTGATGCTGCACCCGTTACCCAGATGAGCGGTTATGAGGTTTAATTTACTCAGTGGCCGCCCCAGCATTTCCGCCGCCCGCTGGGCCACGTATTGATGGCTGGTTCCATGAAAGCCGTACCGGCGAATCCCGTATTTTTTGTACCACTCGTACGGTAAAGCATAGACGAAGGCCCGTTTGGCCAGCGTATTGTGAAAGGCCGTATCGAAGATCGCCACTTGCACAGCCTTTGGCAAGGCCTCTTTTGCCGCAGCGATTCCCGCCAGATTCGGCGGATTGTGCAGCGGCGCAAGCTTCGCACAATCTTCTATAGCCTTGATCACTTTGTTGTCTATTCGCACCGCTTGGTTAAACTGTTCTCCGCCGTGTACTACTCTATGACCTACCACTTCGATTTGTTCTATGTTTTCGATCACCCCGTATTGCGGATGCACCAGGCTTTCCAGGATCAGGGCCAGGCCGTCCCTGTGATTTTTCGCCGAACATTCTGGTTCGACTTTGCCGGTTTTCCCTTGGTGTTGAAGATTAGCACCTGAGTTCCCCAGACGTTCCAGCAGTCCTTTAGCCAACACCGACTCGTCAGTCATGTCGAACAACTGATACTTTATTGACGAGCTACCGCAGTTGATTACGAATACTTTCATCGCATCTCTTATATTTAGCCCCGGGTTTCACCCGGGGTTATTCTTCGTGGTGAGTTTTTTTGTTTCTTTTTGCGTTTGATCCATTTCCCGGGCATTTGGTGCCCGGTGAGTTTGCATCATCTGCACGAAGCAATCGAACAGATAGGTTGCATCGTGTGGCCCCGGCGAGGCCTCTGGGTGATACTGTACTGCAAATATCGGCCATTTCCGGTGGGCAATCCCCTCCAATGTCTTGTCATTGAGGTTTAGGTGTGTGATTTGGACTTCGTCGCGATTCAGCGAGTCGATGTCTAGAGCAAAACCGTGGTTTTGTGAGGTTATTTCTACTCTTCCCGTAGCCACGTTGAGTACCGGCTGATTAGCCCCCCGATGGCCGAATTTCAGTTTATATGTCTTTCCGCCCAGGGCCAATCCCAGTAGTTGCATACCCAGGCAGATGCCGAATATCGGCAATTTTGTTGGAATCAGTTCCCGCAGGGTTTCGATGGTATATTTGACCGGTTCCGGATCCCCCGGCCCGTTGGACAGAAAGAGCCCGTCGGGTTTGAGTTTTTGAATTTGTTGAGCCTTTGTGTCCGCCGGCACTACCGTTACCTCGAATCCCGCTGCCACCAGATTCCGCAGGATATTTCGTTTGATACCGCAGTCGATAGCTACCACCTTTAGCCCCGTCGGTTGTGGTTTGCGGTCCATGGCAAATTTGCTTTCGAATCCTTTGGACCACTGTGTTTGTGTTTTTGAACTGACTTCTCGCACCAGGTCCCGCCCTACCAATCCTGGAGCTTCTCTGGCCATTTTAGCCAATTGCTTGTCGTCCAGGATTTCGGTGGACAGCACTCCGTTCATCACTCCTTTTTCCCGAAGTGTTTTGACCAGGGCCCGCGTATCTATGCCTTCCAGGCCGATGACTTTTTCTGCAGCCAGATATTCCCCCAGACTTTGTTCAGCTCGAAAGTTGCTCACTCTGCCGGCCAATTCTCTGACAATCAGTCCCTGGGCACATATTCTGTCAGATTCGACGTCCTCTGAGTTGACCCCGTAGTTTCCGATTTGCGGATAGGTCATGGTCACGATTTGACCGGCGTATGACGGATCGGTCAGTATTTCCTGGTATCCGGCCATGGAGGTATTGAACACTATCTCCGCCGTAGCCGTGCCCGAGGCCCCGAAGGCTGTCCCCGTATATACGCTCCCGTCTTGCAGGGCGAGTTTAGCCGGACGTTGTTTCATAATTGATGCACCTTGGATTATAGGACCTGCTCAAACGTCTTCTCTCACCTGGCACCTATGATTATATTTGGTGTGCTGCTTGGACAGTTGCTTTGGTTTCAAGTACCTTCCTTTGGCAGTCGATAGGTTTACCAGAGGCTGTGGGACTCCATTTGTGCTCTGGAGCTGGCCGATTTGTGTTGGCTGAAGCTCTAGCCTCGAATGGACAGCCTATGACGGAGGGTTTGAGCGTCTGTTTGAGTTCAAGCCCTTCTTTATTTATTTAGCCCCCGGTTTTGCCGGGGGTTTCTTGACTTCTAATGCCCCCGGCCTACGTGCCGGGTGGTCTTGCGACGTCGCAATTTGGGCAAAAACGCCTCAAGTGGCGTTGTAGTAATAACTCATTTCCCTTCCGTCTCAATACTATTGACCATTATCAGTTCCAGAGCCACTCGCCGGTCAAATACTGTCGGCCCGGAGACGACTACGATTTTACCCTCGTTATTCCTCAGTTCCTCCTCCGCGACTTTTCCAGCCAGCAGATAGCAGATATTCCGCCGCGTGGACGGATCGACCAGCCGCCAGCGTTTTACCCCCCGACTGCGAAAGGCGTAGGAAGGTTTCAGTAACCCTGTTTGCTGGGTGATTTTTTCGTCGGCCTTGATTTCAGCCGTGCTCACGGTTTTATAGAGTTCGGCCATGCGTTCCTTTGAGGACTCATAGTCTTTGCGGATGTCTTTTGATTTTTGCAGAGCCGTTTGGATCTCTATATATCGGCGGATTTCGACTATTCGCTCTTTGGCCAGTTCTGATATGGTTGCGTCTTCTGTTTTTGTTCGCAGGGCCAGATATTTGGCCAGATGTTCGGCCAGTTCTCGTTGGGCTATTGGCCTGCGCATCTCGATTCTCAAGGCCTCGTCGAGTTTCTCCAGCTCTTGCCGGTCCGCTGATTTCGGCAGGGCCTCGGCTTCTTTTGGTTCCGGCTTCGGAAAGTCCGGCACGATTGGTTCTTCCTCGACCATTTTTTGGGACGGGTCGTACGGACCGACGTAGCGGACGTATGGTGATGAAACCCAGAGGAAGGCCTTTCCTGCCGGCGGAACGATTTTGTAGAAGCGTACTTTTTTACCCAGGACTTCGGAGGTCACTTCACCCAGAATCTGCACCTTATCGCCGGTATTTAGCCGGCACTGTACAGCGTAGTTTTGCTCCGAGTCGATTGCTCCGGCTCTTACTCGCACTACGGTAGCGTTCACGATTCCCTGGTCGGAGCCTGCCGATTTTTGCACGTAGTCCGCCGCGATCAGGCTGAAGCAGCCTTTGGGCGGATCGATCTTCAGCCAGCCGTACTGTTCTTCCCGCACTACGACTGTGCTTCCGGCAGCCAATTTTCCGCAGACGTAGTAGTTTAGATTTCCACCTGCTCTGATGAGTACGTTTTCTGCCGTTATTTCACCCACGCTGGGGTAGGTTATGCGTCTATCTGTACTCAGCCAGCCGCTGGCCGTTGGTTTGGGCTTCTGGATGACCACTGTGGTGGTTTGCCCATATGCTTGGGCCGCAGTCAGCAGGCCCATCACCGCCAGAGCGGTTACGAGGACACCAAAAAACCTTATGGGCTTATCTGTGCTCATGGTTTTTCTCCATCTTGAGTTGCCCCGAACAGGTAGTTCTCCCTTTGGGTGTTACGCTATCCATTCAGCCGGTTTCTGTCAAGTTCCTTTAAAGGCACAAGGGGCGGGCCCTGTGTCATTCCGCACTTGATGCGGAATCCAGACGTCTTCTTTATTTAGCCCCGGGTTCCACCCGGGGTTTTTTCTAATGCCCGCGACCTGCGTGTCGGGGGTTCTTGAAAAACCCAGTGGACGCCGCCGCTGGGAATAGATAAACTAGCTTCCCAATTACTTTTGACAGAGCTAGATCAGGAGCCCACACTATGAAAATATCCAAACGGGCAGCGGGTATAACCGCCTCCGCCACCCTGGCCGTTTCAGCCAAGGCCAAGCAGATGAAGGCCCAGGGTCTGGACGTGGTCAGTTTTGGGGCTGGCGAGCCGGACTTTGACACTCCCGCCTTTATCAAGGACGCCGCCAAGCAGGCCCTGGACGCCGGGCTGACCAAGTATGCTCCCGCCAGTGGCTCACCGGATTTGAAGAAGGCCGTTTCCGAGAAACTTCGCCGTCAGAACGGCTTGGATTACGATCCTTCTCAGGTGGTCATCAGTTGTGGCGGCAAGCACGCTTTGTATGGTGCCTTTCAGGTGTTGTTGGATCCCGGCGACGAGGTTTTGCTGCCTTCGCCCTATTGGGTCAGTTATCCTGAGCAGATCAAGCTTGCCGGCGGCACCGTCGTAGAGCTTCGGGGCCGGGAGGACAACGATTTCAAGCTCTCCCCCGACCAGATACTCAAGGCCATTAACCAGCGTACCAAGATATTGGTGCTCAATTCGCCCAACAATCCCGGCGGTTTTGCCTATACGCCTGCTGAGCTCAAGTCCATCGCCCAGGGTCTTGTTGACAAGGACATCATTATTTTTTCTGATGAGATTTACGAGAACCTTACCTATGGCCACCAGGAGTTTGTCAGCTTTGCCACCTTAGCCGATGGCCTGATCGACAAGACTGTCACTTTTAATGGCCTGGCCAAGACCTATTCGATGACCGGTTGGCGGATAGGCTATGCCGCCGGCCCCCAGGAGATCATTTCGGCCATGGGGAGCTTGCAGTCTCACGAGACCTCCAATCCTGTCACCTTCTGCATGTCTGCCGCTATAACTGCTTTACAGGGCGATCAGACCTGCGTCCAGCAGATGCGCGACGAGTTCGCCAAGCGGGCGGATCACATGTTCAAGCGTCTCAACGCCATAGAGGGCATTACCTGCATCAAGCCCACCGGGGCTTTCTATTGCTTTGCCAATGTCTCTGCTTGTTATGATAGGCTCGGCGTCACCGGCTCGCTCGCCTTTTCCGACGCCGTACTGGATAAGGCCAATGTAGCCCTGGTCCCCGGCGTAGCCTTCGGCTGGGACACACATGTTCGCTTGAGTTTTGCCACCAGTATGGAGCAGATTGACAAGGGCCTGGACCGCCTGGAAAAACTTCTAGCGTAAAGCCAAGGAGGCATACCAAGAATCAAACGTTTCTTGGCTTTCCTATATTTGATATTATTCTTGTACTGCCTTGATTATTTCTTCCAGATCGTCAGCCACTAGCACCGGCCGATTGGCGAAGCTTACTTTTTTGACGCCCACGCGCTGATACTTTTCCATCGCACCAAGGTTTTCTTCTTTGTGGTAGTCCACGGTTACATTGGGGTCTTTCAGAGCGTGCCCGGTCAGGATACAGACTACCTTTTCGTTTTTGCCGATGATTCCTTCGCCGCGTAGCTGGCGTAGTCCTGCCACAGAGGCCGCCGAGGCCGGCTCACAACCCAGTCCGGTTCGGCCGACCATGGCCTTGGCATCCAGGATTTCTTCTTCGCTTACCGTTCGTACCAGCCCGTCGCAGACTGCCAAGGCCCGCAGACATTTGGGCAGATTTACTGGCCGGTTTATTTCTATGGCACTGGCCAGGGTTTTTGCCCCGCGTTTTTCGGCATCCATTTGCTCAAAGAACCTTTGTTCCAGTTCCGGATCGCAGGCCCCGTCGTTCCACTTCATTCCTTCCTTTTCAACCAAGCGATACAGCGTATCCGCCCCAGCCGCGTTGATTACCGCCAATCGCGGCACTCGGTCGATTAGTTTTAATTTGCGCAGTTCCAGGAAGGCTTTGCCGAAGGAGCTGCTGTTGCCCAGATTTCCACCGGGGCAGATTATCCAGTCGGGAACTTGCCAGTTCAGCCCTTCCATTACTCTGTACATGATGGTTTTCTGTCCTTCCAGCCGAAAGGGGTTGATCGAGTTCATCATGTACAGCCCCAATTTGCCGGCCACTTGCTGCACGCGTTGCATACAAACGTCGAAATCTCCTTCGATTTGGATGGTTTTCGCTCCGTAGTCCAGTGCCTGAGCCAGTTTCCCGAAGGCTATTTTTCCTGAGCCGATGAAGACCACAGCCTTCATTTGAGCTGCCGAGGCGAACAGGGCCACTGCCGCCGAGGTATTTCCGGTCGACGCGCAGGCTACTTTTTTTGCCCCGACCATTTTCGCATGGGTAAAAGCCCCGGCCATACCGTTGTCTTTGAACGATCCGCTGGGGTTTAGTCCTTCGTACTGCAGGAAGATGTTATGGGGCTCAACATCCACGTAGTCCGCCAAGCCGCGGGCGTTTTGCAGGATGGTCTGTCCTTCTCCCAGAGTTACCATGTCCTTTTCGGGGGCAAATCTTAAAAGTTCTCTGAACCGCCAGACCCCGCTGAAGTTCAGGGGCTCATTTCGTTGTCCCCAGCGATTGGCGAATTCTTTCATCCGTTTTGGTACGGGAATTAGCTTCCATTCGTATTTGACATCCATCAGCCCCCCGCACTTTGGGCAGGCAAAGCTCTGATCTTCAACGTCGACTTTCGCCCCACACGCCGGATTTATACATTCCTGCCAAGCCACTTCACTCACATTGCACCTCACAGTGTATTTTTCTTCTTTTTAAATCTGAAATCTCAGATTTCAAATCTCTTTTCTTTCTCTCTGTGCCTTTCTTTACCTTCTTTACCTTCGTGTCCTTCGTGGTGATACCTTTTCTTCCTTTTTGATATTTGCTATTTGCTATTTGATTTTTCTTTTGACGCTTCCTGCAATAGCTTTTTTTCTTGTCGGCTCAGACTGTTTAGCCCCTTTTCGTGAATTTTATGCAGGATGCGGTCTATTTGGGCCTGTTGAGCTTGTTGTCGTTTTAATTTTCTTTCCCAGGCCCCTTTGCGTATTTTTACTTGCACCCATTTTCTTCCTGTGGGCCCGATTTCTCCGCTGACTCTGCTGGGCAGACGGATAATACCTTTGGCTTCCATCCAGGCCCAGAGTGCTCCGGCAGCCAATCCACCGAAATGGCAGGCATCAGCCGTTCTGCTCTCTTCTGCTCCTAATGTTTTCAGCAGGTATATTACTCCGAGGATGATTGCCGCCGTGCGGATGGGCACGGGGAAGATGAACAGGATAACCATTACCTGGGGTACAGCCACAGCACATGCTCCCACTAATCCCAGTACTGCTCCGGAGGCCCCGATCATGACTCCGCCCTGGACGATTCCCACAGCCGATAGTAGGGCATATAGCATTGCTCCGACTGCGCCGAAGAGCGTGTAGAGCAGCAGAAATTTCCTTGCTCCCCAGCGTTGTTCCATCAGACTGCCCATGAAGTACAGTCCCAGCATGTTCAGTATAATATGCCATGCGCCCGCGTGCAGATATTGATAGGTGACGAATCGCCAGAGTTGAGCCTTGGCCACAGCCAAATGCAGTGTGAAAGCCCCCCACTGATATAGTGCCGAGATTCTGAAGATGTAGGTGCCCACGAAGACTATTGCGTTTGCGATCAGTATTTTTTTGACCATTGGTGTGATGCGTGGCCACATGAATCCGCCGAAGGTCATTCGGGCGGGTCCTCCGCCGTAATTTCCTTGGCCATATTGTCGATCTTGCCAACCCATTTTGGTCCTTTTATTTAGTGACTCCTGGTTGCGGACTAGCTGCGATTATAGGTTTAAGATCATCTGCTGGCAACCTGGCTTTGCCCCGCCTAAATGCTAATAGTTTTACAACTTTTATCACTGACAGCCCAATTGTCCAACATTCTCTTATCAGCCCATGACGTCCAGCTATTAAGCTCGGCAGTTACATCTTATTATAACCTATTCTCTTATAAATGGATACGATGGTTTAGGGTCGAGCTTTATTTAGTTTGCCACTCGCCAAGGGCCGAGCGTTACCAGGCTAATGGAGTTTATCGCCATCCTGCACACGGCCCCATTTCATAAAATGCTTGAAAAAAACGGGCAATATTTGTCTTGCTAAAGAAAGGCTACAGCTCTAAAATGTTTATGGAAGCTTCGGGATACGTTTGTATTTGTGATCGCAGTTACAGGGTACTCGGGGGCCTGGGGGCTGGCGATCAGTGCTTGCTGATATGCGAGGAGGACTGACCCACAGGTGTTGTTTGTCTGCGGAGGAGGGCTTACTTTACCTAGATGTGCGCGTTGCGTTGTTGTCGTTTCGTATGCGCTGCACTTTCATATTACAGGGCCGGGCGTCTTGAGCCCCTGCACGGTCAGGGCTCTTTTTGCTCGCCGACATATCTGAGCTTTGACCTTATGAGTTCCGGGCGTCGGATTCACTTGGCAACCCTTCCTGTCGTTCCGTGCCCCCCCCACGGGCGACATAGTTGTCACTCATCCGGCGCCCCTTTTTTGTCTGGATTTATTTTCCTGTCTTTACCGTTGTTTACTTGCGGGATTATCGGTCGTCACGCTGGTCTGGCCGGTTGGAAGGTATTTTTCAAAACCGGCTGACCTATACGGACGATAGACTTTCATAGCGACAGTTTGCGTCGTTACTTCTGGGGGGGTTGATGTTCTATCTTTATTATGTCAACCTAAGGATCTCATACAGTATGCGAGATTAAGGGATGGCCAAGCGCGGATATCTCACTACTTCTGATGTAGGTCGGATTTGCCAAGTGACAGCCGTGACCGTGGGCAATTGGATCCGTTCTGGTAAGCTCTCTGCCTCGCGAGTGCCGGGCGGTAATTATCGCGTTAACCAGCAGGCTTTGGCCCATTTTCTCAGGCAGGCCGATATTCCCCTGCCGCCGAGCCTGACCCGGACGCAGCCGCGTGTTTTGATCATCTCGCACGCGCCGCACGTTGTGGGCCGGATTAGCGATGTTCTGACTGACAGTCATTGGCTGTGTGACATAGACACTGCCAATGATTGCTTCACCGCCGGGGCCAAGGTTATAGATACTGAGCCGGACTTGGTTATTGTGGATATGCTCATGCCCGGGATTGATCCGGACGTTTGCCAGCAGGTCCGGCAGACCTCAGCCTGGAATCGGGCCAGGGTTATAGCCCTTGTTGTTCACGAGCAGCCCCTCAGTTTGACCAAGGCCCAGATATTAGATCCCGACTGTTGCTTGCCGCAGGCCTTTACCGCCGAGCAGTTGCGTTCAGCCATTTTCGGTTTGCTTTTTGGAAAAGATTCGTCTGCCGACGATTCTTCTTCTGACCGTGACGACCCCGACGCGCAGTCCCGCCCGGAATCTCATCCGTCCCCGCCCAGTCGCTGACGCACGTGCCTGGGCATATCTTCGGGTTTTACGTCTTTCCACAGCCCCAGTTTGTTTTTGCGTGCCCGGGTTTCTATTTCCTTGAAGTGGAAGTAGAAGCGGTGCCGCCAGCGGGCATCGAAGTAGGCCAATCCCGCTCGCAGCAGTTCTTCGTTGAGCATTTTTCCTTCGTCGGTATATACGAAGGCCAGTAGTCGGCCGAATTTACCTCTGGTATTCTCAGGTTGCAGTTCTATTCTTACTGTTTGCCCGGCCACCATTTTTTCGGTCAAGGCCGTCGCCTCCGGACCGAAGTAGGCCAC
>JAACET010000008.1 GCA_011682385.1 Actinomycetota bacterium | reverse complement strand
AACAAATCGGGCCTTGACTGGCGATTCACAACAGCCGATGCTCGGATAAAGCTAAAAAAACTTTATCCTACAATTTAGCCGGGACTGAGTACTACTTTGCAAACGCCCATTATTTCTTTAGAGCAGGTTTCGGTTCACCGGGGCGATTTTACTATCCTCTCCGATGTGAGCCTGCAGATAGCGCCGGGCGCACACTGTGCCGTCCTCGGCCCCAATGGCGCCGGCAAGACCACATTGGTGCAGATAATCAGCGGCTACCTTTGGCCCAGCACCGGCCGCGTATCTGTTCTTGGCCAAGCGTTCGGGCAGACCGATCTGCACCGCCTCCGTCGCCGTGTTGGTTTGGCCAGCCAGGCCACCGTTAGCCAGATCAGTCCCTTTATGAGGGCCCGAGACGTTATCTATACAGGCCTTCAGGGCACTTTGGCCTTGACCGAACCGCCTGCAGATGCTGCTTGCACCCGGGCCGAGCAATTTGTTGACCAGTTCGGTTTATCCAGAGTGATCGACTCGCAGTTCGGCCAGCTCAGTGTCGGCGAGCGTCAGCGAGTGCTTATTTCGCGTGCCCTGATGAATTCGCCTGATCTATTGATTCTTGACGAGCCCGCCGCCGGCATGGATATGGCCGGCCGGGAGAAGCTCCTAACTCACATCGAACAGCTCGCCCAAGGCCCAGCCTCTCCCACGCTGCTGATGGTTACCCATCATATTTCCGAGATAACCCCGTCATTTGCCGTGATACTTATGATCAAGGCCGGTTCGGTTCTAACCTTTGGCCCCAAGACTTCTACGCTCACCGAGCGAAACGTTTCTCATCTCTACGATTTGCCCGTCAAGCTCCACTGTAGTGCCGGCCGTTATTGGCCACAGATATGATATTTTCTTCCCACCGGCCGATAATATCGCCTCCGGCGCCCCGAATTCAGCCGATCCGCAAAAATTTTCCGCACCGATTTGCCTACCTTCGTTTTCTGGTGTACTTTTCAGGTGATGGCTAAGCTGGCCATGGCAAATAACCCAGCACAGCCATTCGCGGACAAAGTCATATTTGCCGCGTCGTTGACTTACCTGACGCTAAGAGAGAGTTGTTAGAGGTCGACGAGCAGGAATCACACCTCTCGTTCCCCCCCTCGTGAGAGAAGCAAAAGAAGCAGTTCCAGGCAGGGCACATCTTAGCCCTGGTTCGAAATATCACATCTGTAAAGGCAGTCCAAGGTCCTGGCTATCACCGCCAGCAGTTGAGCTGATCTGCATCAGCAGTGTTATTGGGTTTACTGCCATCACATTAGCAAAGGAAAAACAATGAACAGACCTGCCCATCGCCATACCAGTGCCGGCCGCAAGACTCAGGTTGTCTCGTACCTGCTTGTCGGCCTTTGTATGTTATCCGGTGCCTTTGCTGCTCAGGCAGCCTACATCACTTTTCATGATGAGGCTGTAAACGACTTTGGCACCGGCTTTGGCAATGTCCTTCAGACGCTTGCCTTGCAGCAGCACGGTAGTGCCACCACCCAAGCCGGTTCCGTGCTTTGGAACGGTTCCGCTGATGTCAAGTCCGGCGACGCCACCAATCAGAGTCAGACCGTTACTGTAGCCCAGTTGGCTGCCGAGGGCTATGACGCCACGAATCTGATTGTGGTTTTGAATCTCAATCAGACCGGCTGTCATCCCGCTATCGACCTGCACAGTTTCGCCCTGCGTTTTTACACCAGTCTCGATGGCTCATCTTACTTTGACGCCCCTTACGATATCAGTGACCCTCGCAACACGGGCTCTACCTTGGGTTTGACCCCGCAGGCTCATGGCCTGGGCACTGGTCAAGCCGGCCACGTCTTCCGCGTGCACTTTGAAGACGCTGAAGCTGCGACCTTCTTCGCCAATAACGCCCACCGACTGGGCGCGTTAGTCCAAACTCCCATGGACAACGAAGCCAACGCCGGCGCCGATGTCTTCTACATGGCTGACGCCGACACCATTGAGGTTATCCCCGAGCCGGCCACGCTGTTTGTGCTGATAGTAGGCGGACTTGTGGCTATCAGCACTCGCGTTGTGCGAAGACACCAGATCACCAAGAGTTAGCGCCACGCCTGAGAGAGAAGAGAGTTCCCTCGTCCGGGGAATGGCATTTGTAGAGAGGCACTTGGTAACGTCCTTTATCGCCAGCAGGTGCTGTGACCCGCGTCGGAAACGACCCGGAAGTGAACAAAGTAAAAGTTATTGGATTTCGGAACCTCTCATAAACAGGAGAACCGGCATGAAGAAGATTATCGAAACCTCGTTGATTGCGATTTTGGCCCTGGCTTTACTTGGCGGCCCCGCCGGTGCAGCTTTGATTTACATCGTTGATTCCGGGCAGGCCGGCTGTTACGGCTCTAAGAATGCCAAGATCACTACCATTGATTCGGTTACCGGTCTGGAACAGACCTTGAATCCGGGCACCGGTCACAATCTCACTGATGTCGCTGTTACTCCCAGCGGTCAGCGTCTCTATGCTGTCGGCAAGAACAAATCCAGTGCCAAGTACCTTTATCGTTACGACCCGATCACTGGAGCCGAGTTGAACAAATGGAACCTGGGCACCGGCAAATTCAATAATGCCCTGGTAGGTGAATCGGAGACCTCGTTACTGCTGATGGCCGGCAATAGCTCAAAGCTCTGGCGGGTCAATCTCGACGCTGTCGGTGACTATCTGAGCACCACTCTGCTGGGTAACGTTGGTTTCACCAGCGAGGGCGACCTGGCCATCGGCCTTGACGGCACTCTGTATGCCGCCGCCAACCCGACATGCGACCAAGGCTATAACAGTCAACTATACAGTATCAACCTGAATGGTGGTGTCTCATCCAATCATATTGGCGACATGGGCCGCACGAATTTCTATGGCTTGGCCGTTGACGAACAGGGTGTGTTGTATGCCGGTCGGGGTGAATACTATAATGGTGATAAGATTTACACCGTCAACACCTCTACAGGCGCAACCAGTTATGCCCTCAATCCGAACCTGCCTCGCGGGATATACGGTATGGCCAGCGTTCCCGAGCCGGCTACGCTGTTGGTCTTGATCATTAGTGGTCTCGTGGTTATCGGTGGCAGGATTACACGGAAATATCGCGCTGCCGCCTAGTATATCACATGCCCGAGATGGCACAGTCCAAACCCGTCGGGCTTGGTCAGTGCCCAGAGAAGGATGCCTCGATAGAAGAATAAAAGGGTAACTTCGGGCCGCTTTGATGGTTAGAGCGGCCCGAAGCGTGCGCAGCTTATCCCTTGCTTTCACCGGGGGGGGTGTTTTTGCTTGTTGGGCTCATCGATTGACTCTCGCAACAAAAATCGCTTGGCTGAACAGCTGAAATTTGCTACAATGTTTTCACGGCCCATGGCCTTGGATGATTTTGCCGACGGCGTTTAGCTGGAGTCGTTGATGAGTGTTCCGGAGCAGCAAATTTCGGTTGGCGATTTGCAGTTTTCGCTCTATGAGCGTCCTGCTCATCCGGAGCTGTTCAGGATTGAGTACCGCCAGGACGTCAAGGAGCGCTCTTATTGGGCCTCTATTTGGCTGATTGACGGTGGCCACGCGGTCAGCTTTTATTGGAAGAAGCATTTTCTGACCGAGTTGCTCAGGGGCGTAGGTGGCCTTGGTCCTCGTCGTGGTTTGTTGCACAAGTTTCTGTTGCGTGGCGAGCGCACTTGTCGGCACTCTTGCGAAGCCGGTCTGAAATATATCATGGCCGGCCAGGTTGAGCGCATGGGTCGGCAGGTTTTCGCCGATACTTACCAGGACGTTCTGGCCACTGCTCAGAGTCGTGGTACTCTTGTTTTGCGTGGCCCGGCTGAGGACTTGAAGGTTCCTTTTGTTTATGTGGAGATTGAAGCTCGCGACACTGAGTTGCACGTCAGTACTTGCCATGCGTTTCCCGACGAGTTGGCCATGGCCAGGACCCAGTCTATTTTCAAAGCCCCATCTGCGCCGAGTCCGGGCAGACGCATCACCGGCAAGGCTCGGCGGGGGCATTCCTCAAGTAAATAGAGCCCTGATTTGAAGGCTCCAGCCAGCCAGACACCTTACCAAGCGCAACTGCTCAGTCGGCTGCGTTGTTTACTCTTGGACGTTGACGGCACCATCGTCCGCGGCTCGGATGCTACCCCTGGGGCTGGGGAGTTCTTTTCGGTTCTCCAGCGCACTGGCCGTAGTTTTCTAGTCGTTACTAATAACAACTCTATTAGCTTGGCCCAGCACTCCCAGCGTCTTATCGATGCCGGCCTGGATATCCAACCTCAAAATATCCTCAGCAGTGCCGAGGTCGCCGCCGATTTTCTAAAAGCTCAATGGCACATCCACTCGGTTATGGTCCTTGGCGCCCGTGCTCTGCGCGAGACACTTTCAGCCAACGGCCTGAACCTTACCGACGAGAATCCCGATTGCGTGGTTGTCGGCTTCGATACGGAGTTATGCTATGAACGCCTGAAGAAGGCCTGTTTTATAATTGAGCAGGGCTCCAGATGGCTCGCCACGCACCCGGACGTAGCCATGCCCGGCTCTGATGGTTTTTGGCCCGATTGTGGTGCCATTACTGCTGCTATTAGTATTACCACTGGCCGGGAGCCGGATATTGTTCTGGGCAAGCCCAGCAGGTACATGGCTCAGACTGCCATTACCCGCAGTGGTTTTTCGCCGGATCAGATCATGATGGTCGGCGACCGTCCGGAGACGGACGTCCTCTTGGCCAAGCAGAACGGCTTGGCTGCTGCTTTGGTCCTGACCGGAGCTTGCGACCGCGATCAAGCCGGCACCTCCGGTGCCGACATAGTCCTGGACGATCTGGGCCAGCTCGCCCAGTTGCTCTTGGCGCATAATGGGGATAAGCCATGAAGACAGTTCTACTTGGTTTGCTTGTTATGACTGCACTCGTTCTGATTGGATGCGGCCAGCCGAACGATGCAAGCCCGGGCGCACATAGTGGAAAGGAGGGCGAGACTATGGCCAATATTACCGGCAGGAAAGTGCTGATGATTATCGCTAGTGATAAGTTCCGTGACGAAGAGCTTTTTGAGTCCCGCGACATTCTCAATCAGGCCGGCGCCCGGATAACCGTAGCCAGCTCGAAGGTAGGAACAGTTACCGGTATGTTGGGCGGAACAGCCCAGGTGAGCCTGGACATCAAGCAGGCCGACGCAGCGGATTATGATGCGGTAATTTTTGTCGGCGGCAGCGGTGCCAGCGAGTATTTCAATGATCCGACTGCCCACAAGATTGCTACCGATGCCGCCGCATCCGGCAAAGTCGTAGCCGCTATATGCATTGCCCCGTCCATCTTGGCCAATGCCGGTTTGCTTGAGGGCAAAAAGTCCACTTGTTATGTTTCGCAGAAGGCCAACCTCTTGTCTAAACAGGCCGATTACACCGGTAACAGCGTAGAAGTCGATGGTAACATCATCACCGCTGACGGCCCGAATTCCTCCATTGCCTTCGGCCAAGCTGTATTAAAAGCCCTCCAGCAATAGCACGAACAGAGTACCGAGACTTTTCTTAAGGATGACCAATTAACGGGCGAGCCTTTGTGTCTTTCTTCTATATCCAGACACCCTTTCGTCTTCGCCGCAGTAGATAGATGAAGAAGGGCCCACCCAGAAATGCTGTTACTACCCCGATCGGCAGAACCTTCGGCGCGATGATCACTTGAGCGAAGGTATTGGCCAGTATTAAGAATCCTGCTCCCACTATTGCCGCCACGGGGATAAGCGTACGATTATCCGGCCCGATAGCCAGCCGTACCGCGTGGGGTATGATTAGCCCCACAAATCCGATGAGCCCGCACACCGAGACTACTGCCCCGGTCATTAGTGATGCCACCACGAAGAACAGTTTTTTGGCCAGTTCTACTCGCACGCCCAGAAAGCTGGCCTCTTCTTCGCCCAGTACCATTACGTTCAGTTCGCGCGAGAACACCCAGGCCAGCACTATTCCTATTGCCGTAGCCGCCCCCACCAGCAACGGCAATTTCCAATCTGTCACTTGAAGATTCCCCAGCATCCACCAGACCATATCGTGCATCTGTTCGTATGATCCCACCGAGATAATGAACATCAGCAGTGCTCCGGTCATTGCCCCCACGATAACACCTGCCAACAGCAGCGTGCTCACGGGTATGTTTTGACCTGTTTTCGCCAGCATATATACCAGCACCATGCACCCCAGTGCCCCGGCAAAGGCCCCCGCCGGCAACACCCAACTGCCCAAAGCTACCGCCCCGGATATTACCACCAGACCGTATCCCAGCCCTGCCCCGCCGGACATGCCCAACACATACGGATCAGCCAGCGGGTTCCTCAGTACTCCTTGGAGCACAGCTCCTGCCACACTCAGACCGGCCCCTGCCACTGCCGCCAGCAGAACGCTGCCCAGCCGCAGTTTGATAATCGTCCAGTCGTTTACGCAGAATCCGCTGGGTCCAAGTACAAGCCCCAGCGCCACCACCACTGCCAGGCTCACCGCCAGCCCAACTGCTTTGGTATATCTGTTAGCTTTTTCGCTCAAGGGCTTTTACCTTTTTTACTCTTTTTACTTTCGTTTGTCTTTGATTGGATCATATCGGCCAGTTTTTCAAGTTCCTCAAACAGCCTTGGCCCTTGCCTTTTGTAGGCGTCACCCAGTTCGATAATCCTTCCTGTTTTGACCGCCTCGATATCTTCCCAGCTTAGCCGGGAGCTTATCTCTTGCTTGAAATCTCCGCTGCGTTTCATCCCCGACAGCAGGATTACTTCGGGGTTCCAGACCACCACCGTTTCGCTGGCGATTACCGGCCAAAGGCTTCCCGTTGCTGCGTCGCCCATGTTTTTTCCGCCGGCCAGGGAGATAATTTCAGATAGATAACTGCCCTGCCCGCAGGTCCGCAGCGGATTGCTACCTATTTCCACGTACACCCTGACCCGCTCTTTTTCGCTCAGGTTGCCGTAGCGTTTTTGAAGCCTTTCTATTTTTTTATTCCATCTGTCAGCCAATTCGTGTCCGCGTTTACTTGTGTTTGTGGCCTTTGCTATTTCCTGCACCGATTCTACTATTTCCGTCAGCGTATCCAGTTTGAGCACCAGAACCGGGCAGACCGGCCCGATCTTGTTCTGTAATTGTCTTATCTTTTCCGGCGAGATTTGCTGCGTGATCACCAGCCCCGGCCGGGACCGCAGTATTAGTTCGATGTTCGGCTCACCGTATCCGCCTACTCGCGGTATTTGCTCGGCTTCCAGCGGATAATCCGAGTACTCGGATACTCCCACGATTTGTTCGCCGAGTCCCAGTTCAAAGAGTATTTCGGTAATAGCTGGTGAAAGGGAGATAATCCGCAGCCCTTCCACCGGGTTTTCTTGCAGCCTGTTTGGCCAACTCAGCACCACCAGCACGACTGCTATCATCAAAATTATCGTCAGCCAGAGTCTCATATGTTTTTCAGTATTCGATTCCTTCGCGAGCTACCAGGCCACCATTATAAGGATGTTTAATCTCGGAGATTTTACTTACCAGGTCAGCCGCCTCGATTAGTTTTTTGCACGCTCCTCTGCCCGTTATGACCAGCTCTACTTGGGGATGTTTTTTTTGCAGCAGTTCTTCGACCGCTTCCCACTCGATAAGTCTTTCGCTCAGACAGCAGTTCAGCTCATCCAGAACGACCAGCCCGTACTCGTGCTCGCTGACAGCCTTTACGATCTGGGGCCATTTTCTTTTGATCGCCAGCCGCATTTTCTCTCGATGGGTTTGCCCCGGCCCTCCTGGTTTCATGGGCCAGTCGGCCGTCAGACGCTCCCAGCGGAGCTGGCCGACGAATTTCTTTGCCAGACACATCTCTCCACTTTTCATCTTGGCCGGCTTGAGGAATTGGCACATATACACCTTCTGGCCCCAGCCCAGAGCCCGCACCGCCAGTCCCACAGCCGCTGTGGTCTTTCCCTTACCTTCGCCGGTATAGACCTGCAGTAATCCGCGTTTTTCACCCATGGGGGCTATTCTATCTAGCTTTGTATTTTTTGTCGAGAGATGTGTGTTTTAGCTGCCCAGCCTGCCGCTCAATCGTTTTAGTGCCCGGGAGTGGTCTTTGATATCCAGGCAGACGTTGATCAGGCTAAACTGCTTTTTCTCTGCCAGGGCTGTTTTTAGAGCCTCTTCCAGTTGCCCTTCTGTTTGTACCTTGAATCCTTGTCCCGCCCCCAGCACCTCGGTTATCCGGTGGTATTGCCAGGCGTAGATATCGTTGAAAGGTCCGTCCCAGAGCACGCGTTCTGTCCCGTAGCCGGCGTTGTCGAGAACGATGATAATCGGATTGAGTTTACGTGCCGCTATAGTGCTTAGCTCCATCCCCGTCATTTGGAAGGCCCCGTCGCCGACGATTACTATTGGCCGCAGGTTTGGTCGGGCCAATTGTGCTCCCAGTGCTGCCGGCACAGCAAATCCCATTGACGTGTAGTAGGCTGGGCTGATGAACTCTGTCCGTTCTCGCACCACCAGGTCTACTGCCCCGAACAGTGCGTCGCCGATATCCGCTATGATGACCGTATCTTTGGTCAGCAGATGGTTAAGGCGTTCGTACAGCCGGTCGATCTTGATGGCCGCCTTTGCTCTGAGCGTAAACTTACCCAATTCCCCCCGTTTTACCGCCGGCCGTTTTCGTTTTGTTCCTTTGATCCCGGAGGCTATCAATCCCTTGACGAAATCCTTCAAGAGCACGTCTTCGTAACAGTGGTGTCGGATGCGTACATTTTCGCTGGAGGCCGAGATGCATTGGCCGGTGTGCAGGTTAGCCGTGTTTATCCCTAAGTTGATGTCGGTCATGAAGGCTCCCAGCATCAGCACGCAATCGGAGCGTTCTACGAATTGCCGCACCGTGTCGCGTCCCATAGCCCCTTCGTATATTCCCACGTACATCGGGTGGGCCTCGCTGATTACTGATTTGCCCAGCAGAGTTGCCGCCACCGCGATTCCGGTTTTTTCCGCCAACTCTGCCAGTTCGTTTTGCAGCCCGAAGCGGTGCATTTCCACGCCAGCCAATATTACTGGCCGTTTAGCTGATCGCAGCATTTGGCCGGCCTCTTCCAGAGCTTCTGCCAGCGTATCCCCGTCCGTATCTGGCCTGGTTGATTTGGGCGTTGTTCGCGGCTCTGGTACGCTGGTCACCCGATCTTGCGGCAGTTCTATATAAACCGGCCGTTTGTAGCGAACAGCCGCATCCAACACTCGGTCTATTTCTTCAAACGCTCGGCTCGGATCTTCCAGGGCTGTATTAGCCACAGTGATTCGTTCGAATACTTCGCGTTGGGTCGAGAAATCTCGCACCCTGTGGTGCAGCAGCGGGTTGCGTTGTCGTTGATCCATCCCCGGCGCCCCGGATATTACCACCACCGGAGATTTTTCCGCATAGGCTCCGGCTATGGAATTCGTTGTGCTCAGCCCCCCCACGCAATAGGTTACACACACCGCCCCCAATCCCTTGACTCGCGCGTATGCATCAGCCGCAAAGCCCGCACAATCTTCGCGAGTTGTGCCGACTACTTCGATATCGCTTTTGATCAGCATATCATAGAAGCCCAGCACATAGTCGCCCGGCACCCCGAAGATATGCCTGATCCCCATCTTGCTCAGCCGCTGGATGAGATATTCCCCGACGCTAAGTCCCCGCTTTGATTTTTCATTTTTCATGTGCCGCACCGGAAAGGAAATGACAAATAACTAATAGCTAATAACCAGACTCTGTCCATCAAGGTTCTTATCGGCTTTTTTGGCCATCAGTTCCAGGATAGTGGGCAGGATATTGACCGCCCTGGCCGTTGCTGCGAAGGAGGATGTATTTTTGATATTTTATTTTCCTTCCAGTTCATCCAGTGCCTTTATAACCATTGGCACATGTGTATAGGCCGGCCCGCCTTGCATCATTACCGCCACCCCAGCGGCTTCGAGGATTTCCTCTCGTTTTAGCCCTGCCTTGAGGCATTTCTGCGTGTGCAGGTGGATACAGGGTACGCAGCGTTGCGCCACAGCTATTCCCAGAGCGATTAGTTCTTTTTGTTTTGGTTCTAGCGCTCCTGCTTTCATCGCTTTGGCGAAGAGTCCGCCGAACCCGGTAACCGTATCCGGCGTTTGATTTTTCATTTGTTCGATTGATTTATCGAAACCTTCCAGGAATTGTTTTATTTCGCCGGTCATATTATCGCCCCTTTCTTACGTTTGCGAAGACGTCACTTGCCCGCAAACATTTAAGGGGATTGTATCCTGACGAACAGTTTACCGCAAGACGACGAACTCGATGCAGTTTTTATCGCCCCTGCCGCTGCCGGATACGGCGCATTACCGCACCAGTGAGCTTGGCGATTCGCGGACGGTCCTCAGCGGAAGTTTTCGTCAGAACACGTCTTATGTTTTGTCCGATCTTGACCTTTGATCTGGACGGCATATTCTTGCGTGAAGGGGACTTGCCAGGCATGCGCCGTATTTCGCGATTACCCATGACGAGTTCCATAGTGTCCAACCAGCGGTCGATGTATGCCTCTTGCTCATCGGGTGAAAGTTGTTCGAACTCTCTGGCCCGCTTGATGGTCCAGTCCAGCCAGAAGGCCTCTCGGGCTGCTTTGGTGCGTCTCAACCAACTGAACATCTCTCTTGCCTGTGCCTGTTCCTCTGGTGTCATTTGCGCATATCGCGTCAGAAGCGAGTCGGCAAAGTCGCCCCGGTCCTTGCTGTTCATTTTTAGAAAGTCTTCACTCTCGGTGAACCGGGCGATTTCACTCAACTCAGCTTTGGCCACATCCGGGGGCCGCGGACGAAAGACAAATCGCCCCAACAACGTGCCTGCCGCCACCACCACAGCAAGCCCCGCGAGCAAAACGACCAGCGATCCCTTTTTCCGAAAAATATCCAGAGAGAGGTTCATAGTTTCTCCTATTTCCTTAGTTCCGGTGGGATGGTTGACTCATCTTCAGGCCAGCGGTCCACGTGTCCGTCATAGTAGCACCAGAGGCGTCCGTCCGGGTCGTCCGGCTGAGGGTGGAATCCTTCCGCATCCCCGAAAACTGGTGTCAGATCCGGATATGTGTTGGCGACCTCAATCATGTTCGAGATGGCCGCGCCATCGGACATGATAGTAATAAGTATATAGCCGAGGTAATACTCATAGCTCGTACCATAGGTTTCGAAGTATCCCTGGTCATCAGCCGGGCAATCCCAGACCTTGGGGCTTGCGACGTAGCCAGCCATTATGTCCATGATCCGGATATCATCTTCAGCCACCGGAAGACCGACCGCTGGCAACTGTATCAGAACAACCGGCGAGGACCAAAAAACATCAAAGTCGCCTCTATGCAACGCTGGATGACCGCCTACGGACACGCCCTCGAAGCCATGCCCACCTTGATCATCAACAACTTCCAGCAGATCATGTTCACTATCGAACGTATCAAAACCGACATCAAACGGGAGATGCTGACTATCATCAGACAGGAACCACGGCTCGGAAATCAACTGGCCATCATTGAAACTGTACCCGGAATCGCCGATACCCTGGGCATCATCATCCTGGCCGAGTTCGGTGATTTTCATCGTTTTACCAACGCCGACGCCGTGGCCTGCTGGACCGGACTGACCGAACGAAGCCACGTCTCCAACCGC
Organism: Actinomycetota bacterium; assembly: GCA_011682385.1. Lineage (GTDB taxonomy): Bacteria > Planctomycetota > Phycisphaerae > JAACET01 > JAACET01 > JAACET01. The sequence continues at coordinate 19,834 of JAACET010000008.1, read as the reverse complement.
CAAAAGTATCCCGGAAAGATCAGCAAGGCCGGTTCCACCGCCCTCCGCTAGGCACTGTGCGAAGCCGGCTTTCAGCTGGGCTGCTCCGATGTCAAGTATCATGAGATGTACCAGCGGATCGAGACCAAAACCGGAAAGGCGGCTATTGCCAGAACAGCTAAATGCGGCCCGGCGGTCCGATTGAATTAGACCCTCATGCGGCCCGGCATATTGCCCGCTGACGAATTGAGCAGCGGGGTCCGGTGACCAGCGTAAAGATGAATAAACGCCTGGGTATAACCCAGAGGGTGTCCGACTCATAAGAAGATCGCCGTCAACATCAAGAGCCCAGAGGGCACAGGGAGGTGTCCAGAAAAGTCCAGGGACCGGACCAGGAAGAAAAACACAGCAGAGGTGGTTTAGTATGAAGTTATTCTCTGGCAAAGGTCTTAGCCCGTTTTTTTCAGGGCCGTCGGTTAGCTGAGGAGAAAAACCACGAAGATTTTCTGTCTCTATATAGCTTTCTTCTTGACTTGCCCCCACAAAGATAAAAGCATATTTGTGTTTCATGGCCTGTCGTTTTCTACCAGCGTATCGATGTCCAACGGCACGCAGGCCAGCAGGAACTCAGCCGCAGCCTTACCGTCTTGACCCAGCAGGCGGATTTCCTCCTGCATGGGCCATTGCAACGCTGTTTCGACCAAGGAGGCCGATTCCGCCCCGAAGTCATCGCCGGTGATTATCCAGACGACCGGATTAGTGCCATTGACAGCCATCCGGACAGGCCTTGGCTGCTTCGGCTCTGTACCTCTGTAGAAGTTAACTGCCACTATAGTCAACAGTACTGCAGCTGTCGCTACGACCGGGGCCAATCTCAGCCAAAGACGGCGGGCGTCTATTAGGCCTCTTGCCGCAGCGGAATCCTCCCGGACTCTGCCCATGATTTTTGTGTGCAGTTCAGCCGAGACCTCCAGCCTCCGCCACTGCGATTCTTCCCTCAACTGATCAGCTATGGCCTGAGAATGCTCACGAAAGCTTCTACAGCCGGGGCATTTTTTCATGTGCCTTACAACTCGTTTGGACAATGGTTTGATCGAGTCTATAGACTGCGAAATCACCCATCTGTGTAGTATGCAAAACATCATTTACCTCCCAAGCGTTCTCGGACAGACGGGACCTCTATATCCGGTCGGTTGGGGCTGGCCGACCTACCGGCCATCCCTCTGCCCTTGAGCTTTTTGGCTAACAAGGATCGACTCCGAAACAGAACCACTTTGATATAGTTCTGTGTCTTGCCCATGACCCGTGCAATTTCCTTGATCGACATTCCTTCCACATAGCGGAACCATAGGGCCGTGAACTGCTTCTGTGACAGTAGCTCCTCCGCCAATGCCCAGAGATTTTCTTTTTCTTCCTGCCGGGCCACGATTGTCAGCGGATTATGTTCCTTGGCCCAGGGCAGTTGGGCCTCGTCAAGTGATTGTTTGTGTGGCCTTCTCCGCTGGTTATAGGCCAGTCGCCCTGCGATGGTGAATAGCCAAGTTGAGAATCTCCACTTGGGGTTGTATTGCTTGATTTTGTGGTAAGCTCGGGCAAAGGTATCTTGCAGCAAATCCTCAGCCTCTTCTATATATCGCGTTCGCCGTACCAGAAAATTAAGCAGCCGTCCTTCGTAGCGATTGACCAATTCTTCGAAGCAAGCCGAGGAGCCGGCCTGCGTCCTGCAGGCAAGCTCTTCACTGCTAATCTCTCCCATCTCCCCCAGATGCGGTGATTGGCCCTGAGCCATTGTATTTCCTGTTAGTCAGCTTTCTTGTGTTCGGCAGTGTCTGCTACTTTAGCCAGCAGCTTAGCCCGCATCTTGGACATTATATCCTCGACGGGAGCCTGGGCCTGGATAGCGAGTTTATTGTCTTGCTGTTCGATCTTCACAGCCTGTAGCAGCCTGAGCATCCTCTGGTCCTCCCCCATCTGCAGCATACCCAGGGCCAGCATACCTTGAGCTGCCTGTCCAGCGGTCACGGCGTCCTCTGCGCTGACCAAAGTAGCGTCGAGTTTGACGACCATTTCACCGTCTGCCTCTCCGAACTCCAGGCGCAGGCTTTCGCACTTCTTCAGTAGCGTCACGTGCTGTTGCCCTTTCTTTACCATTTTCTCCTGCAAAGTCTCCATTATCGTGTTCAGGTCTTGCACAGCTGCGACCACGAAGCTTCCCTTATCAGCCTGAAGCATATTGCCCAGGGCCTGGTTTGGCCCCAATGATCTTCCTTGGCCGTCCAGCAGGTCAAGGGCTTGTTCGAGGCGGTCTTGATTTCTGCTGGCCACAATAGTCGTATCATCGTAAAGGCAGACGAAGCCCTGGCGAGCTTTGACGAGGCACTTTCGGCCCTTGGCTGCCATGCTGTGTATCTTGTGCTCACCATAGCTTTGTACGCCGAGCATTTCCATGATCTCCGCCTTGTCGTAGTCGAGCCTGGCTATCACTACAGTGTCCGTTTTATCGAAGGTAGAGCCGTAAAAGGTCACGGATTTGACATCTTTGAGTTTGGACCATATTTCCTCAGCCTTTTCGGCCTTTGCTTGAGGTACGATGGAATTTTCAGCGGTGATCAATTCCATAGCCCTTTCCCCGATTTCTGAGTCGGTAATAGCTTCGAAGTCGAAGTGTACCACCCACTTAGCCGCTGCTGGCACGTCCGACCGTACCGCAGGGCCCGCCCAGGCTGATGATGCCGCCAAGACACACACACAACCAACCATCGTCCCCAATACTATTCTGCTCTTCATGGCGTTCTCCTACTATAGCCAGCCTCTGGTATACCTCTGAGTGTAACGGCACCCATCCTATCATTTTATACACTACAGGCTCACCCGAGGTTACGCTGTTTGGCTTAATCCCCCTGTAGAATTCCGCCCAGCAGGCCCCCGCCGATTCCGCCGATACCCTTCTGCTCGCCCTTTTGCTGATAGCCAGCTGCGGCAATTATACGGTCTGCCAGCTGTCCCACCCAGCAACAGCAGAAGTATCACGCCCAGAGTTTTTACATAGTGCTTCATGTCATCCTCCCAGTTAGTTGACTTTCCCTACCCCAGCAGTATTCATTCCACGATTTTAATACCCCATTTGATTTAGACTCCCAAGAGCTCTCTTACCTATTTGATTTTTTTTGTGTTTGCGAAGATTTTCTTCCACCGAAGTATGTGATGATACTGCTGAGCGAATCTGCTGATATAACTGCAGCCACGCCGAGTTTATGGTCATTATTCGCAGAAGTCATCTCTAATCTTTACACATCTCATTTGTAGAGCATCAGTTATGGTCTTGGCCTCCCGTGTGCTCTCATTATGATCTGGTCTCGATTAGAAATCAAGCTTCTCAGTGGCCGACCATTTTGGCCGTGCCCCGCTCAGCACATACGTTTGGCCAAGTGTAGCAACTCGGTAATGTTTTACCGGGGGTTTCTTTGAATGCCCCCAGGCTACGTCCTGGGGGGGGGTTGAGTCCGGCACAGACAGGCTTGACCGTCTGGAGCCTATACGGTATGTTGTAGGTGATACGCGTGCAGCTGCAACCGTCCGGAGAGGTGGCTGAGTGGCTGAAAGCAACGGTTTGCTAAACCGTCGTACGGTTAATAAACTGTACCGCGGGTTCGAATCCCGCCCTCTCCGTTGAAGCGTCTACTTTGCCAGTCAATTGCGATGTGCTGAACGTATCCTCTGCCAGAGACTTCATGGCTGCCTGGCTGTCGGCGTCATGAAGGTGATAATAAAGGCCCAGTATCTCCGAGGAACTGTGGCCCAGCCAAGCCAGGGCCTTGCGGTGGGCTACTTGATGGTTTGCACAAAGGCTCGCGAAGTGATGTCGGAAAGAATGCAACTTATATTTCTCTGAGTTGGACAAGCCTATCTGATAACAAATCTCCTTGAGACGCTTGAGCAGCCTGCGTTCTGTTATACCTGGAAAAGCCAACTCGCTGTTACGTGGCAACGCCTGCAGTAACGCACGGATTCGCGGATGAATTGGTACAAACCTATGATCCTTGTCCTTCGTTGTGCCCCTTGAACCTCCCCGACGGATATGAAACATGCCCAGATCACCCCTGTCTAATCCAACATCTATCCACTGGAGTTGCTCCAACTCGCCTATTTGTAAACGGCAGAGCAAAAGTGTCCCACCTGGCGGGCGGAGTGAAAGTGTACCACTGTAACTGAAAACCTGTGATAATTAGCTGTGAAACGTCATTGAGAAGCTTTGCAGCCAGTTATTACGGGAGATTACAGGAGTGTGGACCAAGGGATCGAATTAAGGCGTAAAATCCGCAATAAGGGCATACCTCTGTGTCAGATTAGCAGAGAAACCGGCCTTCACCGAAAGACCTTACGGAAAATCAGGGATATCCGACGTATCTTCTGCGACTATGTGAAAAAGAACTGGCTGACAGGCAAAGACGTGCCATGGACAGACGGATCAAGTTGGCCAAGTTTCCGCTATTGAAAACGATCGACAGCTTTGACTTCAAAGCCTCCCCGGACGCAACGGTTTTCAAACATTGGCTAAATTATAAGTGGCTTGTTTAGAAGTGGTTATAGGATTCCGAGACCCTTGAAGGGTTCTCTTTTTTCGTCCAAACTGGAACTAGTGGTTAACTGTTTAGAGAGCGATGTAGAGCAGAAGTGAGAGCGCCTCAAAGGATGGATAGCCTGGTGGCTGGCTTTTTGATGATGTTTCATCTTCAATTGTCCGACCACGCTTGTCAGCCTGTTTAGCTAGTCCCAGCGGGGTTCCAGTTTGAAGGATTTCTTGAAGAAATCTGATGTCTGGCGTCCGCTCCACTGGTGCCCGCCTTCAAACAGGTCCAATTCTAATTTTTCCCGAGCACTAGCGGCGGTGTAGATTTTCTCAACCTCACGAAAACAACTCATGGCGGAGTCGACTGAGAAACAGTCATCATGTTCGCCGATTTCGACAAGCAGTGGCCTTGGGGCAATCAGGCCATGTAGGTCAGGAACATCACATAGCTCATACAGTCCCGGAGTAATCTGGCTACCACAGAAATTTATATCTCTCATACCAAAGTCCGCAAAACGATCGCTGTAGCAAATTATGTCGGTGGCTTTGATCCGCTGGTCACAAATGCCAATCCAGGTGGCCATGGTTCCGCCAAAACTCAAGCCCATAACGCCAATACGTTCGGAGTCGACAAAATCCTGACTGCAAAGGTAATCCAGCGCACAGCCAGCATCATTCAGATCCATACCCAAAACCGTCATGCCTAGTACATTGGCTCTGAGGTAATGGAGATTGCAGATATCTCTGCTGTCGATGTTGTCATCCAGGTGGGATTTGTGCCGGTCGTCACGCTCTCCAAAGCCCCTCCAATCTATAGCAATCACGGCATAGCCGGCCTTAGCCATCTGTAGACCGTAGTCATAGTTGTGTTGTTCGATATTGGCCCGAAGCTCCGCGGAAGAGCGGTTACCCATGACCGGTTCCTTGCCGAACGGTCCGTGTCCGTGGCAAGCGAGAATACCGGGAAGCTTGCCTTTTGCCTGAGCCGGTCGAAAGAGATAAGCTGTGGCTGAAAGTCCTGGTTCCACATCAAAGATGATCTTCTGTTTAGTCAGCCCTTCTTCCTGCCACTCAGTCAGAATCTCAGGATTAAGCGGCACCTTCTCGGGCAAACGCCCCAATGTACTTTTAACCGCAGGAAGCAGTTCCTTTTGCCATTTTTGCCAATCCTCTTTGGAAGAACCTGAAAATCTATATTTAGGATTATGACCGGCTGCCAGTTGCCGAAAATATGCGTTTACTGAAAGGTTTCGCTTCATTTGCAATGCTCCCGCAAGGTTTTACTCCGCTGTTCTAGTCCTGCAAAATTACGGCTGCACAAGTGTCGCTGGCTGATCGAATTGTTTTTCAAATAGATCAAGCAGCACCTCCGGATCAAAGCATTCTACGGCACTACGCCCAACGCGGTGAAGACCCAAGTGCGGATCGCCATCAGCGTGTATGTGTTGGTAGCCATCGTGAAAAAGGAACTTGGCCTACAGGCCGGCATGTACGAAATTCTCCAGGTTTTGAGCGTGACGCGTTTCGAGAAAACGCCCCTGAAAAGCCTGCTTTCTCAGCATTTGAGCAACTTCTCGCAGGGTAATTTACATAACCAGTTGTCATTGTTTGACCTTTAGGGGGACAGTAGTGATCTACAAACATGACGTGCACCCGTCCCGCGTGAAGAATAACATTATAATTGTACATTGCCGAGCAAATCAGATACCTTCACAACCTTACCTGTGGCGATACTCTTATAAGCAGCGACGCCCGTGAGGATTGAATAAGCTCCATCCCGCTGCCCGGCTTTGCGATTCAGCGGGTCGACCGGCGCGTTCTGGTCGAATATGTCAGCCAGCAATATCGGATCGCCACCACCATGGCCACCTTGGCCAAGATGGACTTCTATCTCCCGGGCCTTCGAAAACTCCGGAATAAGAGTGATGGTTACGTTGTCCTTAGTAAGCTCGCCGGGGGTCTTGCCATCACCACTTAGGTAGCTATTCTCACAGCAAAAATGTTCAAGCCGGCCTTTGGTGCCATTAAATGCAATTCGATAACCTTCATATGGCGAGTAGGCGTGTAACATATAATTCAGCAGTGTCCCGCCTTTATAGCGAACGTTGACCGCCATGTTGTCCCAGATATTGATTTCATCAGAAAAAACGCATTTGTCGCGTATGTATCCATCCTCAGTCTCGCAATCCAGGTATCGTTCTTTGAAGTCCCCTTCGGTAATATCAAGATAGAATTTGCACTTATCCTTAACCGGACAATCCATGCAACGCTCGCCTCGACCCTGCAGCCCCATCCGATCGGCATTTGCAGGCGTGTAATACCGCAGCGAAGCCCGACAAAAAACATCTTTCGGATAATCGTCCAGCCACCAATTGACCAGGTCGAAATGGTGTGTGGCCTTATGAACAAGCAAAGAGCCGGAGTTTTCCAATCGGCGGTGCCAGCGACGAAAATAGTCGGCACCATGGATGGTATCCAACATCCAGGTGAAATTTACGCTAAGGATGTCACCGATGACATCGTCCATAAGCATTTCTTTAACCTGGCTACGAGGTGGGGAATAGCGATAGTTGAAAGTTACCTGAATGTTTCGTCCAGTCTTCTTCTGAGTTTCGATTATCTTTTTGCAGGATGCTTCATCCACTGTCATAGGCTTTTCGGTCACAACATCGCAGCCAAGTTCCATAGCCAGACATATATAATGACAGTGGGTAACATCCGGACCTGTAGTGACAATGACTACGTCGGGCTTTTGCTCTGCAATCATTTGCTTGAACTGTTCTGCCTTGTATAGTTTTACAGGCTGGCCGCCTTTTTCCTTGATCCTACGATTGCAAAGATCCATTCGGCCCCGGTTTGTATCGCAAAGGGCTACTATATCGCAGTACTTCTTAAAATCACCGACCATCGCATCCGTGAACATGGTGCTACGAATTCCCAGGCCGACATGTGCATAACACTTTTTTACGCCCATCGTTTTCTCCACAAGAGGATAACTTCAACACCAAGGCCAACCCAGCGGGGTTTCAAAACTCGTCCGGACCCCTATACCGCCTGCGTAACCCGTCGATAGGACCACAGCAACCGAACCATCGGAAGCAGAAACAATAAATACGATAGTGGTCAATCCGAAACTCCAAGCCATTATAGCTAAGTTGTCCCGTTTGTGAATGGTATCTTTCAACGCTAGTTCCGAATAGCCTTTGCCTGTTCGTTCTGATACTTATCATAGAAGAACTGCTGAATAGCTTCGCGAACGTCGCCAGGTACAGTCGGGGTGTAATTAGCGCAGAGTTCCTCGGCCTTATTGTGGGCTATTTCGTACATACCAGGCGAATTTTCGCAATGGCCACCACTCAAATCGAGAAATGGGCTTTCAAAGAATTCGTCACTTCGCAGCAAATCTAAAGTTAACTCATCGGTAAGGAAGTTTCCGCCGACACCGACCCGCTCAATAGCCTCAAAACCGATGTGTTTGGCGTCTGTTGTTATCCCCCGGGAGACAAAATCGACCATATCAATCAGGCCACACTGCATAATGATTTGTTCGGCGCTCATTCCGTTGGCGTTATAGCAACTGCCAACACCTCCAATTATGTTTTGCCCACCCGCTATCGAGGCCATCAGATAAGCCGTGCTTTCGGCACCATTTTGAACGTCGGGTCTATATGTGAGAGTACCGCCAGCTTCGCCGGAAACGGGCAGATTATAGAATTTTCCCATTTGAATTCCGACCGTCTTAAAAATCATCTTTTCCGCTCGGTAATACAGATCGTGGCCCGTTTTCATATCAGTAACCGAAGGTGCAATTGTATGGAAAACCGGATGACCGGGCTTGTAAATCTGAGCTATAAGCACAGGAAGCAGAGCTTCAACGTTTGCCAGAAGGGCCGTTCCAGCAAGAGAATACGGAGAGGTAGTTCCCGCCATAGGGCAGACAGTGGAGACTATTGGATAGCATCTTTGCATGGCCATTTTCATTATTTCAATGTTCGGACCATGCACCTGCAACGGACTCGTAACTGCCATGGCAACAGTCATCAGCGGTGTTTTTTCAACATCCAGTCCGGCGGCAGTAGCAATAACAGCCATGACATCCATCCAATCTTTACAGTTCTCCTCTGAGGTCGGATAAATAGCTGTGTGTTTAGTTGTATGGCTAAGAAATACCTCCATTGTCTTGTAACAGGAATCAGGCTCGGGTATATCAGCCACTGGGAATTGCATCCTCATCATTGCATTTATTTTGTCTAGAGATTCCCCAATGATAGTGTGTCGACGAACATCCTCAAGGATCGGCCTGCGCGGGCCGGAATTGTATCCAATGACGAATGGATCAAGAATTAAAGACAAGTAATAGCGGTTATCGCCACCGACTTCCAGGATTTTGCCATTCAATCCGGTTTCGAAAGCAATTGAAGGCGCAAGATCGAGAAGTTCCTTCACTAAACCGGGCGCAAGCCTGACATTTCCAGAAGCTTCGTCAACCCTGGCACCCACTTTGGCAAACTTCCTGAGAGCCTCATCATGCCCAATTCTAAAACCAACTTTATCGAGAACATCAAGTGTGCGTTTGTTCAGCAACTCGATCTCGTTGTCACTTAGGACTTTTAGCTCCAACTTGCCCATAAGATTGTCCTTCGGTGAGAGTTCAGAAGTCCAGTTTTACGGCACTTCGACTCTTTACAGATTCTATTTCCGCCTCGACAGTCTTGACTGACCTGGCTGCGTCTTCGGGTGTGATCAGCTCGGACAGGAGGTTCTTGGCAATGCAGCCAACAAAGTGTCGCAGTTCGTGCTCGTAGCCATCACCAGATTTCACCCTGATCTTCCGGGCTTTGCCCCGGGCTGGATACAACATCAGCCCATCCGGCTGAAAGGCTAAAGTGGCCTTTTCCATAGCGATGCGGAAGGCCATGCTGAACGGAAAAGTGTCGGGATACTCCCAGCCAGCCTCGGCTGTCACCAGCAGATTATCGCCATAGTCATAGGTAGTTACAATATGGTCCAAACGTCCTTTGCGGAAACCCGAAGCGCGACTCGTGACCGATTTTGGTTTACCAAAAAGATGAAGAATAAAATCGACGTCGTGAATGTGCAAATCCAAGGCACAGGTGCCGCTCTTCTTTGGATCCTGCATCCAGTTCTGGTGGCTCCAGATCGGCACAGATGAGAGACGGGTAAAAACTGCTGAGAAAACCTTGCCATATTTACCACTGCGGACAATTGCTTTGGCCTTGGCGTATTCAGGCCAGAAACGGATGCAGTGGGCCACAAAGAGTTTACCCTTGGCCTTTCGGGCGGCCTCGATCATCTTTTGGCATTCACTAGAGGTGCGAGCCATTGGCTTTTCGCAGATGACGTGCTTGCCTGCCTTGAGGGCCCTGATAGCTATTTTGGCATGAAGATGCGTCGGCAAGGTGATGTCGACAACATCGATATCCGGATCATCAAAAATCTGCCCCAAGCGACTGCAGGTTCGTATGGCACTGAGGTCATGCTTGACACCGCCTTCGCCGATATTGCCAGTGATGCTCGACCAGTTACCGCGAAGCTTTCTTATATCGGTATCAAAGATAGCTACGACCCGGACATTCTTCATACGGCTATAGACGTCGAAATGGGTCTTGCCCATGAAGCCGAGCCCCATGATTCCCACTCGCGTTGGCATAGCAGATATCCTTCTATGAAAACACTTGTCAGTGACTACGCCTTCCAGCCAAACTACGCGTTAAGCCAGCGTCTTAGGTTTTCGATAGTCTGGAGAATATCGCGGTTTTGCTCTGGGCCTTGCTCAATTTCGCGTTCTATGATCAATTCGCCGTCGAAACCAATTTTTTTCAGACGCTTGATGAATTCGGGCCAACGCACTTTACCTTGGCCGACTTGGACCTCGCAGCCAAGTTCGTCGCCATTGCTTGGACACATTCCGTCTTTGACGTGGACGTTGCGCACATATTGGCCGAAGACATCCAAGGCGTCAAGCGGATTACCCTTGCCGTACATAAGCAGATTGGCCGGGTCGAGATTTATGCCCAAATTGCCCGTTCCCAGTCGTTCTATGGTCCGCAGCAACACCACCGGCGTCTCCTGTCCCGTCTCAAACCAAAACTCCAGCCCCAGCGATTCGCAATACTGAGCCACTTCACCGATGGCTTGAACTACGCCATCGTAAAGAGGGTCGGTCATGTTCTCGGGAATGAATCCGCAATGAGTGATAATAGCTGGCACGCCTATCTTCTTGGCAAAGTCCGCGCTCTGCTTGAGAGCCGCGATTCGCTCCGTACGATACTCCACCGGCACCAATCCCAGCGTCACAGGCCCGCCAGTGAAGTTCCACTCAGCCGGTCCGGGCCAGCCCGCCCAGACTGCACTTGCATAGACGCCGCTGTCACTGGATTGCTTGACTATCTTAGCAGCTAATTCGTCGGTCCAAAGCGATCCGTCCCAAAAGTTGACCAACTGGCATGTCTTAAGCCCAAACTGGCGTGGACCCTCAAAAATGGCCTCTTCATCGGCTCGCCGAAGCGCAGAGATGACGCCGATTTCCATATATTATCTCCTTATGGAATAAATTCCCATGGTGTTTAGGTGTTGGATTACCTGCTGAGCACACGTTCTTACGTCAGGCTCAAGTGGTATTTCAATATTCATTGCTCCCTGATAGTCCAGGGCTTGGAGCGTCTTAACAATGGGAAAAAAACCAATGCCCGCAGTGCCTGGCACGCAACGATTCCTGTCAGCCAGATGAAAGTGACCCAGAATTGGTGCCTGGGCCTGCAGCGACTCGAAGATTGAACTTTCCTCTATATCCATGTGGTATGTGTCCAGAAGAAGTTGTACTGCCGGAGAGTCGACCACTCCGATCAGCGATGCAGCTTGGCTAGCTGTGTTGGCAATATTAGTCTCGTTGTGATTGATAGCCTCGAAGAATATCTGGCAATCTCTCTGGGCCGCGTAACGTGCGCATATCCTCAGTGAATCAGCAAGCCGCTTCATGCAGTCATCCGGCGGGTCGGTCTCGTCGCGAATGCCCCGCATAAGGCCAATGATAACATTCGTCTGGAGCTGGCAAGCAAGGTCGATATGGCCCTGGAGAAGATCAATGGCCTTTTGACGGACTGATGGATTCTGGTCCGACAAGCTCAGGCCGTCCAGGGCAAAACCTCTGCCGGTAGCCAGAGCACTGATATGAAGCCCGTTGTCTGAAACTATAGCCGCCAGCTTACGTGCGTCGATTTTGCGAGAATCACGGATGTCGGGCTCAATACCCCAGAAATGGTGATCTCGCAATACTGTTGCCGCCTCACGCAGGTCGTCCAGGTGCGGATCGTTGTTAGGCACGGTCATGCTGAGTTTGATGCGAATGTGTTCAACGGAATCCATTATTGTCTCGACCTTTCTAACAAAATCAATCACATGCCCAGTGACGGCAAGCTGTAAACAGATTTCCATCCTGGTGACTGAGGCTCCTTCAAATAAGGCGCCATTTCCTTTTCCGTCCGCAAAGTTACTTTCTCGACTGGCGGAACTGTACCGGGCGGGAAGGCTTTGAGGATGTCATCGTTGAGCAAAGTCAGGTATTTCAGTATCGCTGCGACCGGCCGTTTGGCTTTTTGAGCCTCGCCATGCTTGGCCAGCCCCACAACCCCTTCAGGTGTAGAGGCCAACTCAATGCCTATATGTCCCTCTGCCTCCGACCAACGGCTCGGACATGAACGGTTGTCCACAGACGTATCCATGTGGCCAGCGGGCAGAAACTGCTCAGCCTCGGTATCAACAGCGTGTGCCATATCCACCATCTCCGGAAACAATAGCAGCCCTAGAGACGTCTCCGCCTCATCGGCGTGGCAAAAATGGGAATCGAACACGCCGCCCTGCTCCTTTGTCCGAAAGAACTCGCGCACTGCCCTGTGCCAATCGATCACCCGAAAATAGCCGGGAAGTTGATACTTTTTCTGAAAGCGTTGGATGGCTGCCTCAAGCATCCACAAATGGCCGTGATTGTTCAGGAATACCTGCTTGCGGAAACCGTCATTCCAAAGCCCCAGCATAACATTCATTAGCAGGCCGATGGCTACATCTTCATCCAGCATCACCGTTCCCGGCATGCCGACGTGATGGTAAGGATGCACGCCGTAGTTGAGTGGTGTTAACGCGAGATTGACAGGTGCACCTTTGTTGGCTGTGTAACGGCGGACGCCCTCCAATATCTGGGTAACAAAGAAGGTGTCCATCGCACTGACGGTATGCATGCCGTGCATCTCTGTACAGCCTATGGGCACAAAGACGATGTCATTCTTCTTGCGGTTCTCGATTACCTGATGACGAATAGTGGTCTGAATATAGGTACCCGGCTTGGCCCATTCCGGCGGAGACGGTATCCCATACTCAGCAAGTATTGCGTCTATCTGTTCGTCGGAAGCTTCCCAGATTTGGCGTTTCATCCTGCCGGTATCGGTGTCATCGAAATAGACATTCGCCTCGCTGTTTTGTACTGGTTGTCCCATCTTATCCATAAACCTATCTCCTAATAGTTCCTTAAAAAAGGTGATTCTTGCTTGGGGCATTAGATGACTAAGCACTGAACATTTCAAATTCAAATAATCGTGCCGTATTTTTTTTCGGCAATTCCACATTAAGTCGACCATGTCTACCGTCCCATTCCCATTTGCATCTACTTTCTAAGGGATATCCGCATCGGCATTTTACCTTGTCTGGGCCCAAACAACGTAATAATATCGAACAGGAATCCTCTTCGGATTCTAATCTCCAAACCGATAAATATGTTTTTTTTCCACACCGCAAGCCTAAGCTAATCCACTCGTCTGAGAAAGAAGGAAGTCCTAATGGCCAAAATGGCAGTCCGTTACGGATGTCACGCCGAATTTTTTTATAATAGCTTAGCCCTTCTTTAACCAGGGCACGACGCTCTGGAGAGATATCAGCCAGATGGCCGCTTTGATGCACGCGCATTAGCATAGCGTTGACCATGTTAAAAATAGTTTCCTCAGAGTCGCCATCTCTTAGCGGATATGACCAAACAGCGCATTGTTCCGGAGTCACAGCTGTAGGAGAAGCTGCGGCAACTACTGCGTTCTTGCGAAAATCGGTCTGGTCACTGCTGGACTGGATACTATGTCGACTTAGCATTGCATAGTCCATCCTCAGACCGCCACTAGCACAATTCTCGATGATCAAAGTTGGAAAACGCTCGAAAACGTTATCTAGCCAGTTAAGATAAGCGCGATTATGCTCCAGCAAGCCATCTCCTAAGCTGTCGGCCTGTAGGTCGGTACCTGGTCCGGCATTGATATTATAGTCCATTTTGATGTAGCCGATTCCATATTCGTTTACCAGCCGATCAATGACTGAATTGGCGTATTCTATGACTTCCCTGTTCCGAAAATCGAGTTGGTAACGCCCATGATCGATTACCTGCTTACCGTGGCGCTGGAAAAACCATGCATCAGGCACTCGATGAGCCAGCGGACAATTAATCCCCATTACCTCTATTTCCAGCCATAATCCCGGAATCATCCCGGCAGAGCGAATTCTATCAAGGACTTCTCCAAGGCCGCCTGGGAAACGCTTCTGGGAAGGTTGCCAAAGACCAACCTCGTCCCACCAATCACCATCAGCATACCAACCAGCATCAATGCAGAAATACTCGCAACCTACTTCAGCGGCCGCGTCTATCAACGGGAGTAGCTTTTCTGTGGTTGGATCTCCGAACAGGCAGTTCATGTAATCATTGAAGATGATTGGTAATTCTTCGTTGTCTCGATTAGTCCGTCGAATAGTCCTTCTGTACTGAGTTAACTCGCCCATGACCCGGTCAATCGTACCACAAACTGTACCTATAGCCACGGGAACCGACTGGAATGCTTGGCCTGCTGCCAACTTCTTCCACCAATGACTCTCGTTGAAGGTTGGGCCACTCACTTGCAAGTACAGTTGGTTGGGAACATCGCCTATCTCCCAGTGCCAAGAACCATTGTGCTCAATCTGCCAAAATAGAACTGTACTGTTTTCTGAATTTTCAAGACACCCCATCGGTAGATATTCAGCCGTGCTCCAGGTTCCTGTACTGGAAAAGGAAAGATGCTTGATCGAAAGCTCAAACACCCGCGTAAATCCCAAATCGCTCAACCTATATGACTTCCACTGGGCTTCGCCCTTCCAGTTGTTGTGGGGCAAATGGAGTCGAATAACTTTATCCCAAGGCGGCTGGCATTCCTTTGCCAAACCGGTCAAGGCAAACGAGGATACGTATTCAATGCCTACACTTTCGCCATTATGGTTCGCAATCTCAGTCCACGATCGAACAATGGGAATGCCATCGAAAAATTGAAGGTGGCTTGTTACGACAAGTCCCTCGTTCTTTTGTAGAATCTCAAGTTTGCGACCGAAATGCGTGCGAAAGTCTTTATGTCGATCATAACACAGTCTACTCCCCGGGGCTGTCCCTGTATATTTCGAGCCATGGTGATGGTTCTGATTTTCGCCTGTAAGTTGAAGTTCAACCAAGCGGAACCACTTCTTTTGCTCTTCATCTCGCGCGTCTTTCTTGCAGTAAGGCATCGGGCCAAAATGAATTAACCTGACATCCTTTGTCTCGGTAATTTCAATTTCAAGACATATCCCGTTTTCATGTATCGAGATCACCTGCATAGCCAACGCCTTCTTGTTTATTTTACTCAGTAAGCCTGGGGCTGCCTGGGAAAGATCAATGGAAATGTTCCTTAAATCCTAAGTTCTCGCCGGAGACTCATTATTCCTTCGATACTATTATCTTTGTGTTTGAGAAGTTCCCTTTTTCCTTGCCGGCAGAAATCACAATCGGGGCTATCGCACAGAAGGATGTCCGGACACTTCACAAGAGCTTTGATAGTGACGTTTACCATGTCACATATACCTATTAGCTGAACCGAAGCTCGGTCGATATGAGTGTCCTTTATTATGCCTTCCTGCTGGAAGACTCGTTCTATTTTTGAACGAGGATTGCCAAAATCGCGGTGGCCCCCAGGCTCCTTGGCGAAACTGACGGTGCTGATGTTATTATCCATATCGACTATCAAAGCTTCTGCCGTTCGCTCGGCCATATAAGGCAGACCAGCCCAGTCTTCGACCGCATGCAAGGTAGTATTAGGTCCCAACCCACAACCAAGAAACATGACTTTCGCATCCAGATTATACAGTTGTCTAAAGGGGCTGGTAATGCCGCAGGGGCTGTCGGTGGGTCTATGTGAGCTGATTATCTGTTCTGCTTGGGGCCCCAGTACAGCCACGGAATGAGTAGGATGGAGCGATCTTCTCACGCCTTTCCTTAAGCGAAAGAACTCGCTAACGATCCCCACAATTGAACGTGTTCTTAGCGGATGATAAGGCGGGTTCTGTCCGGGAAAGGAATTGGTGAAGGTTGGACATACCAGATTACCCTTAGGCCCGACGGTTTCGAGCAGGGCATCGATAACCGTGTCCGGGCCGCCAGCGACCGGCCCAAGCGAAGAGAACGAGCTGTGTACAAACAGACTGTCGCCATTATTTATCCCCAGGCCCAACAGGCCTTCAGTGATTGTATGCCTGTTAATCGGTTCCATGATCCTTGCTCCGAAAAGACAGCTTTCCCGTTCTATGAAGGAACAAAACGTATTTCAAGGTCTTTTCCAAATCGAGTTTTAATTCTTCCTGGCTCAGTATTTGGTAGATTTCATAGAGAGTCCTTTGCCCATCCGCCAGAAACAGGACTTCATTGAGCCAGTCGGCACTAATCCACCAGGGAGGTTCTCCGAACGTGTCGCAGTAATCCTCAAATCTCTCCGATGACAAATCGTCAAATCCTACAAGTCCCCTGAAGTGTCTTTGGGGACGAATCGATTCAGCTTCTTTACGTACCGAGGTGGCGGGTTGATCAAAGCCTGCCAAGGAAGTGGGGACGCTCTGACAAGATGTCTTGAGATAATGCTTAAACGCCGTTCTCTCTTCAGCAGGGACAAATGGAAGGAAGGAATCCATTATCTTGCCCAGACGAAACGGGGATGGGCTTTCCTTCTTCAGCTGCTCGACTGTGATTTTTGTCCACCATCGCGCTTGCTCTGATGAGGCGTTTGCCAGGAAGTATACATACGTCGCGGCCATTGTACCGACCATAGTCAGTGTCTCCGTGGAGGCAACGTCGGGACCATCAAGCGAGTTATGATAGTATGGCTTGTTCGAGCCGAGAGTTCCCAGCCAGGGAGTAGGCGTTCCAATCATGGGGTCTGAAAGCAGGCCGTCATTTACGCTGAATGGTTTGGTCTGGTACTCTGGCCTGCCGAAATTGTGGCAAGCCTTGCGCAATAGATGAGCAAGCAAATAATCCGTCGCCGACGGATTTGCATAGGGCGTTTTGAAGAGGGATATTGCGTACGACTTCTCAGATGCGACCTCATCCAAGCCAATTCCCGCCAAAGCCTCTCTTTGGGCATAGAGGTTCGAATAGGTCTGCACGCCGCGACATTCATACGAGGGCAACAGCCGGATTGTCCTTCGTGGCACGGGTAATATTCCCTGAGCTATCAGATCGGCAATTACGCCCATCACTTCCAGGCCCAGGCCACACCCGCAAGCATTGTCGTCCATTCCCTGCTCGTATAGGTGACCGGTTATAATCACTTCCTCTGTCGTTAGTCCGGGTATGACTCCGGTCGGCAAAGCAACGACCCCTTCTTGCGTCTGGGTGTCCGACGTCGCTAGGAAGGTGAGCTCTTTTCCCTGGGCAAGAAGTCGCCTGAGTTTCTCTGCCCAGGAAGCACAGATGGCGAATCCCAAGGCATCTTTAGAGTAGAACGGATTGACTGTAAAGTTATGCCATTGGACGGCATCCTCTTTGGCTCCTTCCTCGCGGGTGAGAAAATCACTTATGAGAATTCTCACCCCGCCCCGAAGTATCATTTCATGGCCTTGCTGAGGAGAGATTCGTCCGAATAGGGCTTTGTCTTTGCTTATCTGCCCCTCCTCGGTGATAGTAAAAACCTCCCCTTCCTTTGGAGTCGCAGAAGAATAGAGCATGAGACCGCATGGAACCTTGTGGTAGTCGGCAATTTCTGCTTCTACTGGTGACAGTAGCTTGAGCGTAGCCTCTTTCGCTGTCCACAATTTCGGCATTACCACGCCGCCAAAAGAAGTCTTGCCATCGGCTGGCAAGTCCACCCCCTCAACTTCTTTCAGGCCGAGCTCATTCATCTTATTCAGGTACCAGTCAATTGTGCGGGCGTACCTGTCGTCGGAGAACCATCTATCCTCTTGCCAGATAGCAGTTCCGAATTCCTTAGCCCGTTTTCCGGAAACGCTCTTGATAAACAATTTCCAAAGTTGCTCGATCATTGACCTAACTCTCCCAACTACGAAAAAACTACTTCTCCACCGGCACTACAATACCACGCATGATAACGTTCTGGCAGAGTACAAACACGATGAAAGTCGGGACGGCTGCTATCACCAACGCGGCATACACAACAGCCTGATGTGATTCGCTCTGCAACTGATAGAGCCAGACCATTAGGGTCCACATGTCCGGATCGGGAATGATTACCAACGCCATCATAAACGCGCTGTAAGCACCAGTGAAGGCACCCAAGGCAATTACCGCCAGGACCGGCTTGGAGAGATTCATGGTGATAAGCCAGAACTTGGTCCACTCACTGGCCCCGTCAAGGTCGGCTGCTTCAAAAAGCTCTTTGGGTATGCTGTCAAAAAATCCTTTGAGTATAAAGATGAAGTACCCGTTGGCCATGCCCGGCAGAATCAGAGCTGCAAAGGTATTCAGCAGGCTCGTCGTCGGCTTGGCCAAAATGACATACGGAACCAGCCACACACCTACGAAAAGGCCGCACCCCAGTGCCGAGAGCATTCGCAGTTGTTCGGGCCATCGTGACTTAAACTTGCCAAGCAGCCACAGGGCCAGGAAGAATATCGCCCCTCCGCTCAGCAGCGGCCAAAGGGGGAAGCGCTTCAACAAGAGGAAGTTCGGAATCATGGTGACTTCGGCAGGGAAGGCCATGGTCACCATGAAAAACAGCAGTATGGTGTACGTCTTGGGCAGCTTGTACCTGCTTAGGGCATAGGCGGCCAGAGGATTCACCAGTAGAGCAGTGCTGACAGCCAGCAAACAATAGATCAACGTGTTGCGGATACCGTGGCCGTGCAGCCAGATGAAATCCATAACATGCTTATAGTTGCGTAATATGAACTCCCAGCGCAGTTGGGACTTATGTTGCATGGCATCATGATAGTCAGCCGAAGCAACGGGCATGATCAAAGGAGTAACTTTCTCCAGCGGCAATCCTCGCCGCCGGGCTACGTATTCCTCGAACGCCTGGCGCGGGCCGTACACCTCGATGGCCTCCAGAGGGCAGGCCTGGCGGTCCTTTACGAACATCTCCCAATCAACCTGGACGCTGACGCTGGGGGGTACTTCTGTTGAAAAGGGAACATCCCTGAACGAGACGTAACTTGTACTATACCTAGTATTGAGGTTAGAAATGTTTTTATAGTGATTGCTCAGCCATAGACGATATGCCTTTGCCAAAGATGAATCAAGACGAATGAAATTCAAGTTCAACTCGTCGCGGACGAACTGTTCCCAGTCGTCCTTGGCCAGGCCTGACTGTGGGGCTCGACGGCTCAAGAAAATTTCATGGTAAATGCTGTAATCTGTGTCGTGCTCGCGATTGTACTGCTGGATATCATGACCGTATTTGGGTACCAGGTATCGTCGCCAGAACACCCCGTCCAGATTGAAGATCACACGGTCCCGCAACGGTCTGGATCCCTTCAGTTCACGGTAGGGAACATGAATTCCTTCGAGCTTGGGCCGATATCGACGAGAGAACCCTAGTTGGTCGGGAGGCGGGGTAACCATACTCCAGCTCTTGGCGGGCACTTCCATCTCGTGCGCATAGGCATCGATATCTGCGCTGAATCTGTCGTACATCAGCTTGCGGAAAAGCCTGGCGTTTATCGGAAGCATTCGTCCGCCACCAGAGTGTGCCAGGGCGTACCATTCCAGGGGCATGTTGAATTCTTCACGCCAGGTGAGGAAGTCCGCCAATAAATTCTCGTCGTGATTTCTAGAAACATCAGCATCAATCCTCTGCCAGGTACCCACCGGCTTCCACCAGGCCATTTCGATATTGGTGAGGTTAACGGAGACTGTAGCATAGTTACCGGGAATACTGTATTCCATTTCGCTCCCAATGGAGCGTCGTTGTTGTTCGGAAACGTCCGGCCGCCTGAGCATCC
>JAACET010000059.1 GCA_011682385.1 Actinomycetota bacterium | reverse complement strand
GATATGCCCGCTGGCGGCGAGATGCCGAGGATTAAGCACGAGAAAGTCGGCCACCTGATGGAACGTATCCTGGCCAAGGCCGATCAGCTTCCCGTCTGGGATGGAGAACTCTACCTCGAATATCACCGGGGTACCTATACCACCCAAGCCTGGCTCAAACGTGCCAATCGCAAGAATGAGATTCGCCTGCACAATGTGGAATGGCTGGCCAGCTTGGCCTCAGCACATGGCTACGAGCTTGATAAGGCAAGCCTGGACTCTATGTGGGAGGATCTGTTGCTTTGTCAGTTCCACGACATTTTGCCGGGCTCGTCGGTCACTGAAGTCTACCGCGACGAAGTCAGGCCGATGCAGGAGCGGATCGCCGAGAAGGCGGACGCTATGGTTGCAGACGCGGCTAAGGTCATTTGTGAACGGATCGACACCTCGAGTTTCCGCAAGCCGGTGGTACTGTTTAATACCCTTTCGTGGGATCGCCACGACCCGGTCCGGTTGCCGGACGGTACTTGGCGGGATGACGTCACCATTCCCGCTGGCGGCTGGACCGTGATAGACGCCTCAGTTCAGAAGCCCGTTCAGGGTTCCATGTTGTCTGCCAGTGAAGATCACCGGCAGCTTGAGAACCGTTTTTGGCGGCTTTGTCTGGACCAGCAGGGCCGACTCATCGAGCTTTACGATAAGCTCAATGGTCGTCAGGTGCTTCGCGAAGGTGCTGTGGCCAACGAATGGCAGGTCTTTGAAGATCGTCCCTTGGCCACGGCCCACGATGCCTGGGACATCGACTTGCACTATCAGCAATATCCGCTGCCGGATCCGAGGTGTGTTTCTATAAAAGTGGTCGAGCAGACTACTGCGCACCTGGCCATCGAGTTGAATTGGCAGATGCCTCTGATCGGAGACGGCCCTCAAAGCACGATCAGCCAGCAGATTGTCCTGTATGCCAACAGCCCCCGAATTGATTTTGAAACGAAGGCCCATTGGCACGATCATCATCAACTGCTGAAGGTGGCCTTTCCCGTGGATATCCGGGCCACGGAGGCCACGTATAACGTTCAGTTCGGCCATCTTAAGAGGCCCACGCACTGGAACACTTCCTGGGATTTGGCTCGTTTCGAGGTCTGCGCCCATCGGTTCGTCGATTTGTCTGAGCACGGATATGGGGTATCGCTGCTGAACGACTGCAAATATGGCCACGACGTCCATGAGGACGTCATTCGCCTGACCTGTATAAAATCTCCGCAATCACCGGATCCATTGGCTGACCAGGGATACCATGAGTTTACTTACTCGTTACTGCCGCACGCGGGAACGTTTCAGGAAGCAGGCATCGTACAGGCCGCCGCTGAGCTTAATGTGCCTGTTATCGCCCTGGAATCTTCGCCTTCATCGGGGAAGCTACCTTCGAACTGGTCATTTGTGAAATGTGATAGCCCCTCCGTCATTATCGATACCGTCAAGTTGGCCGAGGATGGCCGGGGAATGATATTACGACTGTATGAATCATATGGTTCGCATGTAAAAGCCAGTTTGTCTTTAGCCCAGCCGCCGGACTCGGTTCACCCTGGAGGAACCGTGTGATGATAATGTCAAAATGAATTGTGAAGGTCGAGATATATCAATGGAATTGAGACCATTCCAGATTGTGACCCTTCGATGCGCCGCCTTGAACAATATCAGCGTAGCCGTTGAGGAGATGGCCGTTGAGGCCGCTTTTTCCGGCGACCCTACGATGGTTTTCCATGCCATCGCCTATGATCCCCTTACCGCTGCTGTTTTATCGCTGGCGGAAATAAAAAAGATGACCAGGGAGATGTTTCGGAAGAATAAGAAATATCTGCCGCAGTTCAAGAGTACAGATATCTAATGTTTATGGGAGAAAAAGGCGGCAATATTTTCCAGACAGACCTTGGCCACCCTTTCGTTTGATTCAACTGTATTTGAGGCATGGATTTTATGTCGGACCGGCTTTATAATGAAGGCTGATTCGCCTATTGACGTTGATCGATGGCCACAATCCGCCAACGCAACAGTCCGACAAAACAGCTGATTATACATAAAGGTGACAATTATATGAAACCGAAACGTATCGAGGAGATTTTGGCCAAGATAAAGGGCGTCAAAGTAGCGGTCTACGGCGATTTTTGCCTGGACGCATATTGGATGCTCGACCCTCGCGGCTCAGAGGTTTCGGTAGAGACCAACCTGCAGGGCCAGGCGGTGTCCAAACAGCATTACACTCTTGGGGGAGCCTCGAACATCGTGGCCAATTTAGCTGCTCTGGAGCCTACAGCTATCCAGGTGGTGGGTGTTATTGGTGATGACATTTTTGGCCGAGAGCTGACCCGGCAACTGGGGATTCTGGGTGTTGATACTACTTGGCTTACCATACAAAAGCAGAGTTTTGATACCGTTGTGTTTGGCAAGCGCTACCTGCAAGGCAATGAACAACCCCGGCTTGATTTTGGCGTTTTTAACCAGAGAACAGAAACAACGGATGAAACTCTGCTGGAAGGCCTGCGTGATGTTTTACAGACAGCCGACGCTGTCATTTTCAATCAACAGGTTCCGGGCAGTATTACCAACCTTTCATTTATAGATGAAGCTAATTCTCTATTTGATGAATTTTCCGACAAGATTATATTGGTCGATTCCCGGCACTACGGAGATAGGTTCCGTAATATTTATCGCAAGGTCAATGATATTGAAGCCGCTCGGCTCAGTGGGGCCGAGGTTAAACCCGGCGATGTCGTGGCCTTGGAGGACGTTAAGCGCTACGCGGAAAACTTATACGCCCAGTCCGGCAAGCCGGTCTTTGTAACCCGGGGCCAGCGGGGAATCCTGGTGGTTGACTCAGCCGGCACGCGTCAGGTTCCGGGAATTCAATTACTGCAAAAAATTGATACCGTTGGTGCGGGTGATACCACCATCAACGCCTTGGCTCTGTGTTTAGCCGCGGGTTTTACCAGCTTCGAGGCCGCCGAATTCGCTAATATTACTGCGGCCGTTACCATCCAAAAGCTTTTTCAGACCGGCACAGCAAATCCCCAGGAAATACTGCAACTGGGCCGGGACCCCGACTACATCTACCAGCCGGAGTTGGCTGAGGACATCCGCCAAGCCCATTATCTTGAGGATTCGGAGATCGAGTTGTGCTATGAGCGCAGCTCGATACCCTTTGGGCGGATAAAACACGCCCTCTTCGATCACGACGGCACTATCAGCACCCTCAGGCAGGGCTGGGAAGAGATTATGGAGCCCATGATGGTGAAGGCCATCCTTGGCGAGAAGTACCGGACAGCCGACGAAACCCTTTATCACAAAGTTGTCAATCGCGTTCGGGCGTATATTGACACTTCCACCGGCATACAGACTATTCTGCAGATGGAGGCCCTCGTGGAAATGGTTAAGGAATTCGGCCTCGTACCGCCTGAGCGGATGCTCGATAAATTCGGTTACAAGAAAATATACAACGATGTGCTCATGGATATGGTCCAGCGTCGCATTAGTAAGTTCAAGCGAGGCCAGCTTGATATAAACGATTACACCATTAAGGGGTCCTTGGCCTTTTTGCAGGCCTTACGTAAGAAGGGCATCCGGTTGTATTTGGCCAGCGGTACCGATCAGGAGGATGTTCTTGCCGAGACCAGTGCTTTGGGTTATGCGGACCTTTTTGAAGGTCGAATTTACGGCTCTGTCGGCGACATCAGCAAGTATTCCAAGAAGATGGTTATGAGCAAGATAATGAACGACAACCGTTTGCAGGGACCCGAGTTGGCCGTCTTTGGCGATGGTCCCGTGGAAATACGCGAGTCTCGCAAGCGTGAGGGTATTGCTGTCGGCCTGGCCACTGATGAAATTAGAAGACACGACTTGAACACCCAAAAGCGTACTCGCCTTATCAAGGCCGGGGCTCATATTATTGTGCCCGACTTTTCTGAGGCTGATAGACTTCTCTCGCTTCTGCTCGATAACAACTAGCCTAATCTATGACGCGACTGTGCCAAAGCCCAGCTCCTGTCGCGGCCTGCTGACGAACTCGAGTTTAATGACCGTCACCCCTGCGATCTTATCCGGGTTCGTTTTTGGCAGACCGTGCAGAACCAGGCGGTCAGGCTGCTGGCGAAACTTTATTGGCCTGCCTGTGGTTGGGAAAGACGCTTTTTTGAGTTTGGATTTAAGCCCCCCGATAACCAGTTTCTCACCCGGCCAGCGAGTCACCCAGAAATATGCCGTCCGACCTTTGAGCGTCCAAGGATTATTATTCGCATTCCACGAACCGGCAGGATGCCACTCGAATCGCTCCTCGGTACGATCAACTCTGCCATAGACAGCCTCGCCATTCTTATCGAGCCATTTGCCGACAGCGGAAAGTATCTTTTTAGCTTGTTCTTGTACGGAGCCGTCGGGCCTGGCCGCTATGTTCAGCAGTAAGTTTCCACCGCCGCCGGTTACCGAACAGAGCATCCCCAGGACATTACGGGCCGACAGCCAATCTTCATCCGGCACCGAGGGCATATATCCCCAGGCACCGTTGAGTGTCATGCAGGCCTCCCAAGCCTGGCCTTTTTTTCCTGCCTTTATATTTTCTTCCGGTGTGCAGTAGTCCTCCGGCAGCAACGACCTGTTATTGATAATTATATGCGGCTGAAGACGGCGGACCATGGCGTTCATTTTTCGACTTTCCCATTGTTGGGCGGTTTTGAGAGGCCAAGGCACGTCATACCAGAGGACATCAATCCGCCCGTAGTTCGTCATAAGTTCGCGGACACAGCCCTGGGTGAAATCGAGAAACCGCCTGCGGGCATTTTTGTTCTTAGCGCAGCTCGCGCCATCGGGGTGACGCCAATCCATGAGGGAATAATAAAGACCGACCTTCAGACCGAACTCACGGCAGGCTTGGACGTATTCAGCTACCAGATCACGGCCGGGCGAACGAGCGAGGGAATTGAAATCGGTCTGCTTTGTGTCCCAGAGGCAAAAACCTTCGTGGTGCTTGGTCGTCATGACCATATATTTCATGCCGGCCTTTTTGGCCAGCCGGGCCCAGTCACGGGCCGCTCGGGGTTTAGCCTGAAAGGTTATCGGCCAGCTTGTCGTATTCAGCCACGGGGATTCGCTCGCGGTTCATTACCCATTCATGCCTGCCCAACTGGGAATACAGCCCCCAATGTACGAACATGCCGAAGCGGGCCTGGTGCCACCACTTCATTCGTTTTTCAACTTGCCTTGTATTGTTTAGTTTGTTCATTTTTTAAGCTTTGAATATTTTCCCTTCTCTGAAATTCTTCCAGGCCAATTCAAATGCCTTTTGATCCGCGGGGGCTTTTCTTGCCGGGATAGTTTCGCGTCCAAACAACTCTGGCGAGGCAGGATCGCAAATAAGTCGAATGACTGATTGTCTAAGCTCCTGGTTTTCCGACTTGAATTTTAGCGGCTTACCTGTGGCAATGTTAAGGATATTTGGATGAATTTCCAATCCGTCCTCCGAAACCACTATATACGAGCCTCTGGAGCCGCCGCCTTGGCTTAGCAACTCAACTATCGCTGTGAGATAGCCTGCGCTGGCCAGAGCGAGATGTTCCGCCTGAATAGCTTTCACCATATCCGCCGCTTTGTTTACGGATAGCCCCTGATGGCGAATGTTTTCGTAGAGTGCCAGCGAATCTTGTAGAGCTGCTTTGGCTGAGGAAAGTTCTCTTATATGTCCGCCTGCTTTTGTCATACGGCCTTGAATCTCTGCGATAACCCCCTTGGCCTCGCGGGTATTTTTGGATAGCTTGAAACTGTCCCAGCGTGTGAGAAGTTTATCAAGTTGTCCTTCTATGGTTTCTGTATGGTTCGTATCTTTCACGATATCGCAGTTATATACATTGACGATGTATTCGGCTGCTCGCAGTCCTCCTACTTGTCCGGCATTCAGGGCTGAGCCTCCGGGCCTTTTGACTCCGTGCGTACCAGCCATCTCGCCGATTACAAAGGTGTGGGGGATATTCGACTCCCACCATTTATTGACCGCAAATCCGCCGTTGTTATGTTGAGCACAGACGGCAATCTCCAAAGGTTGCGACCACAGATCGATACCGTTGTCTTTGTATATGTCGATAGCCAGTGGGTTCATGTGGGCCAGGCGATCTATGGGTTTTTCCTGTAAAGCCGCTGTGGTTTTGAGATAAACCAGGGCTTCTTCGGCCAGGTCTTCGAGGGCAAAGGGTTCCATTGAATCGTTACCGATGGGGTTTTGCAGGAAGTCCATAAAAACCCGTCGACCCTTTTGAGTCTCGTTGAAAACAAGCACGTCTATGAGAGATGATTGACAATTCTCGATCCGCTGCGGATCGAAAGGCCATTGGTAACCCTTCAGAAATATATTTGTGGCCATTTTTGACATAGAGGGGAAATAGTCAGCCAGAAATTCACGTTCGTCGCTGCCACCAGCTTCGGTGGAGTAGATTCGGGGGATAACCTGCATGTAAGTGCCGGAGACATTCCAGCGGAACTTGATGCTGGCCAGACCGAATTGCGACTCGGTAAGATTTTCCGCTGCCAGTCCCGCTTTGAGCGCCAGGCCGTGAATGCCGATCTGACCTTTGGGGTAAACAGTGGTCTCGTAAAGCTCGCCCGGACCGCCCGCAGCGAGGATTAGATTTTCGCAAAGAAAAACATTGATTTGGTAATTCTCGTTGGAAAGCTTGCTGGTATCCAGACAGGCCACGCCGACGATTCTTTTGTTGCTGCCTTCACCGACAGTAATAAGCTCAGCGAGTTCCTGATGGTCATGTATTTTTATGCCGTAATTCTCCGCTTCGCGCTGTAAGCACTGGCTCATGAACCTGCTTGTTTTCGGTCCTGCTGATGTTGCCCGCTCGTAAGGGTCATGGTCGGTCTTGTAACCGACGTAGGAGCCCATCGGATCATGTGGGAACGGCACGCCGGAGCGAGCCAGATGATAGAACTCCCGCAAAGAGCCGATACCTTCAATCAGGACCAGGTCTTCGTGGCAGCACCCGCCGGCCGTTAGGCTGGCGGCAAAGCTTTCCGCGCTATCTGCAACATAAGGGCTTGTGCCCATTTTGTAATAGGTTTGCTTATCCGAGCCGCTCATACGCGAAGCCCCCAGCGGCAGGCCTCTGGTTATTATCGCAATTCTATCCTGAGCGTTTTGGACTCCTTTGCGTGTCATAAATTCGTGAAGATGCACCGCGCAATTCATGCCCGCAGCACCAGCTCCGATGATAACGGAGTTGTATCTAAAAATGTTTACCTTGTGCCCAGCTATGGTCCTTGTTGTCATTACCAAGCCTTTATAAATTGAAGTTCCTGCCGGTCGCTTTTGATATCTGTTCGACGCTTGCTGTGGCGAAGTCGATTTGCGGCCATTTCTTGGCCCGAACCTCATCAATAAGTTGTTTGATCTTGACCAGTTCGTCAGACAGCAGCTTGTAGTCCTGCTTTTCGAATATGTTACGGAGCGTTTCCTTGTCAATGGCGCTAAAGGACCCGCCCAGCACCAGGATACCGGCATCTATATAATCTGGCATGTTCTTTGGGTTCGTTCCGCCCATGGGCACGATGCTGATGGTCTTATGGATGGCTGGGTCTATGGCCTTTACGAATGCAGTTCCTCCGAGCTGTTTTGCCGGGAATATTTTTACCATATTTGCGCCCAGTGAAAACTGCTGAACTATTTCGTTCACCGTGCCGCAGCCGGGTATTATGGCTACTTGGCCTGCATGCTTTTTATATGTGTCCGGCCTGAAATTGGCGGCGGAGACAAGATAGTCGGCTCCTGTTTCAACAACTTCATCAACGCTGGGAAGCGGATCGTCCGGATGCTGAGCATTGTAGATTTTCAGCATTTGTGCATTGTCGATAAGGCTCGCAACCCCGATGACGAAATCAGGCAACTCCTTGCCCAGCCGGCTGATTTTTTCAAGTGGCCGACTTATCCGGCAGGTAATTTCCATGTTATTAATGCCGGCCGATATCAAGGCCTTAGCAGTTTTGACGATATCCAGCTTGTCCTGGCTGAAAACCAAAATAAAACCGTCGCGTAAAAGTGTGCTCAGCGATTTTTCCAGATTCATGGTTTTTTCCTTAAGTGTAATTATTGTTTATCAGCGACTGATTCTTGCTCCGCCGCCAGCCTTGGTTTTTTCTACTTCCTGACGGGTTGCCCAGTTGATATCGCCGGGGAACGTATGGGCCAGGGCTGAGTATGCCCCGGCAAATTCACATGCTTCTGCGGGCGACTTTCCTTCCAGAAGGCTGCAAATCAGACCGGCTGAAAAACTGTCGCCGCCACCGACACGATCAACAAGTTCGAGGTTTTCGTAAATTCGGCTCAAATGAACATTTTTGCCGTCAAAAACAAGTGTTCTCCAGTCATTCAGCAGGCCGGTCTTGGCGTCACGAAGTGTTGTACCCACAAGCTCAATATTCGGAAACCGTCTTATGGCCTCCTCCGCCACAAGACGGTAATTTTCCGGTTCCAGCTTTGAGTAGCTCTGGTCGGTGCCTTGAGCCCTTAGGCCCATACATTTTTCAAAATCCTCTTCGTTGCCGATAAGGACTTTTACATATGGAATTATCTTGGAGTTAGCTTCCTGTGCTTTCTCAGGACTCCAGAGTTTGCCGCGATAGTTCAGGTCGTAACTTGTTTTGATACCGCAATCGTGGGCTGTTTTGAAAATTGTGACAACGGTCTCAGCCAGTGTGTCCGATAGAGCTGGCGTTATGCCGCTTATATGCAGCCATTTTGTCCTGGTAAGAATCGACTTCCAGTCCACCATCTCAGCAGTCATCTGGCTTATGGCCGTATAGCCACGATCGTAGGTAACCGCACTGGCCCGGGGTCCGGCTCCGATTTCCAGATGGTAGAAACCATTCCGCAGATGCCCTACGCCGTCGAATTTTTCCCAGACGATGTTATTCACATTAACCCCATGGCAGCGTGCTTCATTCACGATAAATTGGCCCGCCCAGGTGTCGACAAGCCTTGAGACCCAGGCTGTTTTATGGCCGAGTCTGGCGACGTTAGCGGCAACGTTGAATTCAGCTCCACCCGCCGACACGTCGAGGGTTCGTGCCTGTTCGAGTCGCCTATGATCGGGAGAGGAAAGGCGTATCATCGCCTCACCGAAAGTTATAAGTTCACAGTCCATCTTTGTTCTCCAGACGAATAAAGTTGTTTTTGAGGAATCACAATCTCCTCAGATGAAATCCGCCATCTACATTGATAACTTGGCCTGTTGAAAAGTCCAGCCGGCCTTCTGCGATAGCGCCTACCGCTTTGGCGATATCTTCAGGCAGTCCCCAGCGTTTGATGGGCGTCAGACCTTGGGCAATGAGCTTATCGTATTTATCCTTAACCACTGAGGTCATATCCGTAGCGATAATCCCTGGGCGAATCTCGAACACGCCAATACCGAATTCTGCCAGCCGATCCGCATAAAGGGCAGTCATCATACCCACGCCAGCCTTGGAGATGCAATATTCTCCGCGACCGGGCGAGCTGGTGTAGGCGGATATAGAACCGGTGTTTACTACTCGAAAGTTACGCCCTGGATGTTCCTTCTTTTGTTCGATCATCCAATTTGCAACCAACTGGCTCAGAAAATAAGGTCCTTTGAGATTGATACTTACTACGCGATCGAAGCTTTCCTCGGTCGCTTCGAGCAGGTCCACTCGCTTACTGGGAGCCACACCCGCGTTGTTTATCAGCATCTCGCATCGGCCGAATTTGCCTTTGGTGAGTTCGACGAGCCTTTGGCGGTCGCTGGCGCTGCTGACGTCAGCCCTGATGGAAATGCACTTTGGGCCCGTTGCCTGTATTTCATTTTGTGTTTGACGGCTTATGGATTCGTCCGGCTTTCCGTCGCTGGCGAAGTCGAAATGGCTGATTACGATATCGTAATCCAGCTTTGCGAGTTCCAAGGCAATCGCTTTGCCTATGCCTCTGCTGGCCCCTGTAATTATTGCAACCGGTCGGTCAGGCATTTTAGAGTCCTTATTTCTTGAGGAATTCATTAATCTCATCAGCCGCCTTCATTCCGTCGGCCACGGCTGCGACTACCGTTGCAGCCCCGTGCACGAGGTCGCCGCCGGCAAAGACCTTTTCGCGGGAGGTTTGCGAGGAACCGCTTTGCGTTTTTATCAGTCCATTTTCCAATTCCACGCCGGTCAAGATATCCGCAAGATTATCTTCCGCTTGCTGGCCGATGGCCTCAACGACCACATCCATCGATAGCTCATACCTCGCTGATTCAATGGGGATAGGTCTGCGTCGGCCCGATTCGTCCGGTTCGCCCAGCTTTGTTGGGCAGAGCTTAAGTCCGCTTAGCTTGCCATTATCGGACCTGTAATCCAACTGCTGAGTCAGGATCAGGAAATGAACGCCTTCATTTAGAGCCTTGTCCCGCTCAGTCGGCCAGGCGGGCATCTCGGCAAAGCTACGGCGATAGATTACATACGCATCCTCAGCCCCGAGCTGTTTTGCAGTTACCGCTGCATCCATAGCCGTATTGCCTCCGCCGATAACCGCCACTTGCTTGCCGGTCAGTTCCAGCGAAGCATCTCGCTTGGCCAGGGCAAGAAACTCCAGGGCATCATACAAGCCCTTGAGCTTGGCCGATCCGGAAGAGAGCACCTTAGGCAACCCCAGCCCAATGAAAACAGCCTCAAAGCCCACCTTTATTATCGAATCCAGATTGAAATTGCCATTTAGTTCACAGCCGCCCTTGAAGATAAACCTCTCGGACGCAAGGTCGGCAAACATAGCTGTGATTTCGTTATCCAGTGAATTTCCAACCCTATCAACTGGAATTGCGGATTCAATCATGCCGCCGAGCTGCTCGCCTTTATCGAAGATCGTCACAGAATGCCCTAATTCCAACAGCTCGACAGCGCAGGCCAAGCCGGCTGGTCCCGCGCCGATAACAGCTATTCGCTGACCGCTGGCCTTTTGCGGAACCCTGATCTTACTCCAGCCTTTTTGATTTGCCTGGCTTGAAAGATATCTTTGTATATCCGCTATGGGCAGGGCCTCATCGCCAATGAACCGTTCCAGGCAATTTCCCTGACATTGTGTTTCCACAGGGCATAATTCCGCGCAGGTCTCCGCCAACAGATTTGCCTTGCGGATAACTTCGTAAGCCTGTCGGTCTTTTCCTTCGAGGAACAGGTTTATGAAGTTAGGAATGTCAACTCCTGCCGGGCAAGCCTGGGTGCAGGTGGCCTCCTGGCACTGACGACAATTTTGGGCCAGCCTGACCAGATTTTCCCTATGGCCCATTCTGCCGCGTTTGAATATCGGACCATAGACTTTGTTATCCTGAATAACACAGCCCGCCCTGCCGCCATCGCGCATAATCTGAGTGCACCCGCTACAACTTATGCAGACCTTGTTTTGATCGAGTCTTCCCTTCTGCAGGATATCAGCGGCAAAGTCAGGATAAGCCAAGGCCATCCGCCCAGCCCCGACAAAGGTCGTCAGTCCTTCTTTTTTTGCACCCGCGCCGACGTAGGGCATAAGTGTACGCAGCCAACTGTATCCGGTACCGACAATGGCCATATCGGGGAACGATCTTTGTACTTCACCGCTTAGTTTTATTAGCCGAGCCACGCCAACCAGCGGATGCTCCGGTTCTTCATACCCGCCAGCCACAGGTTGATTGAAGGGTCGGCCATAGTGCGGGTTGTAGTAGGGATTGGCTACGGAGATATTGAGCATCTTCACCCCGCGCCGGGCCAGCAGCTCGATAAGCTTCCTGGGCTCGCTAAGGTCTGGTTTGGTATGGTCTTTTTTATCTACGCCCCAGCCGAAAGGATATTCGATGGCGTCATAGATGCCCAGACGCGAGGTGATGAGCTTTTCCGGTCCGACTTCTTCACGAATTCTATCGATTACTTTCAGCAGGAAGCGCACCCGGTTTTCAAATGCTCCGCCGTATTTACCCGCACGACTGCGACAGGCCAAGATTTCGTTAATAAGATATCCGTGACAGGCTTTGATATCGATAGCGTCAAAGCCCGCCGCAAAGGCTCGCTTGGCTGCAGCCACATAGAAATCCTGCAACTTATCCAGATACTCATCCGTAAGTACCGGCCAGTTTGCCGGAAGGTCCATCTTTGCGTCGCGATATGGGTCGCGTTGAGGAATTAATGGATGAGGCTTTCCGGTGGGTTTTGAGTACCGTCCGGAGTGCGTAAGCTGAGCAACAATTATTGGTCTATGGCTACGGCTATGTGATTCGGCCCCAATGGTTCGCATCTGCGTTACCATAGCGGCCATACTCTCGAAGCTTTTTTCATTCAGCCAGAGTTGACGCGGATTGGCCCGTCCTTCTGGAACCACAGCTATTGCTTCAGCCCAGATCAAACCAGCTCCGCCGGCTGCGAACCGTTCATATCGTCTGCGGGTAAGCTTTCCCGGTCGGCCCTGGGCATCGCCGTCGCAGCCTTCCATAGGATGGATGGCCAGTGAATTCGGCGCGATTAGCGTACCTACCTCGACCGGCTGGGAAAGAACGGAAACATCTTCACTGATCGGGATACAAACACCAAGTCGCTCAGCCAGGCCCTTGAGATCGCCAATATTACGTAGGCTGAACTGCCAGGTCTTCGGCTTCTGTTGAAGTATCGTTGGGTTCTCCATAGCCATATTATCTTGTACTCTGATCTGACAGTCTTGGCAAATGCGGAATTAATCCGATTTGCGTTTTCGGCAATTATGCTTGACTTATTTTGTAACTTGTTGTATAATAATCGGTTCAATGGAAGGGGTACATGGCGAAAAATGCGAAAACAGGAACAATCTTTATCGCTTCCTTCGTATGGTGTTTTGGTGGAAAGCCACGTTCACGGCCCGGAATTCCGGACTCGGCTGCATACGCACCCCTATCATAGCCTGCTGTATGTCGTCTCCGGGGCCGGACAGTGTGCAGTCGGCAAAAAAGTTTATAAACTCATTGCGAACACCGCTATCGTTTTGAAGGCTGACCAGCCGCACCAGTTCATAGATCAGCCACGTAAGGCCATGACCATATTTGTGGTCTATTTCGACCGGGCCTTGGCCAAGGCCAATAAGCAGCTTACCGATCCTTTACTTTCCGAGCCGAAGATTCTGACCGTCCCTCCCCACCGATCCCAGCGGATCAGAAGAACGCTCCGCCAGATGCTGCATGAACAGGACAGCAAGCTGGTGAAGTTCGATCTAGCCCTGCAGCAATACCTGTCCTCGATTTTATTGAGACTGTACCGCTTGGCCGTGGAATCTAAAAAGTCAGTTGGGATAGATATCAAAGCCGGCAGTAAAGAACGCGTGGAGCAGGTATTGGATTATGTAGCTGAGCAATTTTACGAACCCCAGAGCCTCTCGGATGCAGCTAGGATGGCCAAGCTTTCGCAACGGCAATTTTCCAATATTTGCCGCAAGCTGATAGGCCGGAGTTTTATTAAGTATGTGAATATGCTGCGCACGCGAAAGGCAGCGGAACTCTTGAGAAACACTAATATGCCGGTAACAGCCATTGCCTTTGGTGTTGGGTTTGAGGAGCTTTCGACTTTTTACCGAGCCTTCAAAAGATTGCATAAAATTCCACCGCGCACCTTTAGAGAAAGACAGAAAGGGAAATGACTTTCAATACCGCGCCTTTGAACCGTCAGAGATTGGACTATCAGCCCCCCGTCCAGTGGCCGACTTCGGAGCTTTCAGGTAACTTCTTGTTTTAATTAAAGGGTGAGAGATGGGATTCGAACCCACGACCCCTAGGACCACAACCTAGTGCTCTAACCGACTGAGCTACTCCCACCACCATTGAGATGCGCT